>NZ_LMMW01000003.1:0-234376 GCF_001422845.1 Methylobacterium sp. Leaf100 | reverse complement strand
CTCGATTCTAGACGGTCTCGACGAGACGTCCGCGCTGCGTCGGCTTCCCGAGAGCGATCTGCCTGCGGTGGCCGAGGCGGTGCGGGCCGAGATGATCGAGGCGGTGTCGATCACCGGCGGGCATCTCGGCTCGGGGCTCGGCGTGGTCGAGCTGACGGTGGCGCTCCACCACGTGTTCGACACCCCCGACGACCGTATCGTCTGGGACGTCGGCCACCAGGCCTACCCGCACAAGATCCTCACCGGCCGGCGCGACCGCATCCGGACGCTGCGCCAGCCCGGCGGCCTGTCGGGCTTCACCAAGCGCTCGGAGAGCGTCTACGACCCCTTCGGCGCGGCGCATTCCTCGACCTCGATCTCCGCGGCCCTCGGCATGGCGGTGGCGCGCGACCTCGACGAGGCGGAGGCCAAGGCCAAGGGCGCCCCAGCCCCGAAGCGCCGCAACATGATCGCGGTGATCGGCGACGGCTCGATGTCGGCCGGCATGGCCTACGAGGCCATGAACAACGCCGGCGCGCTGCACTCGCGCCTCATCGTCATCCTCAACGACAACGACATGTCGATCGCCCCCCCGGTGGGGGCGATGTCGGCCTACTTCGCGCGCCTGGCCTCGGGCGGCACCTACCAGTCGCTCCGCGAGACCGCCAAGCAGCTCGGAAAGCTGCTGCCGAAGGCGCTCTACCAGCGCGCGGCGGCGGCGGAGGAATACGCCCGTTCCCTGGTGGTCGGCGGCGGCACCATGTTCGAGGAGATGGGCTTCCACTATGTCGGGCCCATCGACGGGCACAACCTCGACCACCTGCTTCCCATCCTCAAGAACGTCCGCGACACCGAGCAGGGGCCGATCCTGCTCCACGTGGTCACCCGCAAGGGCAAGGGCTACGCCCCGGCGGAGGCCAGCGACGACCGCTACCACGGGGTCGTCAAGTTCGACGTGCTGTCGGGGGTGCAGGCCAAGGCCAAGCCCAACGCGCCGGCCTACACCCGCGTGTTCGGCGAGAGCCTGATCAAGTGCGCCGACGCCGACCCCAAGGTGGTGGCCATCACGGCCGCCATGCCGGGCGGCACCGGCATCGACCTGTTCGGCAAGGCGCATCCGGACAGGACCTTCGACGTCGGCATCGCCGAGCAGCACGCGGTGACCTTCGCGGGCGGCCTGGCGACGGAGGGCTACAAGCCGTTCGTGGCGATCTACTCGACSTTCCTGCAGCGGGCCTACGATCAGGTGGTGCACGACATCGCCCTGCAGAACCTGCCCGTGCGGTTCTGCCTGGACCGGGCCGGGCTGGTGGGGGCCGACGGCGCGACCCATGCGGGCGCGTTCGATCTGGCCTAYCTCTGCTGCCTGCCGAACATGACCGTGATGGCRGCCTCCGACGAGGCCGAGCTCGTGCACATGGTGGCGACCTGCCACGCCCATGACAGCGGCCCGATCGCCYTGCGCTACCCGCGYGGCGAGGGCGTCGGCGTCGACCTGCCCGAGCGCGGCGAAGCGCTGGCCATCGGCAAGGGCCGGATCGTGCGCCGGCCCGAGGGCGCGCGGGTGGCGCTGCTGAGCCTCGGCACGCGTCTCTCCGAGGCCCTCAAGGCCGCCGATCTCCTCGAGGCCGAGGGTGTGGCGGTGACGGTGGCGGATGCCCGCTTCGCCAAGCCCCTCGACGAAGCCATGATCCTCGATCTCGCCGCGAGCCACGAGGTGCTGATCACCCTGGAGGAGGGCTCGGTGGGCGGCTTCGGCGCCATGGTGCTGCATCTGCTGGCCGAGAAGGGCGCGCTGGATGCCGGCAGGGTCCGGGTGCGGACCCTGACGCTGCCCGACACCTACCAGGACCACAACTCCCCCGACGCCATGTACCGCGAGGCCGGCCTCGACGCCGAATCCATCGCCCGCACCGCCCGCGATACCCTGCCCGAGCGNCCCTACGCCGCCATGGAGGTGAAGATCGCCGCGAGCCACGAGGTGCTGATCACCCTGGAGGAGGGCTCGGTGGGCGGCTTCGGCGCCATGGTGCTGCATCTGCTGGCCGAGAAGGGCGCGCTGGATGCCGGCCGGGTCCGGGTGCGGACCCTGACGCTGCCCGACACCTACCAGGACCACAACTCCCCCGACGCCATGTACCGCGAGGCCGGCCTCGACGCCGAATCCATCGCCCGCACCGCCCGCGATACCCTGCCCGAGCGGAAGGCCGGATCGAGCCGCTTGCGCCTCGCCTGACTGGTCCCATCAGGCGCATCCGCGCGGGCCAGCCCCGTGCGGATGCGCCTGGGTGTGACCCGACTGCGCTTGTCGGGGGTCTATTTCGATGACAAAAGCGCCGGGTTCTGCGGTCCCAAACCCGCTGCGCCCCTTTTGCTTTTGAACCCGCGAGAGAAATGCCACAGGCGACCCCCACCGGCCCCTTCGATGCCGGCCCGGTTCTCATCACCGGTGCGAGCGGTTTCCTGGGCGCCGCCCTCGTGGACGTGTTCCGCAAGGCCGGATTTCGGGTGCGGATCATGGTGCGGGCCACATCGCCGCGCACCAATCTGACCTGGACAGACGTCGAGGTGGTCGAGGGCGACATGCGCGACCGGACGGCCGTCGCCGCCGCCTTGCAAGGCCAGCGATACCTCGTGCACGCGGCGGCGGATTACCGCCTGTGGGCGCCGAACCCCGAGGAGATCGTCGCGACCAACCGCGACGGCGCCGTGATCCTCATGGAAGAGGCCCTGCGGGCCGGCATCGAGCGCATCGTCTACACGTCGAGCGTCGCCACCATCAAACCGCACGACGACGGCACGCCCGCCGACGAGACCCGGCCCCTGACGCCCGGCACCGCCATCGGCGCCTACAAGCGCAGCAAGGTTGTGTCCGAACGGGTCGTCGAGGAGATGGCGGCGCGCAACGGCCTGCCCGTGGTCATCGTCAACCCGTCGACGCCCATCGGCCCCCGCGACGTGAAGCCGACGCCCACGGGCCGCATCATCTTGGAAGCGGCGCTCGGACGCATGCCCGCCTTCGTCGACACCGGCCTCAACCTCGCCCACGTGGACGATGTCGCCTACGGCCATCTGCTCGCGCTCCAGCGCGGACGGGTCGGCGAGCGCTACATCCTCGGCGGCGAGAACGTCCTGCTCTCGCAGATGCTCGCCGACATCGCCGGCATGGTCGGCCGCAAGGCGCCGACGGTGAACCTGCCGCGCGCCGTGGTCTACCCGATCGCGTTCGTCTCCGAGCAGATCGCCCGCTTCACCGGCAAGGCGCCGTTCGCCACCATCGACGGCATCAGGATGTCGCGCTACCGCATGTTCTTCACCGATGCGAAGGCGCGAGCCGAACTCGGCTACACCGCCCGCCCCTACCGCGAAGGCTTGTCCGACGCCATCGCGTGGTTCCGCCAGGAGGGACGCCTCAAGTGAGCGCCATCCTGCAGAACGCCACGGAGGCCCGCTCCGGCAAGGGCCACAAGGACGAGAACTTTCCCGTCGCGTCGCACCTGATCCACCCGAGGAACCGGGGCGCGATCCTGGCCTTCTACGATTTCGTGCGGGCCGGCGACGATGTCGCGGACCACACCACGCTGACGCCCGAGCGTAAGATCGAGCTGCTCGACGCGCTCGCCGACGCCCTCACGGGCAAGGGTCCGTCCGACCCCGAGGCCGAGCCCCTCAAGCGCGAACTTTTCGCGAGAGGCTTGCCGGCGACCCACGCGCTCGAACTCCTCGACGCCTTTCGCCTCGATGCGCGCAAGACCCGCTACGCCGATTGGGACGAGCTCATCGCCTATTGCCGACTTTCGGCCATGCCGGTGGGACGCTACGTCCTCGACGTGCACGGCGAGGATCCGTCCGTGGTCTGGGGGCCGTCCGACGCCATCTGCGCCGCGCTGCAGATCATCAACCACCTCCAGGATTGCGGGAAGGACTACACCCGCAACGACCGGGTCTACCTCCCGCGCGAAACCCTGGAGAAGCATGGCGTGACCGTCGAGGCACTGGGCGCCGCCAAGGCCTCGCCGGCGCTGCGCGCCGTCATCCGTGAATTGGCGACACGCACCATGGGGCTCCTGGACGAGGGCGCCGTGCTGCCCGACCTCATCGCGGACCTGCGCCTCAGCCTCGAGATCGCGGCGATCCACCGCCTCGCGGTCGTGCTGTGCCGGGGCCTGATGGAGCGTGATCCCCTGTCCGAGAAGGTCCATCACGGCAAGGCGGCGTTCGCCCTGACGGCGCTCGGCGGCATTGCCGCGACCCTGGCGCGGCGCCCCCTGCGCGGTCGGACCCTGCGTCGCCATGCGCTGGGGACACGCGCATGAGCGCCACCGCCACGCCCCTGCCCGAGACGGCGCCCGTCGAGGCCCTGCCGGCGAAATCTTCGTCGTTCTACACCGCCATGCGGCTCCTGCCGAAGGAACGGCGCGAGGCGATGTATGCCGTCTACGCGTTCTGCCGCGCCGTGGACGATGTCGCCGATGACGGCGGTCCCGCCGAGATTCGCCGGGCTGAGCTCGACCGCTGGGCCGCCGACATCGACGCCCTCTATGCCGGACGGCCCGTGCCCCGGGTGCAGGACCTCGTGGTTCCGATCCGGCGCTACGGCCTGTTGCGGGCGGATTTCCACGCCGTCATCGACGGCATGGCCATGGACGCGTTCGAGGACATCGTCGCCCCCGACGAAGCCACCCTCGACCTCTACTGCGACCGGGTCGCCAGTGCCGTCGGCCGTCTCTCCGTACGCATCTTCGGTGTGGCCGAGGCCGAAGGCATCGCGCTCGCCCATCACGAGGGCCGCGCGCTCCAGCTCACCAACATCCTGCGCGACATCGACGAAGATGCCGAGCGCGGCCGCCTCTACCTCCCCCGCGAGAAGCTTTTCGCCATCGGCCTGACCGATCCGACGCCGCAGGCGGCCATCGACCATCCCCGCATCGGCGAAGTCTGTGCCGCCGTCGCGGAGGAGGCGAAGGAGCATTACCGCGAGACCTGGGCGATCATCGCCCGCTGCCCGCGCAAGGTCACCAAGGCGCCCCGTCTCATGGCGGCGGCCTACCGGCTCTACCTCGACGCCGTGCTGGCGCGCGGTTGGGCCAAGCCCCGCGCCCGGGTGAAGCCGGCCAAGGCCGCCCTCGTCGCCGTCGCCCTGCGTCACGGGATCGTCTGATGGCCGGTACCGTCCACGTCGTCGGCGCCGGGCTCGCCGGGCTCTCGGCCGCCGTCTCCCTGGTGGAGGCCGGACGCCGCGTGATCGTGCACGAGGCGGCCAAGCAGGCCGGCGGCCGTTGCCGCTCGTACTACGACCCGACCCTCGGTCTCACCATCGACAACGGCAACCACCTGCTCCTGTCGGGCAACACCTCGGCGCTGGGCTTCATGAAGACCATCGGCGCCCCGGCCGATGCCCTCTCGGGGCCGGCCGAAGCCGAGTTCCCCTTCGCCGACCTGAAGACCGGCGAGCGCTGGACCCTGCGCCCCAACGCCGGCCGGATCCCCTGGTGGGTGCTTGCAGCTTCGCGCCGGGTGCCGGGCACCAAGGCATCGGACTATCTCGCCCCCTTGCGCATCCTGAAGGCCGCCGCCGGCAAGGCGCCGGGCCAGGGCGGGACCATCGGCGAGGCGATGGCCTGCGAGGGCCTGCTCTACGACCGCTTGTGGCACCCGGTGCTCATCGCGGCCCTCAACACCGAGCCGAAGGAGAGCGACGTCGGCCTCGCCGCCACGATCCTGCGCGAGACCCTCGGGGCCGGAGGTGCTGCGAGCCGTCCCCTCGTGGCGGTGGCCGGGCTCTCGGCGGCGTTCGTCGATCCGGCTGTGGCCTATCTGGCACGGTACGGCGCCGAAATGCGGTTCGGGCATCGCCTGCGCTCGCTGACGTTCGACGAGGCCGGGGTCACCGAACTCGTGTTCGGCGACGAGACCATCGTTCTCGGCGCCGATGATTCGGTCGTGGTCGCCCTGCCACCCTGGGTGGCGGCGGACCTGATTCCGGGGTTGGCTGCGCCGCAGGCCTACCGCTCCATCGTCAACGCGCATTTCGCTGTGGTTCCGCCCGCGAACGCACCGTTACTGCTCGGCGTGGTGAATGGACTGACGGAGTGGCTGTTCGCCTATCCGGATCGTCTATCCGTGACCATCAGCGGCGCCGATCGCCTCCTCGACGTGCCGCGGGAAGACTTAGGTCGACAAATCTGGGCCGAAGTCTCGACTTTGTGCGGACTTGCGCCAGAACTGCCAAGCTGGCAGATCGTCAAGGAGAAGCGGGCGACCTTCGCGGCGACGCCTGCCGAGGCCGCGCGCCGATCCGGCGCTCAGACGGCCCACCGCAATTGCGTCCTGGCAGGCGATTGGACCGCGACCGGTCTGCCATCGACGATCGAAGGCGCGATCCGGTCGGGAACGACCGCCGCGCACGCACTCGCACGCCCGGCGGGCGAGTGTGCACGGGCACGCGCGCGCGGCGCGGCCTGAGGTATGGCGGCGGCTTTGAAGGCCGGTGAGGCGAGGACGATGCGAGAGGCATTCAAGAAGGTCGAGGCGCTGCAGCGCCCCAAGACGCAGGAGATCTCCATCGAGGATGTGGAGCGCGGCATCACGCGCGCGACGCACGCCCTCGCGGCTCTCTCCCATGCCGACGGGCACCTGTGCTTCGAGCTCGAGGCCGATGCGACGATTCCGTCCGAATACATCATGTTCCACCAGTTCCGCGCGACCGAGATTGTTCCGGGCCTGGAGGCCAAGATCGGCAACTACCTGCGCCGCACGCAAGGCAAGCACGGGGGCTGGTCCCTGGTCCACGACGGGCCGTTCGACATGAGCGCGAGCGTCAAGGCCTACTACGCCCTCAAGTTCACGGGCGATTCCATCGAGGCGCCGCACATGCGCCGTGCGCGCGAGGCGATCCTGTCGCGCGGCGGGGCCGCCAATTCCAACGTCTTCACCCGCTTCCTGCTGGCCCTGTTCGGGCAGGTGCCGTGGCGCGCCGTGCCGGTGATGCCCGTGGAGATCATGCACCTCCCGAAGTGGTTCCCGTTCCACCTCGACAAGGTGTCCTACTGGGCGCGCTGCGTGATCGTGCCCCTGCTGGTGCTTCAGGCCAAGAAGCCCTTGGCCAAGAACCCGCGCGGCCTCGGCGTGCCGGAACTGTTCGTGACGCCGCCCGAGCACGTCCGTCACTGGCCCGGCAGCCCGCACGCGACCTGGCCCTGGACGCCCATCTTCGGGGCCATCGACCGGGTGCTGCAAGTCACGCAGGCGCATTTCCCGAAGAAGCGCCGCCAGCGCGCCATCGACAAGGCCGAGGCCTGGGTCAGCGAGCGCCTCAACGGCGAGGACGGCCTCGGCGCCATCTTCCCCGCCATGGTCAACACCGTGCTGATGTACGACGTGCTCGGCTATCCCGCCGACCACCCGCAGGTGATGATCGCCTGCGAGGCCATCGAGAAGCTCGTGGTGGTCAAGGAGCACGAGGCCTACGTGCAGCCCTGCCTGTCCCCGGTGTGGGATACGGCGCTGGCCGGCCATGCCCTGCTGGAAGCCGGCGGCCCCGAGGCCGAGCGGCAGGCCCGCCGCGGCCTCGACTGGCTCAAGCCCCTTCAGGTCCTCGACATCAAGGGCGATTGGGCGGCGGGCCGCCCGAACGTGCGTCCCGGCGGCTGGGCGTTCCAGTACGCCAATCCCCACTTCCCCGACCTCGACGACACCGCCGTCGTGGTGATGGCCATGGATCGGGCCACCCGTCAGCACGGGCTGGTCGCCGACGTGCCCGACTACGCCAACGCCATTGCGCGGGCCCGCGAATGGGTCGAGGGCCTGCAGTCGAGCGACGGTGGCTGGGCGGCGTTCGACGCCGACAACAACCATCATTACCTCAACCACATCCCGTTCTCGGATCACGGCGCCCTGCTCGACCCGCCCACCGCCGACGTCACCGCCCGCGTCGTCTCGATGCTGGCCCAGCTCGGCGAGACCCGCGACAGCTCGAAGGCCCTCGACCGCGGCGTCTCCTACCTCCTCGCTGACCAGGAGGAGGACGGTTCGTGGTACGGTCGCTGGGGCATGAACTTCATCTACGGCACCTGGTCGGTGCTGTGCGCCCTCAATGCCGCCGCCGTCGATCCGGCGAGCCCCGAGATCCGCAAGGCCGTGGCCTGGCTCATCCGCATCCAGAACCCGGATGGCGGCTGGGGCGAAGACGCATCGTCCTACAAGATCGATCCGGCCTTCGAGCCGGGCTACTCCACGGCCTCGCAGACGGCCTGGGCGTTGCTCGCCCTCATGGCGGCGGGCGAGGCCGACGATCCGGCGGTGGTGCGTGGCATCAACTACCTGACCCGGACGCAAGGGGCCGACGGCTTCTGGTCCGAGGAGCGCTACACCGCCACCGGCTTCCCGCGGGTGTTCTACCTGCGCTACCACGGCTACCCGAAGTTCTTCCCGCTCTGGGCCATGGCGCGCTTCCGCAATCTGAAGCAGTCCAACACCCGGACGGTCGCGTTCGGAATGTAGGGGCGCGCCCGCCCCTACCCGCTCCGGGGAGGGCCGGCTTGGTGTCTGGAAATCCGATGCTCCCCGTCCTCGCCGTCACCGGCCTCGCCAAGGAAGCGCGTCTCGCCGCCGGACCGGGGGTGATCGCCATCGGGGCGGGCGGCGACCCGCGGCGCCTGCGCGCCCTCCTCGAAGTCCGAGTGCCGCCGGAATGCCGCGCGGTGGTCAGCATCGGCATCGCCGGAGGACTCGCGTCCGACCTCGCGGCGGGGGATGTGGTTGTCGCCACCGAGATTGTTGCGGGTGACCGGAGCTATCCAGCCGACAGAGCCGTGGCCGATGCGCTGATGGCCCGGCTCGCGGCGTCGGGCTCCGTCCTGGCGGCCGTCGCCGGCGTGGAAACGGCGATCCTCGCTCCTACCGACAAGGCCAGCCTCCACGCCCGTACCGGGGCTGTCGCCGTCGATATGGAATCGCACGTCGCCGCCGCCTTCGCGGCCCGGCACGGCCTGCCCTTCGCGGCGATCCGCGTGATCTGCGATCCGGCCAAACGGGCGATCCCGGCCTTCGCGGCGCAGGCGCTGAAACCGAACGGCGAGCCCGACATCGTCGCGGTGCTCATGGCGATCCTGCGCGATCCACGCCAGATCGGCCCCCTCATGCACCTCGCCCGCGATTCCGGGCGAGCCTTCGCGGTCCTGAAGCGGTGCCGGCCCCTGCTCGGTGCGAGCCTCGGCGTACCGTAGGACGAACGGATTTCGGACAACGAAAAGCCCCGCGACACGAAGGTGTCGCGGGGCTTTTCGTTCGGGATCGTTCGGCGCCGGACTCTGCCGGCGCCGAGGCGGCTCAGGCCGCCGTGCGGTTGCGGGCTTCGCGCTTGGTGTCGACGCCGGAGGCTTTGATCTCGGACAGCTTCTGGGCGACGTTGCGCGAGAACACGAACTCGGCCGGGCGCTGCTTGTCGAGATTGATCTCGGGGGCCATCTCGCCCTCGGTCTTGATCCCGCGGATCGCTTGGATGAGCGGCTTCCAGGGCTTGCGCACCGAATCCACCACCGAGGACGCCTCGTAGCCCGAATGGACCATGCAGTCGGCGCACTTTTCGTAGTTGCCGGTGCCGTAGGAATCCCAGTCGGTCTCCTCCATCAGTTCCTTGAAGGTCGCCGTGTAACCCTCGCCGAGCAGGTAGCAGGGCTTCTGCCAGCCGAAAACGGTGCGGGTCGGGTTGCCCCAGGGCGTGCAATGGTAGGTCTGGTTGCCGGCCAGGAAGTCGAGGAACAGGCCCGACTGCTGGAAGGCCCACTTCTGGCGGCCCTTCTCCTTGCCGGCGCGGAACACGCCGCGGAACAGATCCTTCGTCGCCTTGCGGTTCAGGAAGTGCTGCTGGTCGGGCGCACGCTCGTAGGCGTAGCCGGGCGAGACCGTGATGCCGTCGATGCCCATCTTCGTCACGCTGTCGAAGAAGTCGGCGATCTTGTCCGAGGACGAGTTGTTGAAGAAGGTGCAGTTGATGGTGACGCGGAAGCCCATCTCCTTCGCCTTGGCGATGGCGGCCACGGCCTTGTCGTAGACACCGCGCTGGCACACCGAGCCGTCGTGCATCTCCTTGTCGCCGTCGAGATGGATCGACCAGGTGAAGTACGGGCTGGGCTTGTACTCCTTGATCTTCTTCTCGAGGAGCAACGCGTTCGTGCACACGATCGCGAACTTCTTCTGGGCGATGATGCCCTCGACGATCTGCGGCAGGTCCTTGTGCAGGAGCGGCTCGCCGCCGGCGATGACCACCATGGGGGCGCCGCACTCGCGCACGGACTCGAGGGCATCCGCCACCGGCAGGCGCTTGTTCAGGATCTCGTCCGGGTAATCGATCTTGCCGCAACCGGCGCAGGCGAGATTGCAGCGGAACAGCGGCTCCATCATCATCACGAGCGGGTAGCGCTTGCGGCCGGTGAGGTGCTGTTTCAGGATGTAGCCGCCAATCTTCGCGACGTACCGGAGGGGAATACCCAAGACGTGGCTCCTTGTTGCTGGCCCCGATGTATCGGGCTGCTTAGCGTGAAAAAAATCGGAATTCCAGCGACCTAGATTGGAACCAATCCGAAACGACGCACAACCGACCTCGACCGTGCGGGTTTCCGCGACCCTGGGATAATCCGGCCACAGGGCCGGGGATCGGCGTGCAGTGGGCGTTGGTGACGGGACGGCCAGCCGGAACCCCCAGCCGCCGTGATGGTGGAAGACAAGCCCCCGGATCGTGAGTTTTCTGAGGCGAGGCGTCGTACCGACCGGCGCTTCTTCCTGACGGCGCTGGACTACCGACCTGCATGCCACGCATGCCGTGGAGCCGATTCCGCCTCCGAAAGCCCGGACCTTCGCAAAACATGGGATGCGTTGCATTCTGGACGCAGGACCCTTACTGAGCCAGGCGTCAGGATCGGCGCGTCGCGCGCGGTTTCGTCGTATCGAAGCCGTCGGCCGACCGCCGCCGGGAGGGTGTTCGCATTCGTGGATCGTGCCGATTGGTGATACCCGACGGTCGGACATGGCGCGATCCGCGTGTTCCGGCTCCACGGCCGGTGGCCACAGACCCCGCCGGCCCCGCCCGGACCACATCGCATAAGCAGGCAGGATACCCGTGATCGAACGGCTCGTCGCGTTTTCCGTCCAGCGCCGCTGGCTGGTCATAGCCCTGGTCGCCCTCGCCACCGCCGCGAGCGCCGGCATGGCCGCCCACCTATTCCGCATCAACACCGATGTGGAGCGGCTGATCGACAAGGACGTCCCCTGGCGCCAGGACGAGATCGCCTACGAGAAGGCGTTCCCGCAGCGGACCGGAACCCTCGTGGCGGTCATCGACGGGAAATCGCCCGAGGAGGCCGAAGAGGCGGCGGCCAATCTCGCCAAGGCCCTGGCCGAGCGCAAGGACACCATCGAGTCCGTCTACCGCCCGGACGGCGGGCCGTTCTACGAGAAGAACGGCTTCCTGCTCATGTCGCAGGAGGAACTGACCAAGACCACGGAGCAGCTCGTCCAGCAGCAGGGCCTGCTCGGGCCGCTCGCCGCCGACCCGTCCCTGCGCGGCATCATGCGGGTGCTCAGCCTCGGGGCGAAGGGCGTCAAGAGCGGCGACGCCAAGGTCGAGGACCTCGATCGGCCGATGGCCCAGATCGACGCGACTTTGCGCAAGGTCCTGGCCGGCGAGCCAGCGCGCCTATCGTGGCAGACGCTCCTGTCCAACGGCAAGCTGCACAGCACCGACCTGCGCAAGTTCGTGATGATCCAGCCGGTGCTGGACTATAATGCCCTTCAGCCCGGCGCCACGGCGACGGCGGTCGTCCGCAAGATCGCGGCGGATCTCAAGATCAACAATGGCGAGTACGAGGTCGGCGGTGGCGCCCGCATGCGCCTGACCGGCCCCGTGGCCGTGGCCGACGATGAGTTCGCGACGCTCGCCGAGGACGCGTTCCTCAACTACAGCGTCACCACCGGCGCCATCGTGCTGTTCGTCTGGCTCGCCCTGCGCTCCGCCTCCCTGGTGGGCGCGGTGCTCATCACCACCTTTGCCGGCCTCATCGTCACGGCGGCCCTCGGGCTGCTGATGGTGGGCGAGCTGAACCCGATCTCGGTCGCCTTCGCCGCCCTCTTCGTGGGGCTCGGAATCGATTTCGGCATCCAGTTTGCCGTCCGTTATCGAGCGGACCGGTTCGAGCAGCCGGACCTGCCCTCGGCCCTGAGTGCCGCCGCGCGCGGCGTCGGCTGGTCCCTGACGCTGGCCGCCATCTCGCTCATCGCCGGCTTCTTCGCCTTCCTGCCCACCGCCTTCCGGGGCGTGTCCGAACTCGGCCTCATCGCCGGCGTCGGCATGATCGTCGCCTACCTGTTCTCGCTCACCCTGCTGCCGGCGCTCATCGCCGTGTTCAAGCCGAAGACCGAGGCGAAGGCCGTCGAGACCGCCTGGATGGCGGGGGTCGACCACTGGATCATCGAGCACCGTAAGGCCGTCCTCATCGGCGTCGGCCTCGTGACCGTGGCGGGCATTCCCCTGCTGTTCAAGCTGCCGTTCGATTCCAATCCGATGCACCTGCGCAGCCCGAAGGTGGAATCGATCGCCACCTATCTCGATCTGATCAAGGACCCGGAGACGAGCCCGAACCTCATCGACGTCCTCGCCCCCTCCCCCGAGGCGGTGCCGGAGATCGCCGCGAAGCTGCGCAAGCTGCCGTCCGTCGCCAAGGTCATCGACATCGACACCTTCGTGCCCCGCGACCAGGACGCGAAGCTCGCCGTCATCGCCGATACGGCCCAGCTCCTCGGGCCGGCACTGAACCCAGGCCGCAAGCCGCCGCCGCCCACGGACGCGGACAACGTCAAGGCGATCAAGGACACGGCGGCCGCCCTGCGGACCCTCACCGGCACCGCTCCGGCCGCCAAGACGGCCGGGACCCTGGCCGGCACCCTCGACACCCTCGCGGCGGCGCCCGTCGCCAAGCGCGAAGCCGCCAGCGTCGCCCTGACCACGGACCTCAAGACCCTGCTGACGCGTCTGGGCGGTCTGCTGAACCCCCAGAAGATCACCCTGGCCAACCTTCCGCCCAAGCTGAAGGCGGAGTGGGTCACGGCGGACGGGCGTTCGCGGATCGAGGTCCACCCGAGCGGAGACGCCAACGACAACGTCGTCCTGCGCCGCTTCGCCAAGGAGGTGCAGACCGTGGCGCCGCACGCCACGGGCGCGCCGGTCGCCACCACCTCGTCGAGCTACACCATCCTGGGTGCCTTCGTGCAGGCGGCGCTGACCGCCCTGGTGCTCATCTTCATCATCCTGTCGGTGGCCCTGCGCAAACCCTGGGATGTGGCGATGACCCTCGGCCCCCTGGTGCTCGCGACCCTGTGGACCCTGATGGCGCTGCATATCGTCGGCATGCCGCTGAACTTCGCCAACATCATCGCCATGCCGCTGATGCTCGCCGTGGGTGTGGCTTTCCACATCTACTACGTCATCGCCTGGCGGGCGGGCGTCGCCGACATGCTGGCGTCCAGCCTGACCCGGGCGATCTTCTTCTCTGCGCTGACCACCGGCACGGCGTTCGGCTCCCTTGTGCTGTCGAGCCATCCCGGCACGGCCAGCATGGGCAAGCTGCTGGCCCTGTCGCTGTTCTTCACCCTGGTGGCGGCGTTCTTCGTGGTTCCGGCCTTCCTCGGCCCGCCGCCGAAGCAACCCGACCCCAAGCGCCCCGAAGGCGACGCCGCCGTGCCGCCGGACCTGAAGGCCCGGCGCCCGGCCGAGGCTGTGGCGGCGAAGTAAGGCCCGCCTTCCTTCCCGGAACGACGAACGGGCGCGGATCGGATCCGCGCCCGTTTTGCGTATGTGGACGCGACCCACGAAGACCGACAGTGGACGCTATTTCAGGACTGGCGTACGCATTCTCAGGTTGTGAGCAGTCATGGGAGCGCTTGTCCCACATGATCGTCTCAATCGACGACGTGAAGGACCGGGCTTCGGAGTTAGCCGAGCGCGTCGATGGCGGCGACGTGATCGTCGTCACACGGAACGGCACGCCGGTCTTCGATCTCGTACCGCATAAGAAGCGAACCGGGGGAATCGACCTCGCCGCGGGCGAGGCATTCCTGCGCGAGCACGGAATTCGTCGCACTGTCGGTTTCATCCCGGGCGATTTCGACGACCCTTTGCCGAAAGACTTCCTGCTTCGACCGCTTCCGCTGCCGTGAGACTGATCCTCGACAGTCACATCCTACTCGCCATCTCCCTCGGACGGTTGCATCAGGTCAGCTACCCCTTTGCGGAATGCCTGAGACAACCCGAGTCTTTCGCGTTCGCAAGTGTCGCGAGTTTATGGGGGATTGCGATCAAGACGGGGCTGGGGAAGCTCGATCCCGGCCTTCCGCTTGAGAGTTTGCCGCTCTTCTACGAAGCCCTCGGCATCGCACGTCTTCCCGTCAGTGCGGCGCATGCTCTGGCCTGCATCGACCCCGTTCCGCCGACGCGCGACCCCTTCGATCGGATGCTGCTCGTACAGTGTCATGTCGAGTCGTGCCGCTTGGCGACCGTCGATCACGCCCTGCGCGACCACCCCCTCGCTGCCCGCTTTCCGTGAGGCGGCGACCTATGAGGTGAAATCCGAGAAGCCACCGCGGATCGCCCCGGAGGCCGCCAAGGCCGCTAGTACGGCCGGCGCGATCAAGGCATCGCGCTCGGCCGCGTAGGCGTAGCCGGGCGCCTCGCCGGGAAACCCGCCACCGGTGGCGGGATGGGTGTAGAGTTCCGTGAGACCATCGGGCAGATGGGCCAGGAGACCGGCGACGCGCTCCGGCGTCATGGAGCCGGACCAGGCGAGCCCCAGGGTCCGGTCGGGAATCAGCAGCCCGGCCTGACGCGCGCGCACGGCCAGCAGCGCCGCCCACGGCGCACTGTCGAGGGCGGGCTTCGGGTCGGCGCCCGGCTCGGCAGCGCGCAGCATCGCGCGTGGCTCGCGCGGCACGCGGATCGCCCGCATGTCGAAGCGGCGGCCGATGGACAGCACCGCGCCGGCGATGAGCGGGTGGACGTGGAAGTGCTTGTGGGCGTTGACGTGGTCCAGGAGCAGGCCCGTCGCCCGGTAGGCCTCGAACTGGGCCGTGATCTCGGCCGCGAGTTGACGCCGCGCCGAGGGCTTCAGGGCGAGGTCGAGGCCGAGCCGGCCCATATCGCTGCGGATGAGGCCGTCCGGGCCGACGAGATCGGGCAGGCTGGCCGCCGGCAGGGTCGGCCACGCCTCGACCATCACCAGGTGCAACCCGACCCGGAGCGTGGGCAGGCGCCGGGCGCGAGCCACGGCATCGGCAGCGGCGGGCGCGCCGACCATCAGGCTCGCGGCCGTGAGGATGCCCTCGCGATGGGCCTGCTCGACGGCCTCGTTGACCGCGAGGCTCAAGCCGAAATCGTCGGCCGTCACGACGAGACGCTTCACGAAAACTCCCAACGACGGGGTGTCGAGAGGGCAAGCCCTCTCGTGGGTCCAGGGCGGAGCCCTGGAAGGAGGAAGAGCGGGGCTCCGCCCTCGACCCGCCGGGGCCTTGGCCCCGAACCCCGGAACGCGAACGGCCGGGCTTTGGGCCCGGCCGCGATCGGTCGATGACCTGAGCTGCTTACGCGGCCTTGGCGGTGCCCTGACGCTCCTTGAGGAAGCGGTAGAACTCGACGCCCTCGCGCAGGCGGCGCTTCATCATGTCGGGCGAGCGGACCATCTCGGAGACGATGGAGGCGATCTTCGGAGCGCGGAAGTAGAACTTCCGGTAGAACTCCTCCACCGCCGCGAAGATCTCGGAATGCGACAGGTGGGGGTAGTGCAGCGGCGCGATCTGCACGCCGTTCTCGTCGACGAGCTCAGCATTGGCGATGTCGAGCCAGCCGTTCTCCACCGCCTGCTTGTACAGGAAGGTACCCGGGTAGGGGGCGGCCAGGGACGCCTGGATGGTGTGCGGGTTGATGCGCTTGGCGAACGCGATGGTCTCCTGGATCGTCTCGCGGGTCTCGCCGGGCAGACCGACGATGAAGGTGCCGTGGATGGCGATGCCGAGGTCGTGGCAATCCTTGGTGAACTTCTCGGCCACCTCGACGCGCATGCCCTTCTTGATGTTGTTCAGGATCTGCTGGTTGCCGGACTCGTAGCCGACGAGGAGCAGACGCAGGCCGTTCTCCTTGAGGACCTTCAGGGTCTCGCGCGGCACGTTCGCCTTGGCGTTGCACGACCAGGTCACGCCCAACTTGCCCAATTCGCGCGCGATTTCTTCAGCACGAGGAAGATTGTCGGTGAAGGTGTCGTCGTCGAAGAAGAACTCCTTCGTCTGCGGGAACTCCTTCAGGCAGTACTTGATCTCCTCGATCACGTGCGCGACCGAGCGGGTGCGGTAGGTGTGGCCGCCGACGGTCTGCGGCCAGAGGCAGAAGGTGCAGCGGCTCTTGCAGCCACGGCCGGAATAGAACGAGATGTAGGGGTGCTTCAGGTACCCGATGAAGTACTTCTCCATCTGCAGGTCGCGCTTGTACACGCTCGTGACGAAGGGCAGCTGATCCATGTCCGTCATGATCTCGCGATCGACGTTGTGGATCACGACACCGTTGGCGTCCCTGTAGGACAGGCCCTTGATCTCCGACATCGGGGTGCCGTCGGCGACTTCCTTGACGGTGAAGTCGAACTCGTTGCGGGCGCAGAAATCGATGCACGGGGCCTGGGCCATGGCGCCGGCGGCGTCGACCGCGACCTTGGCGCCGATGAGGCCGGCGATGAGCTTCGGGTTGGCGGCTTTCAGCGCCTCGACGGTCTTCACGTCGGACTTGAACGACGGCACCGAGGTGTGGAGCACCACGAGGTCGAAGTCGTTGGCCTGAGCCACGATCTCGGCGAGCTTGATGTTGTGCGGCGGCGCGTCGATGAGCTTCGAGTTCGGCACCAGGGCCGCCGGCTGGGCGAGCCAGGTCGGGTACCAGAACGACTTGATCTCGCGCTTGGCCTGGTAGCGGGAGCCGGCGCCGCCGTCGAAGCCGTCGAAGGTGGGAGCCTGCAGGAAGAGGGTGCGCATGGGGTTCAAGGCCTCAGCGAGAAAGGAACGGGGGCGGGCGGGAAGCTAGAAGCGAAGATCAGAGCGAGGATGCACCAGCATCGTGGCCGAGGCTTCGCTCGGGGATCAGTGTGCCATCCGCAACCACCCGATAATCGTGGCCCTTCCATGTCACCGCACCCGAGACGAAGCTCCAGGCGAAGTTCATGAACGAGAGGATGTCGCGGATCGGCAACAGCCAGTACGGGTGCGACGCGAGCCCGAAGGCCCGCTCGAGGCGCACGCACAGGACGATGCGGCATGCGAGCGCCAGGGCGGCGACCACCAGGGCGTTGGTGCCCGCCCCCGGGATCAGCGCGCCCATGAGGGCGAGCGGGAAGGCGTGGGTGACGATGGAGCCGGCGTAGCCCGCCGGATCGACGTTGCGGATGGTTCGGTTCCAGCGGAGCTCGTGGCTCCACAGGCCGGAGAGATCGGTGTCGACGCAGGTGTGGCCGATGGTGAAGGTCGGGATCGCCACGAGGCCGCCGCCGGCCCGCAGGGCTTCGCCGATGGCGTAATCGTCGGCGAGATCGTCCCGGAACGCCTCGAACCCGCCGATCTCGGCGAGCGCCTTCGCCGTGAAGGCGATGGTGGAGCCGAAGCAGGGCTTCGCGAGCCCGAGGGAGGTGCCCATCACCACGTTGGGCAGGAACTGCACGTCGATGGCCAGTGCCGACAGGTGGGCCCAGATGCCCCGGTGGGCCGGCACGCCGTGATAGAGGCAGGTGACGCCGTTGACGCCGGGCTGGCCCAGCTCGGCGACGATGCGGGCGAGGTAATCCGGCTTCACCACCATGTCGCTGTCGGCCAGCACCACCACGCTATGGGCGATCTCGCCCGACATGTTGATGAGGTTCGAGACCTTACGGTTGGAGCCGTGCTGGCGCGCGTCGACGACGAGGTCGAGGCGCAGGGCAGGATAGGCTTGCGCCAGGCGGCGCACCACGGGGATGGCTGGGTCGGCGGCATTCTGGACGCCGAACACCACCTGCACGGGGCCGGCATAGGCCTGCTGGCAGAAAGTCTCGAGGTTCTCGTAGAGGTTCGGCTCCATGCCGCAGAGCGGCTTGAGGATCGTCACCGACGGCGCCGCGCCCACGAGGACGGGCGCCGGGCGCCGGGCGAACCGGCCGGCGAGAGCCGCGGCGGTCAGACCGTAGAGGCAGCCCGCGAGCGCGAGTAGCAGCAACAGGTGCGAGAGCCAGATCAATTCCATGGGGGCATCGCTCGGTCACGGGGCTCGTGAGAGTGCCGCGAGGGGGCGGCGCGAAGATCGGGACGTCGGTGGTGAGACCGGCTGTGGCCGGACTCTAAGGCGCCGGTTTGACGGTGAGCATGCCGGCCGTGCGTTCGCGTAGGAATTTCAGCAGCCCGTCGGCACCGCCCGCCTTGAGGGGGTCGGCGAAGCTGCCGCGCAGGGATGCGACCTCGCTGACGTTGCCGTTGAGATAGACGTCCTGGATGCGGTTGCCCGGTCCGACGAGGTAATCGACCTGGGACGAATCACCATCGGCGTTGGCGGCCTCGCTCTGGACCAGCCGGTTCGCGCCGCGCGCCTCGCTCTCGGGCTTCACCGTGAAGGTCCCGCCGGCGGCCTGCCGAAGTCGGGTAGCGTAGGTGGCGATGAAATACTGGGCGAAGGCTTCGGTCAGGGCACCCTGCTGCTCGGGGGTGAATCCGTTCCATTTCGGGCCGACGGCGACACGCACAATGGCGGGAAAATCCATGCGTTCGGTGAGCGTCGGGCCGATGGCGGCGGCCCGGGTGCGGACGTCGCCGGGGCCGTCCTTGAGGGCGCTCTCGAAGCTGCCGTAGAGGGTGCGAACGGCACCCACCGCCAAGTCGTCGGCCGCCTGTGCGGGCGCGCCGAGCGACAGCAGGGCGGCGACGAGGCTGGCGCGGAGAACGGGGATCAGGCGCACTTCTTCAGCTCCCCCAGTTCGCCGTCTACGGGGCGCAGAAGCGTGGTGCCGCGATCGTTGCCGTAGGGAACGCCCATGGGAGCGGTCTGGGGCGGAGCGTGACGGGCCGGCAACGCTTCGCCGCTCTCCGGAGCCGGTCCGGCCTTGCCCTCGAGGGCATGCCACGCGAGGAGGCCAGGAACTCCGACGAGGAGGTCGGCGAGGCGCTTGACGAGGGAGAGGGCCAGTGCCGCCTCGGCCGGGATGCCGAAGATGGCGCAGAGGGCGATGAGGCCGCCCTCCTGAGCACCCAGCGCCCCGGGTACGGCGAAAGCCGCGCCGCGCACCGCCTGCGCCAGGCTCTCGATCACCACCGCTTCGAAGAAGCTCACGGGATAGCCCATGAAATGCAGGCAGACGTAGACCTCGATGGTGCCGATGAGCCAGCCGACGAGGTGGATGCCGATGCCGCCCGCGACCCGGCCGTGATTTCCGTAGAGACGCTTCAGGGCATCGTAGAGCACGTCGATGGCGCCGAGCGCGCGCCACTCGCGCGAGCCGGCGAAGCGGCTGACCAGCCCCTGGATCACCTTGTGACCGCTGCGGCGCTGGATGAGATAGAACGCGGCGAGCGCCGGTGCGGCGACGGCGAGGCCGCCGGCCACGGTGCGGACGATGGGCCCGTCTCCGGCGAGCCAGGCGAGCAGGGCGACGCCGGCCACGGTGAACAGGAACTGCGTGACCGCCTGAGTCATCAGATCGACGAACATGCTGGCCCCGGCGACGCCCCCCGAGACGCCACGCTTGGTCAGGAGCCGGGCGGCGACGAAGTCGCCCCCGACCTGCGCCACGGGCAGCAGGGTGTTGATGCCCTCGCGCACGAAGCGAAGGACAACGCTGTCGCGCAGGGACGGGCGTTCGAAGCGCGGGAAGATCACGAACCAGCCGAAGCCCGCCCAGGCGACGGCCACGGCGCGCGCGAGCACGACGACGAGGGCGCCCCATCCGGCGCTGACCACGGCGGCCGCAACGTCTTCGAGGCCCGAGGACAGGAACAGACCGACGACGGTGCAGAGACCAACGATCAGGGCCAAGGTCGTCAAACGCTTCATGGTCCCCTTTCGGACGTCGGTTCGGCCGATCTCTGCTGAAATCCCGCCGTGTTTCCGGGTCAGAAGACCGCCGGAAGCGATGAACGTCATCGGAAGTTGCAGCTTTGGGAACCGTTGTCTATCACCCGATAGACACAGTGCGGACCAAAGCGGCAGGGGGGCCAAGCCCCGAAAATCACCCGCAGGACGCGCGACAGGGGTACGGATCATGGACCGCGAATCACACATCACGACGGGCGAGGCCGTCGATCAGGACGGTCGTGGCGACCGCTATGCCACCGCCGGTCTCGGCATGCCGGGAACGCCGAAGCCGTCCTCGCCGGTGATGGCCTGGAACGAGTGGGACCCTCTGGAGGAGGTCATCGTCGGAAGCCTCGACGGTGCGACCATTCCGACACACCACCTGACTGTGATCTTCAACCTGCCGCGGGCCGCCCAGCCGTTCTACCGCTTCGCGTCCGGCTTCCGCTATCCGAAGTTCATGAAGAAGCTCGCCCAGCAGGAGCTCGACAACTTCATCTCGATCCTCGCCGGCGAGGGCGTGAAGATCCGCCGCCCCGACAGCATCGACTTCTCGAAGAAGTTCCGCGCGCCGCGCTGGTCCTCGCGCGGCTTCTGCGTCGCGTGTCCGCGCGACCCGTACCTCGTGATCGGCGACGAGATCATCGAGAGCCCGATGTGCTGGCGCTCGCGCTACTTCGAGGGCGATGCCTACCGCGCGCTCTTCAAGGAATATTTTCGCAATGGGGCGCGCTGGACCTCGGCTCCCCGCCCGCAATTGACCGACGAACTGTACAACTACGATTATCGGGTGCCGAACCTGAAGGCCGGCGAGCCGATGCAGTTCACCGTGAACGAGTTCGAGCCGGTATTCGACGCCGCCGACTTCGTCCGCTGCGGCCGCGACCTGTTCGTGACCCGCTCCAACGTCACCAACCTCATGGGCATCGAGTGGCTGCGCCGCCACCTCGGTCCGGGTTTCCGCATCCACGAGATCGAGAGCCGCTGCCCGCAGCCGATGCACATCGACTCCTCGTTCATGCCGCTCGCACCCGGCAAGGTGCTGGTGAACCCGGACTACATCGACGTCGAGAAGCTGCCGGCCGTGCTCAAGACGTGGGACATCCTGATCGCGCCGCGCCCCGATCCCGTCGAGGGCTTCATGAGCAAGATCTCCATGTGCTCGCCCTGGACCTCGATCAACGTGCTCGCCATCGACGAGAAGAAGATCGTCGTCGACCAGAGCCAGCCGACGCTGATCAAGGCGCTCAAGGATTGGGGATTCGATCCGATCCCGGCGCCGTTCCTGTCCTACGGCCCGTTCGGCGGCTCGTTCCACTGCGCCACCCTCGACGTACGCCGCCGCGGGACCTTGAAGTCCTACTTCTAGGATCGGCGACTCGAGTTGGACGCGCGACCGCGTCGCGCGTCCAACTCGCGCTCGAGCGACCCGCGATCGGGCGACCGGCGCTCGGGCGACCGGCTCGGGTGCGCCCGATCGGACGGGTCAGGCGATCCGGGGTCGGACGGTCCGCGACCAGACCGTCACGGCGGCGGCCGCGGCGAGCCCGTACTGCAGCATGCCGTTCTCGGCGAGGTCCGTCGGCGCCACCTGCCACTGCAGGGCCAGCCGCGTCAGGGCGTTGAGCGCGATCAGGCCGAGGCAGAACACCAGGGCTGCCAGGAGGGTGGCGAGGAAATCGGGCATGGCGATTCGTCCGGTGGACCCGGATGCTGCGTCGCAAGGCTTGCGCCAGGATCTCCCCGTGCCGTGACGCCGAGGGTCAGGCCGCCGGCGGTCGTGTCGCCTGCATGGACGCGCGCGCGTCGAAGCCTTCGAACCAGGCGGCGAGGGCCGGACTGCGCCGGCGCCAAGCCAGATCCGGGAAGCGCAGATCGAGGTAGCCCAGCGCGCAGGCGACCGCGATGGTGCCGATATCGATGCGGTCGGCCAGGGCCGCGACGCCGGCCTCGAACGTATCCAGCGCGCTCTCGATCTTGGCCGTCTGTCCGGCGATCCACGCGCTCGAACGTTCGCCCTCCTCTCGTACGGTCAGTTCGTAGCGGATGAGCAGCGCGGCATCGAGGAGGCCGTCCGCCGTGGACTGGTCGTTGAGGGCCGACCACCGTGCCGGGCCGGGCGCGGGGAACATGCCGCCGCCCAGCGCATCGAGGTACTCGCAGATCACGCGGCTGTCGGCGATGGCGTGACCATCGTCGGCGATCAGGGTCGGGACCTGGGCCAGGGGGTGCAGCGCGAGGATATTGGTGTCCCGCTTCGTCGGGTGTGCGGCACTGGGTAGGAGTTCGATGCGCTCGGCGAGGCCGAGTTCATGGGCGACGACCATGACCTTCCGCACGAACGGCGAGAAATGCGAATGGAAGAGCTTCATCGAGGCCACCGGTGCGAGATCGTGCGGGACTCAGGGCCGGCGGGGTGCCGGCTTGGCGCGCGCCGCTGCCGCCGGAGCGGCGACGGGGGCCGGATGTGGTGTCAGCCGCGGCGTTTCCATGACGAGACGCTTGACCGGCCAGCCGTCGGCCCAACGCTCCATGTCGCTGAACCGCGGGTTGCTCTTCAAGGTTTGTGCATCGGCGCCGTTGAAGGCCGCCGCGGCCGCAAGATCGAAGGTCTTCCAGTACGCGAGATAGTCCAGGCTGTCCGTCCGGGCGTTGTTGATCTGCGCGACCAGGGTGGTTTGCTCGCCCGTGAGCGCCATGTCCGGCGTCCACTTGAACGGAGGGGCCGGCTGCTTCGGGTCGCGCGGCGGATCGGGGGGCAGCTTCAGGGCGCCGCCGTCATAGGCGGCGTCCGCACCCGCCGGGGAGGCCAGGGTCGCGGTGAGGGCGGGGAATCCGTGATCGTCCGACAGGGCGCGCAGGAACAGCTTGCGCTCGGGTGTCACGGCGCTCGCCTCCCGCAGGAGGCGACGCGCCGCGAGATCCGCCGCGCGGGCATCGCGATCGCCGATCACGGTGACCACGAGGGTTTCGGGCGCGATCTTCGAGAGATCATGCAGGACGATGCCGCGTGCCTTGGCGTCGCTGGCGATGCCACCCGGCATGATCGCGAAGACGAGACGCGGGGTGGGGAGGCCCTGACCGGCCGCGTCGGCGGCGATGTTGGCGGCGATGGGTGCCCCGGCGAGATGGCCGATGAGGGCGATGCGCTTCTCGTCCGGCTTGGCGTCGGCATCGCCGGCGAGGTCCGACAGCGCAGACTTGATCAGGCGGGCCGCATTGGCGGAAGCGTCGGCCGGCCGCGTCCGATTGATCTCTTGGAAGCGTGGGAACACCACGAGGTAGCCGGCGCGAGCGAGGTGATCGATCCAAGAGCCGTAGGCCTGCGGGTTCGGTGCGCCCCAGGCGTGGAGGAAGATGGCCACGGGCCGCCCTTCGGCAGGCGCGGCCCCGGCCTTGTGGAAGACGAACGTCGCGGCGCTGGCCCGCCCGAGGGCCCGCTTGACGATGGTGGCCGTGCGATCACCAACGCCGCCCGGCCCCTCCATCGGCTGCACCGGCGGAGCAGCGGCCGAAGCGGGATTGGACAGGACAGCAAGGCTGCACAGGCAGGCGGCGATGAGGCCGGGGCGGACATTCAGGCGCATGGCGTGCTCGACGGGCGAATTCGGAACGGCAGCGGACCGCTGGTCGAGACATAGCAGATCGCGGGATGCGTGCGACGCTGGGGCAAAACCTCCCAACGAGTGCGGCATTCCCGCCGCACTCGTTGGGGTATCTGAACTCGTCGGGCCGGATCAGGCAAATCTAGACAGACAATTTTAGACCCGAAGATCGTCACGTCCGGCGGTGAACCGCGACGCCGCGCCTCGAATCCGATGCACGAGTGAGGATCTGTCCTCACGCCACCGACCCGGACGATCCGTATGTCCTCAAGTTTCCACTTTACCGACGATGATCCTGGTCTCGGGCCAGCCGAGTCCGATGACGTCGGGCCCGGTCTGCGTCGCGGCGGACCGACCGGCCGCTTCCTGCACCCAGGCCAGAATGTCTTCGGCGCGCCATGGTTTCGGAATGAAGGTCGCGGACATCCGCAGATCGCTCGGCTGGTCGCCGGCGTCGCCCGACGTGAGAAGCACGCGCACCCGAGGCCAGGTGACCCCGATGATACGAGCCAACTCGAACCCCCCGATGGGACCCGGAGTCCGCACATCCGAGAACACCACGCTGACTTCGTTGCCGCGATCCTGGAGAATCGCCAGGGCGCGCTCGGCGGTCTCGGCTTCGATCACCCGGAAACCGGTCTCTTCCAGCATCTCGGCCGCGAGGTAGCGCTCGTCGGGTTCGTCCTCGACGACGAGGATGACGGGGCGTGCGTCCGACGGAGGTGCAGCACTCATGGGTCCGGAACGCTCTTCAAGCCAGGATGGCGGGCCGATCCTCGTATTGCCAGAACTGTGAACTACCCGGTGAATGTGTCGTTCCTGCGGGCGTCGAACAGGGCGCTTTTTTGGTCGATGCAGCAACTGTGCCGCACTTCCCGTCAATCACGTCGCACAGCCTCTGCAGTCGTCACACGCCTCTCGCCTTGAAAAACGCCAGAGCGCGCGTCCATCCATCCTCCGCAGGCTCGCGGCGATAGCTTGGCCGGTAATCGGCGTGAAAGCCGTGCGGGGCGTCCGGGTAGACCACGAGATCGACGGATTTGCCCGCCGCCCGGGCCTTGTCGCGCGCTGCCTCGGCGGAGGCGACGGGAATCCCCGTATCCGCGCCGCCGTAGAGGGCGAGGATCGGCGCGTTGATCTCTCCCGCGACATCGTCCGCCGTGCGGGGTTGCAGGGCCGTACGCTCACCGCCGAGCGCGCCGTACCAGGCCACACCGGCCTTCAGGTCGCGGCGATGGGCGGCGTAGAGCCAGACACCGCGCCCACCCCGACACCAGCCCATCGTCGCGAGTCGTGACGCGTCGCCGTTCGACGCCGCGACGGCCCAGGCGGCGGAGGCATCGAGATCAGCGATCCATTGTGCGTCGGGCGTCTTCGAGATCACGTCCCGAACGATCACCTTGACGTCCGTCATGGTCGAGAGATCGCCCTGACGCGCGTACAATTCGGGCGCCACCGCACAGTAGCCGGCCTTTGCCAGGCGCCGGCAGATATCCTTGATGTAATCGTGGACGCCGAAGATCTCCTCGATGACGAGGATGACCGGAAACGGTCCCTGTCCTTCCGGCATGGCGCGATAGCCCGGCATCGGGCCGTCGCCTGCGGGGATCTGGACCTCGCCCGCCACGAGACCGCTTGCGTCCGTATGGATCACCTGCGCCTCGACGGCGGTGGTCGCGAGGGTGAGCCCGGAGATCAGGCTCGTCATCACGAAGCCACGCCGGGAGAAGGGCGGCGTCAGCATGCCTTCGAGGCCGCTCGCAATGCCGGTTCCGCCTGCGCGATCCTGTTTCATGCTGTTCTCCAGTCCTCGACCCCCATCTAGGGCCAAGTGACCGGAGAGCAACGTGCTTCAGTAAGCGGCGCGTTGGGGGGAGGCTTCGACCGCACGATACGGCACCGGCGTACCGTTCCGTCGGTGCCCGCCGCGGATCTCGGGCGAAACGCTCCGCTTGCGCGCATCCGCCTGCTTGTTGCGCGTATCCACCTGCTTGCGGCCCTTGGGGCGGAGCACATCGCCGAGGGCCACGAAATCGTCGGCTGTTTTCGCGGGACTCTGGCCGGCCTTCAGACCGAAGCCGGTCGCAAAGGAGGCACTGAGACCCGCGTCCCGGGGGATCTCGAAGGCGCTGAGCGCCGCGAGGAACGCTTCACGGAACGGAAGGGCTCGGCACCAGCTCTTTTCCGAAAGGTGAAGCGGCCATTCCCACAGGTCGCCCCGACGCATGCCGAGCAGATCGCGGGCGATGAAATAACCGCTGGGGCGATGCTCCAGTCCTTCCGGCGAAACGCTCCATTCGGCGTTCTCGAACGGGGCTTCGGCGGTGACGCGGGTCTCGTCCGGATGCCGGCTGATCATGATGTCCCCCATCGGCGCCACGCGAATCACCCGGTCGGTGATGGGCGCGTCGTTTAGAACAATGAGGGAACATTGGCTCGAATCGAATCGAGCGTCAAGCGATGTTCTTGTTGTGTTCGATTGAGGCGTCAGGGTTTACGGAACAGGGGATGCTCGACACGGTCACCGGCGTGGATGCCGAGCCGCGCGGTGGTGCCGGCATTGAGCTCGAGCACGGACAGGACCGGCTCGCCGGAGGGAATGACCTTGGTCGAGAGCGGTTCGGTGTTCTGCGCGACGCGGGCAACGGATCCATCCTGGCGGATGAAAACCATATCGAGGGGCAGGTAGGTGTTCTTCATCCACATGGCCACGGGGGCGACGGCCTGGAAGTCGAACAGCATGCCGTGGTCCGGCGCCATGGTGCGGCGATACATCAGTCCGCGCGAACGGTCGGCATCCGTGCGCATCACCTCCACGGCGAAGGCGTGGCGCCCGTTCCGGGATGCGATGGTGAGGGGTTCGGTCGGACCGGAGGCCGCGTCCTGCGCGGGTACGGCCTGAAGGCCCGAGCCGAGGAACAGAACGGCGCAGAGCGCACGCAGGAAGGCGGGCATATTCGACAACGCGGTACTCATTCGTCGGTGGCAAAATCTTCGGTGGCAAAATCTTCGGTGGGACGATCGTCGATCGAAGGTTCGTCGGTGGCGGGCGGTGTCAGTGCGAGGCGGGCAGCACACCGTCGGGAAAGCGGACTTCCGCCGCCATCTTGCCCTTGGAGCCGTCGCCGTAGCGGACGAGAACGGTCTCGCCGGGCTTGAGTTCGGCGATGCCGTAGCGACGAAGCGTCTCCATGTGCACGAAGATGTCGGGCGTGCCGTCCCCTCGGCTGAGGAAGCCGAAGCCGCGCAGGCGGTTGAACCACTTCACTACGGCCGTCTCGAGTCCGCTCGTCGGCGTGACGCTCACATGGGTACGCGGCATCGGCAGTTCGGACGGGTGCAGGGCGGTGGATTGATCGAGGGAGATCACCCGGAACGCCTGCCAGCCGCGCGGCCGCTCCGTGGCCTCGACGACGACGCGCGCGCCCTCGCTGGCGGATTGATGGCCGTCGCGGCGCAGGCAGGTGATGTGCAGCAGCACGTCGGCCGTCCCGTCGTCGGGCACAATGAAGCCGAAGCCCTTGGCGACGTCGAACCACTTGATGCGGCCGGCGACCTCGATGAGGTCGAGGGGGCGCTGGACCTCGCCACCCAGGCCTTCGCCGGAGCGGGCATCCGCGTGCGTGTCAGCCGAATGCCCCCCGTAGGAGCCCGCCCCGAAATCGTCCGACATTCAGCAACCCACACCCGAATCACGCCACGCGATCCGGAAGGGAGATTAACGAAGTCGTCACCTTCCGGAAGCCTAATTGATCACCCGCCGGGTTGATCCATGTTGCATTGTTCGGGACGCGGGTGCCGGTGCCACAGGGGATCGCGGGGGCGCCGGTTCGATGGTACGGCGAGCGGCATGGCTCCCTTCCCTTCCGATTCCGACGCGGCTCCCGTTCCGCCCCCGCGGATGCGGATCGACGCCCTCGACGTCGCCCGGGGCTTGGCGCTCGCGGCGATGGCGGCCTACCACGCCACTTGGGATCTCGGGTACCTCCGGCTGACCCCGGAGAATTACGCGCTCACGCCGCCCGGCCGGATCGCCGCCCACCTCATCGCCGGCAGCTTCCTGATCCTCGTCGGGGCGGGCCTCGTGCTCGCCCATGGCACCGGCATCCGGCGACGGGCGGTGCTGACACGATTCGCCCGCATCGGCGGGGCGGCGCTGGCCGTCACGGTCGCCACCTATCTGCTGTTTCCCGGGAGCTACGTGTTCTTCGGCATCCTGCACTGCATCGCGGTCGCCAGCGTGCTCGCCCTGCCGTTCCTGTTCGCCCCGGCCGTGGTCACGGCTGTCTGCGCCGCCCTGGTGATCGCGGCTCCCGGTGTTGCGGGGTGGGGCTTGGCGGACGGGAGCGCCCTCGACAGCCCGGTCCTGTTCTTCCTCGGCCTCGGCAAGACGTTGCCGCAGACCAACGACTACGTGCCGCTGTTCCCGTGGTTCGGATTGGTCCTCGTGGGGATCGTCGCCGGGCGCCTCGGCGGACCGCGCCTGGCGAAGACCCGCCTCGGCCGCTGGCGGGCCGTGCGGGGGCCCGGGCGGGCGACCGCCTGGGCGGGGCGGCACAGCCTCGCCGTCTACCTCGTCCACCAGCCCGTGCTGCTGGCCCTGTTCTCCGGCATCGCCGCCCTCACCGGGCCGCATCCGCGCGCCGGTGAGGCGGAGTTTCGGACGGTCTATGCCCGCAACTGCGTCGCGACCGGGGGCGAGGCCGCGGCCTGTCGGGTCGCGGCGCGCTGCGTCGTCGGCGCGTTCCGCCGCGACGGATTATGGGCGCAGGCGCAGCGGACCTTCACGGTCGCCGAGCGGGCGAGGGCGCAGGCCCTGTCGCAGGGCTGCTACGAAGCCGCCGAGGGCACAGCCCCGGCGCCATGACGCCTCAATCCTTGGCGCGCTCCACGTAGGACCCGTCTTCCGTCATGATGACGACGCGGGTGCCGACGGCGATGTGCGGCGGCACGGCGGTGCGCACGCCGTTCGACAGGATGGCCGGCTTGTAGGACGACGACGCCGTCTGGCCCTTCATGGCGGGCTCGGTCTCGGTAATCTCGAGGGTGACGCGCTGGGGCAGCTCGACAGTGAGCGCCACGTCGTTGTGGATCGAGACCATCACCTTCATGCCCTCCTGAAGGTAGGGCGCGGCATCGCCGATCACGTCCTTCTGGATCGCCACCTGATCGTAGGTCTCGGGGTTCATGAAGTGGAAGCCCTCGCCGTCCTCGTACAGGAAGGTGTGCTCCCGGTCCTCGACGAAGGCACGCTCCACCGACTCGGTGGTGCGGTAGCGCTCGGACACCTTCACCCCATCGGTGATGCGGCGCATGTCGAGCTGCGTCACCGGGGTGCCCTTACCCGGGTGGATGTTCTCGATCGTCAGGATGACGTAGAGCTTGCCATCCTTGTCGACGACGTTGCCCTTGCGGAGCGTGGAAGCGATCACCTTCACGGGGTCAGGTCCTGTTCGTGTCTCGAGAAACGGGTCGGTCGCCCCGGCGCGGTTCGGGTCCACGGGAGCGACATCGTCGTTCCGCCACTACCCTATCCGTGCCCCCGTTGCCAGCCGCAGGACCGGGTGGAGGATGGAAGGAAGGCCCTGAGACGTGGAGACGCCCGGCCGCCCGTGATATGGCCCCGGCGATGACCGCTCCCTCCCCCTGGTGGCATCCGGACCGCCACGCCGACCGGCGTCCGGCCCTGATGGCGCGCAACCGCATCACCGCCGCCCTGCGGGGCCATTTCGCGGCGGCCGATTTCATCGAGGTCGAGGCCGCCAGCCTTCAGGTGTCGCCCGGTAACGAGGCACACCTTTCCGCTTTCGCGACGGAGATCCTCGGTCCCGATGGCGTGCGCCATCCGCTCTATCTGCACACCTCCCCGGAATTCGCCTGCAAGACCCTGCTGGCAGCGGGCGAACGCCGGATCGTGAGTTTCGCGCGGGTGTTCCGCAACCGCGAGCGCGGCCCCCTGCACCACCCCGAGTTCACGATGCTCGAATGGTATCGGGCGGGCGAGGACTACACCGAACTCATGCGCGATTGCGCCGACGTGCTGGCTCTGGCGGCCGAGGCGGCGGGCACCCGGCGCCTCGCCTACCGGGGCCGCGAGGCCGACCCGTTCGCACCCTTCCGGCGCGTGACCCTTGCCGAGGCCTTTTCGGAGGTCGGCATCGATCTCCTGGCCACCGTCGCGCCGGACGGAACGACGGATCGGGATGCCTTCGCGGCGGCCGTTCTGGCAACGGGCCTGCGGGTGGCGGAGGACGACACCTGGGCGGACCTCTTCAGCCGCGTTCTCGTCGCCCGCATCGAGCCCGGTCTCGGCATCGGGCGCCCGACGATCCTGTGCGAGTACCCGGTGTCCGAGGCGGCGCTGGCCCGGCCGAGCTCCCGCGACCCGCGCGTGGCCGAGCGGTTCGAGCTCTACGCCTGCGGCGTCGAACTCGCCAACGCGTTCGGCGAACTCACCGATCCGGCCGAGCAGCGCCGCCGCTTCACCCTGGAGATGGACGAGAAGGAGCGAGTCTACGGCGAGCGCTACCCCATCGACGAGGCGTTCCTCGCCGCCCTCGCCCTCATGCCCGAGGCCGGCGGCATCGCGCTCGGCCTCGACCGGCTGGTGATGCTCGCCGTCGGCGCGCCTCATATCGAGGATGTGCTGTGGACGCCCGTCACCGGGGGGCGCCGGTGAACCGCCCCCTGAAGAGCCCCGCCGACCTCGCGCGGGCCGGGCTGGTGGACGCCGCGGCCCTCCCCGCCCTGGAGGCCGTGGCCGCCCGCTACGCCGTGTCGGTGACGCCGGATCTCGCCGACCTCATCGATCCGGCCGACCCCCACGATCCCATCGCCCGCCAGTTCGTGCCGCGGGCGGAGGAACTCGCGACGCGCCCGGAGGAGGATGCCGACCCCATCGGCGACGACGCCCACAGCCCGCTCGCCGGCCTCGTCCACCGCTATCCCGACCGGGTGCTGCTGAAGCCGCTCCATGTCTGCCCCGTCTATTGCCGATTCTGCTTCCGCCGCGAGCGGGTCGGCCCCGACGGGCTCGGCACCCTGAGCGACGCCGAACTCGATGCAGTCTTCGCCTATATCGCCGGCCGGGCGGAGATCTGGGAAGTGGTGGTCACGGGCGGCGACCCCTTCGCCCTTTCGCCGCGGCGGCTGGCCCTGATCGCCTCGGCGCTGCGGGAAATCCCGCACGTACGGGTGCTGCGCTTCCACACCCGCGTCCCCGTGGTCGAGCCCGCGACCGTGACCGACGGCCTCGTCGCGGCCCTGAAGCAGTTCGGCGGCGCGGTGTTCGTGGCGCTCCACGCCAACCACCCGCGCGAATTCACCCCCGCGGCGGCGGCGGCCATCGCCCGCCTCGTCGATGCCGGCATTCCCATGGTGAGCCAGACCGTGCTGCTCGCCGGCGTCAACGACGACCCCGACACCCTGGGCCGGCTGATGCGGACTTTCGTGGAGCATCGGATCAAGCCGTATTACCTCCACCACGGCGATCTCGCGCCCGGCACCGGCCACCTGCGCACCGATCTCGATGCGGGGCGCGCCCTCATGGGGCATCTGCGCGGCCGGCTGTCGGGCCTCGCCCAGCCGCTTTATGTCCTCGACATCCCCGGCGGCCACGGCAAGGTGCCGGTGGGGCCGGACTACCTCCGCGCCACGGCGGCCGGCTGGCGGGTCGAGGATCCGCAGGGTCGTGTCCATGCCTACCCACCGATCCTTGAGGCATGAGGCCGGTCCGGGTCTCGCGTTCCCTCCCCTGAAGGCCGCTCCCGCGCCATGTTCTTTCCGCTCTCGAAGCTGATCTTCTTCGTCATCACGCCGTCCAACGCGCTGATTCTCGCCGTGGTCGCCGGGATGCTCCTCATAGCCGTCGGGCGCTGGCGTCGCTTCGGACGTGTGCTCGCCGGGGCGGCGGGCCTCGGGCTTCTCGTCGCCGGTTTCTCGCCCCTCGCCCTCTGGGTCGCCTTGCCTTTGGAGGATCGGTTCCCGGCTTTCGTCGACGACGGAACCCCGGTCACCGGCATCGTGGTCCTCGGCGGCGGCGTCGAGACGCGCCTGTCGGCGGCGCGCGACCAGTTCGTCGTCAACGACGCCGGGGAACGCCAGCTCGCCCTCATCGATCTGTCCCGGCGGTATCCCGACGCGCGTCTCGCCTTCACGGGCGGAAGCGCCGCGCTGCGGCCGGGCGAGATGTCGGAAGCCGAAATCGTCGGCCGCACCGCCGACGGCCTCGGCCTGCCGCGCACCCGTCTCATCCTGGAGAACCGCTCGCGCAACACCCGCGAGAACGCCGCCTTCACCGCCGATCTCGTCAAGCCGAAGCCCGGCGAGCGCTGGCTCCTCGTCACCTCGGCCTGGCACATGCCGCGCGCCGTCGGGTGTTTCCGCGCGGCGGGCTTCACCGTGGCCGCCTATCCCGTCGACTACCGCACCGCCGGGCCGCGCGACGCGGTGCGTTTCAACAGCTTCGCCTCCGACGGGCTCGCCCTCCTCGATGTCGTGGTCAAGGAGTGGATCGGCCTCGTGGTCTATCGGCTCGCCGGCTACACCGACGCCTGGATGCCGGCGCCTCAGGCTTCGTCGGTTCCGGCCGAATCGACGCCGGCCGCTGGCAGCGCCAGCCGGTAGATGCCGCGGAAATCGTCGACATCCTCCACGGGCTTGCCCTTGCGCATGATCGCGATCTGACCGGCCTTGGTCATCCGCACGGCGATGCGGCGCACCGGCTGCATCATCGGGCTCCACACTTCGGGCTGGGCGCCGCCGATGTCGCGGGCAACCTCCGAGGGGCAGACGGTCTTGCCGGGACCGCGCTCGGCCAGGAGGCGCAGGATGGTCTCGGCGATGAGTTCCTCGCTGGGGCCCTTGCGGACCGATGGCGCGGGGGGTGGTGGGGCTGCCGCCTTCGGGGCCGGCGGCGTCTTGGTGCCGGGTGCCTCGCTCGCCTTCTTGGCAGCGGCCTTCTTGCCCTTGAGGGCTTTCGCGGCGGCGATCCGGGCGATGGCGGTCTTGCGGGGTGGTTTCTTCGGATTGGTCATGGGTCCAACCCCTGCCCTGTCCCGTCGTCCTGCGCCAGGAGGGCGGCGCGAATTTTCGAACTGAACTGACGTCGCCACATCACGCAGACCACCGCCGTCGTGGTGAGAAACAGCAGAACCGGGCTCACGAACCATCCGAGATAGGCGAGCGCGAAGAAGAACGCCCGCTGCCCGCGCGCGAAATGGGACCCGGCCGCGATGTTCATCGCGGAGGCACGCCGCGCGGCGAGTTCCATCTCAGCCATGCTGGCGCTGGAGCCCTTGGGCGGCACCGCGCCGAGCAGGATCGCCCCGTAATTGAACAGCCGGTAGGCCCAGGAGAATTTGAAGAAGGCGTAGATGAACACCACCGCCAGCCCCGCGACCTTGATCTCCCAGGTCGTCCGGGTGGCGACGGCGCCGAAGGGCAGCGCCCCGAACAGGGTCAGTACGTCGTCGCCCGAGCGCGACAGGGTCAGGACGCCGCCGAGCGCGATGAGGGAGGTCGAGGCGAAGAACGCGGTACCGTTCTGGAGGGAGGCGTTGATGGTGGTGTCCACCACCCGGTTGTCGCGGTGGATGAGCTGCTCCGCCCAGATCTCGCGCTGGCGGTTCATGATCTGGCTCAGGCTCGTGCGCCGGCCCCGCATCCGCGAGACCGCCATGCCGTAGCCGGCCCAGGCCGCCACGAAGAAGCACAGGGCCGCGAAATCGAGGTAGGAGAAGTCCGCCGTGATCATCGGGTGCGCCTGATGCCGGGCCGATCGCGACCGCTCCGGCGCTAGCCCGGATGGCCGCTCCCTGTCCAGGGTCGGGCCCGTGCGGCCGTTTCAGTCGTGCAGGATCTGAAAGCCCGCCACCGGGACCGGTCCCTCCGCCTCGGTGATCTCAGTCACGCGTGCCCCTGGAGGCCCCTGCCGGCAAGCGGCGAGCATGGCCGCGACGGCGTGGGCCTCCCCCGAAAAGGTCGCCGCCACGGTGCCGTCGGGCCGGTTGCGGACGTGGCCCGAGAGGCCGAGGCGCTCGGCCTCGCCCTTGGTCCAGAACCGGTAGCCAACGCCCTGCACGCGGCCGTGGATGATCGCCTCGACGGTTCTGATCCGGCTCATGGCAATACTCCTGTCAGGCGGCTCGGCCCCGCAGCCAGCCGCGCAGTTCGGCGATGTAAGGGGTCGGTAGCTGCGCCGCATCCGCCGCCGCCAGGACCGATTCGAGGTAACCCGGACGCGGTGCTCCCTGGGCGGAGCTGCCGCCGAGATAGATCAGGGCACGCTTGGCTCCGCCTTTCAGTGTGATGGGCTGATAGGCCTTGATGTAGAGGCCGCCGGCCACGCCCTCGTAGCGATCCAGCGCCGGCACGTCGGCCAGCGCGAGTTCCCAGACCACGCCCCACACGGTGGCGCGCGGATCACGCACCACCGAGGCGTAGCCCTCGCGCATCACGATGAAGCGGTGGCGGTTGAGCCGGCCCTGCCCGATCAGGCGCGAGCCGGGGCAGCGCGCGGCCATGGCGGCCGCGTCCATGTTGGCCCCGTAGGCGAAGTAGAGCGGCACGGGCCGCGCCGCGTCAGGCGAATTCGAGGATCACCGCATCGACGGCGAGGCTGTCGCCCTCCTTCGCCGCGATCTTCGAGACGGTGGCGTCGCGCTCGGCGCGCAGCACGTTCTCCATCTTCATTGCCTCGACGATGGCGAGCGGCTCGCCGTTCTTCACCTCTTGGCCCTCCTTCACCAGGATCGCCTTGACGAGGCCGGGCATCGGGCAGAGCACCTGCTTGCCCGACCCGGCATCGACCTTCACCGGCATCAGGGCGGCGAGTTCGGCCTCGCGCCGGGTGTAGACCCGGGCCTGCGCCGCCGCGCCCGCATGCTGAAGCGCGACGCCGTTGAGGAGGCCGCGCACCTGCATCGCCACGCGCTTGCCTGCGATCTCGCCCTGCCACACGGGCTCGCCCGGGCGCCACTCGCTCTGCACGGTCCAGGTGGTGCCGTCCTCGCCCGTGACGATGAGCGTGCCGCCGACCGCATCGACGGTCACCGGATAGGACGCATCCGCCAGGATCACGACACGGTCGCGCTCGAAGTGGAGCAGGGCCGGATCGCGCATCTGGCCCGAGATGCCGCGCTTGCGCTCGTTGAGCTTGTGATCGATGGCAGCGGCCGCCGCCGCCATGACCTGGGCGATCTCGCCCCTGGGCTCGGGGGCGGAGAAGCCCTCGGGAAACTCCTCGGCGATGAAGCCCGTGGAGATGTTGCCCGAGCGCCAGCGCGGATGCGCCATCAGGGCCGACAGGAACGGGATGTTGTGGCGGATGCCGTCGATGGCGAAGGCGTCCAGCGCCTCGCCCTGTGATTCGATGGCCTGCGCCCGGGTCGGCGCCCAGGTCACGAGCTTGGCGATCATCGGATCGTAGTGGATCGCGATCTCGCCGCCCTCCTCCACGCCGGTGTCGTTGCGCACGATCGCGTCGCCGAACCGACCCTCGGCCGGCGGCCGGTAGGTGGTGAGGCGGCCGATGGAGGGCAGGAAGTTGCGGGTGGGGTCCTCGGCGTAGACGCGGCTCTCGACGGCCCAGCCGTTGAGCTTCACGTCCGTCTGCGCCAGGGGCAACGTCTCGCCGTAGGCCGAGCGGATCATCATCTCGACGAGGTCGAGGCCGGTGATCATCTCGGTGACGGGGTGCTCGACCTGCAGGCGGGTGTTCATCTCGAGGAAGTAGAACGACTTGTCCTGGCCGGCGACGAACTCGACGGTACCGGCGGAGTCGTAGTTCACGGCTTTGGCCAGAGCCACGGCCTGCTCGCCCATCTTCCGCCGTGTCTCCTCGTCGAGGAGCGGCGACGGCGCCTCCTCGATGACCTTCTGGTTGCGGCGCTGGATCGAGCATTCGCGCTCGCCGAGGTAGATCACGTTGCCGTGCTTGTCGCCGATCACCTGGATCTCGATGTGGCGCGGATCGGTGATGAACTTCTCGACGAACACCCGGTCGTCGCCGAAGGACGAGGCGGCCTCGGACTTGGCGCGGGCGAAGCCCTCGGCGACCTCGTCGGAGGAATAGGCGATGCGCATGCCCTTGCCGCCGCCGCCGGCCGACGCCTTGATCATGACCGGATAGCCGATCTCGTCCGCGATGGTGACGGCGTGCTCCGGGCTCTCGATGACGCCGAGGAAGCCCGGCACCGTGGAGACGTTGGCGGCGGAGGCGGCCTTCTTCGATTCGATCTTGTCGCCCATGGCCGCGATGGCGTGCGGGTTCGGGCCGATGAAGACGATGCCGGCGGCCTCGAGGGCACGCGGGAACGCTTCGCGCTCGGACAGGAAGCCGTAGCCCGGATGCACGGCCTGGGCGCCGGTCTGCTTGCAGGCGTCGATGATCTTGTCGATGAGCAGGTAGGACTGCGCCGCCGGGGCCGGGCCGATATGCACGGCCTCGTCCGCCATGGCGACGTGCACCGCGTCACGATCGGCGTCCGAGTAGACCGCCACGGTCTTGATGCCCATGCGGCGGGCGGTCTTGATGATGCGACAGGCGATCTCGCCACGGTTCGCGATCAGGATCTTCTCGAACATCGGTCCGGCACTCTGGTCGGTCAGGAAAGGTCGGGGCGCGCGGGACGCCCAAGCTCGTTCCCGTTAAAGCAGTTCTCCGACTTCGGAAAGCTGACCGGCCCGGCACGACGGGGTTTCTTCGGTTCGGTGCTCGCCCGGCGCGCCCGGGGCTTGCCCCGGTCGTTCGCCCTGCAGGAGGTTCGCGCCGCAGGACCTCTCAGGCCGCGGCGAGAAACTCCATCCGGGCCGGCTCCGCGGCGCGGCGCCGGTTGGCTTCCAGGGCGAAGGCGATGAGGGCTTCGTCGCACGACTGGGCCTCGCGGACCACGGCCTGGGCGATCTGACCGGCGAGGAGCGTTGGGCCGGTGCCGTTGCGCAGGGAGGCGGCGAGCCAGCGGGCGGTGCCGGCATCGATGGTGCCCGTGGGCCGCTCGCCCCAGACGGCGAAATCGACGATGGACGCGATGAGGAAGGGGCCGAAGGCGGCATCGATCTGCGGCACGGCTCGGTCGAGGGCGATGAGCATGTCGGCCTCGTCGCGGGTAAGGAAGCCGTCCGGCAGCACGTCGCGGGCGAGAGCCTGGACGTCGCCGGCCGTGATCCGGCCGGCGGCGACGGTACGGTTGCAGAAGAGCTGCAGCGAATGGTTGATCATGTCTTGATTCCTCTCCGGTCTCGACTTTGCCGGTCTGTGCCCGTGTCTATGGTTGGACTATGCGGGCCGGGAGGCTTCAAGTAGTTAACGGCCAAATCTGAATCGACGTTCAGGTTAAAGCCTGATCACGAATGAGACTTATCGAAAGATGTCTAAACCCGAGGGACGCGGACGCCGGTCGGGCGGATGGCGGTGCGCTCTCCGTGCGATCAGCGCACGATGACCTTCGAGCCGATGGGCACGCGGTCGTAGAGGTCGACCACGTCGTCGTTGAGCATGCGGATGCAGCCGGACGAGACCGCCTGGCCGATCTTCTCGGGCTCGTTGGTGCCGTGGATGCGGAACAGCGTGTCCTTCTTGCCCTCGGCGAGGTAGAGGGCACGCGCCCCGATCGGGCTCGTCGGTCCACCTTCGAGGCGCTTGGGCAGATCGGGCCGGCGCGCCAGCATCTCGGGGGGCGGGTTCCAGTCCGGCCACTCGCCCTTGCGGTCGACTTCCGCCGTACCGGCCCAGGCCATGCCCGCATGGCCGACGGCCACGGGGTAGCGCACGGCCTTGCCGTCGGGCAGCACGAAGTACAGGCGGCGCTCCTTCGTGACCACGATCACGGTGCCGGGCGCTTCCCGGGTAGGGTAATCGACGGTGGCGCGGGCGATCTTCGGGTCGATGACGGCACTGGGCGCGAGTTTCATCCACGCCTTGTCGCGCGCCTCGCCCGTGAGGGCGGCCGGCGTCGCCGCGGCCGTCTGGGTCACCCCCGGCGCGGCGACGTTGGCGGTCTGCGTGTTGCAGGCGGTCAGGGAGAGCGCGCACGCGAGGGCGGCCAGGAGGGGAAGTGGGCGCATGGAACGGGCCTGTCGGCATGCCCGCGTCGTGCCGAAAATCCGGCGCGACACAAACTTGGTTGATGAGGAACTTGGTTGATGAGGTCTTGCGCAACCTAACCCGAGCGCGCATCCCAACGTAGGGTCACGCGACGAAGACGTGGCGCAATTGCATCGCCTGTTGCTTCAACGCAACGACAACGGCGGGCATCCGCTCGGGAGGGATGATGTGACGACGCTTTACGTGAGCCATCCCGCTGCCCTCGACCACGCCATGCCGGCCGGGCACCCCGAGAGTGCCGAGCGGATCCGCGCCGTGGACCGGGTGCTGGAGGACGAGCGATTCGCCGGCCTCGTGCGTGGGCTCGCCCCCCTCGCCGACGCGGCGGTGCCGACCCTGGTCCATCCCGTACCCTACGTGCAGGCTCTCATCGAAGCCGCCCCGCGCGAAGGCTTCGTCCAGATCGACGGCGACACCCTGCTGTCGCCCGGCACCATCGAGGCGGCCCTGCGCGGCGTCGGCGGGGCGGTCCATGCCGTCGACGCGGTGATGAAGGGCGAGTGCCGCAACGCCTTCGTGGCCATGCGTCCGCCCGGCCACCACGCCGAGCGCATGCAGGCCATGGGCTTCTGCGTGTTCAACCACGCCGCCATCGCGGCGCGCCACGCGCGGCAGGCGCACGGCGCCTCCCGCGTCGCCCTGATCGACTGGGACGTCCACCACGGCAACGGCTCCCAGGACATCTTCTGGGACGACGCGAGCGTCCTCTACGCCTCGACGCACGAGATGCCGCTCTTTCCCGGTACGGGCGCCGCCTCGGAGCGCGGCAACCACGACACCATCGTCAACGTGCCCCTGCGCGCCGGCGACGGCAGCGAGCGCTTCCGGGAGGTGTTCGAGGCCGGCATCCTGCGCCGGTTGGAGGCGTTCGCCCCCGACCTCATCGTGATCTCGGCGGGGTTCGACGCCCACCGCCTCGATCCCCTGGCCCATATCCAGCTCGACGAGGCGGATTTCGGCTGGGCCACGCGCCGGGTCATGGAGATCGCGGAGAAGCACGCGGGTGGGCGCGTCGTCTCGGTGCTGGAGGGCGGCTACAGCCTCAAGGGCCTGGGCTTGTCGGTGGCCGCGCACGTGGACGCGCTGATGGGGCGGTGAGCGTCCGCCGGATCACGGCGGACGAGGCTACGATCCGGCCTTCCTCCGTGTTGCGCTTCCCTATGGTGATTCAGGATGACCTCACGGCATCTTACCCCTCCAGGCGCTCGTCCCCCAAAAACTCGATCCCGAAGCCCGACAGGCCGACATAGGCCCGCGACGAGGTCGCGAGGTTCCGGATCGAGACGACACCGAGGTCGCGCAGGATCTGCGCACCGAGGCCGACTTCGCGCCAGGCCCGCACGCGCTGGGCCTCCGCGCCCTCCTCGGCGTAGGACTGGAGCGGGACACCCGCCGAGCCATCGCGAAGGTAGACGAGGATGCCCCGGCCTTCCTGGACGAAGCGGCGTTTCACCGCTTCGATCTGCCGGCCGCCCTCGATCACGTCGGCCACCACGTTGGAGCGGTGCAGGCGCACCAGCACGTCGCGGCCGTCGCCGATGTCGCCGTACACGAAAGCGAATTGCTGCACGGTCTCGAATGGCGTGGTGTAGGCGTAGCCCGTCATCACGCCCGCCTCCGTGGTCACCGGGAAGGTCCCGACGCGCTCGACCAGCTTTTCACGAGCCTGCCGGTAGGCGATGAGGTCGGCCACCGAGACGCGCTTCAGATCGTGCGTGTCCGCGAAGGCCGTGATCTGCGGGCCCTTCATCACGGTGCCGTCGTCGTTGGCGAGCTCGCAGATCACGCCGACGGGCGGGAGACCGGCGAGCTTGCACAGGTCGACGGCCGCCTCGGTGTGGCCGGAGCGCATGAGCACGCCGCCATCCTTGGCGATGAGGGGGAAGACGTGGCCGGGCCGTACGAAGTCCGACTCGCCCATGTTGCCGTTGGCGAGCGCCCGTACGGTGTTGCAGCGCTGTTCGGCGGAGATGCCGGTGGTGAGCCCGTGCTTCACGTCCACCGTCACGGTGAAGGCGGTGCCCAGCGGCGCATCGTTGGCCGCCACCATGGGATCGAGGCGCAGGCGCCTGGCCTCGGCCCGGGTCAGGGGCGCGCAGACGATGCCGCAGGTGTTGCGGACGATGAAGGCCATCTTCTCCGGCGTGCAGAGGGAGGCGGCGACGACGAGATCGCCCTCGTTCTCGCGATCGTCGTCGTCGGTGACCACGACGATCTCGCCGCGGGCATAGGCCTCGATGGCCTGCGTGACATGGGTGTGGGGCACGGGCAAATCTCTCGGAATCACGATGGCGGGTACGGCGGGGTGGGGCGGGCTCAGGCCCGCTCGCCCACCTGCCCCCGGTGGCGCAGATAGTGATCGGCAAGGACGCAGGCCATCATGGCCTCGGCCACCGGTACGGCGCGGATGCCGACGCAGGGGTCGTGGCGGCCCTTGGTGACGAGGTCGACGTCCCGGTTGTCGTTGGTCACGCTCATGCGCGGCGTCAGGATCGACGAGGTCGGCTTCACGGCGAATCGGCAGACGATCGGCTGGCCGGTGGAGATGCCGCCCAGCACGCCGCCGGCATGGTTGGCGAGGAAGGTGGGGGCGCCGGCATTGCCCGAGCGCATCTCGTCGGCGTTGTCCTCGCCGCGCAGGGCGGCGGACGCGAAGCCGTCACCGATCTCGACACCCTTCACGGCGTTGATGGACATCATCGCGGCGGCGAGATCCGCGTCGAGCTTGCCGTAGATCGGCGCGCCGAGGCCGGGCGGCACGCCCTCGGCCACCACCTCGATCACCGCGCCGATGGACGAGCCGTCCTTTCGGATCTCATCGAGGTAGGTCTCGTAGAACGCCGCCGTCCCGGCATCGGGGCAGAAGAACGGGTTACGGGCGACCTCGTCCCAGTCCCAGCGCGACCGGTCGACGGCGTGCGGGCCCATCTGCACCAGGGCGGCACGGATGACGACGCCGTCCGGCAGGACCCGGCGCGCGATGGCCCCGGCGGCGACGCGGGCGGCGGTCTCGCGGGCCGAGGAACGTCCGCCGCCGCGATAGTCGCGGATGCCGTACTTGGCGTCGTAGGCGTAGTCGGCATGGCCCGGCCGGTAGCTGTCGCGGATCTCCGAGTAATCCTTCGAGCGCTGGTCGGTGTTCTCGATCTCCAGGGCGATGGGCGTGCCGGTGGTGAGCTGCCGGCCGCCGGTGCGGTCGTCCGAGAACACGCCCGAGAGGATGCGGACCTGATCGGGCTCGCGCCGCTGAGTGGTGAAGCGCGACTGGCCGGGCTTGCGACGGTCCAGCTCCGCCTGGATATCGGCGGCCTCGATGGGCACCCCGGGCGGGCAGCCGTCGACGATGCAGCCGAGGGCGACGCCGTGGCTCTCGCCGAAGGTGGTGACGCGGAAGAGGTGGCCGAAGGTGTTGTGGGACATGGTGCCCCCGCTCTAGCGCGGGTCTTCGCGAGTCACAAATGCCGGGCCGGCGCCCGTCCCATGCGGCGCCGGCCCGGCGGTCTTCAGGCCGGGACGTCAGCGATTCCCCGGGGTTCCACCTCGGACACGGCGTTGCGCTCGTGCCGGAAGCGCGAGAGGGCCGCGTAGGTCTTGAGGCGTGCCCGCATGAGGGAGCCGAGCGGCCGGTGCGCGGCGAGGCTATGGGCGGGGCGGAATCCCAGCACGTCGTCGGCGTAGGCGAGGCGCGCCGGGCTGTCGGCCACCTGCACAGGCAAGACGAGGCGGGCCACCGTGCGATAGGGGCTTTTCGTGTCGGACCATTCCTTCGAGGCGTCCTCGATGGGCATGGCGTCGAGATCGGTGCAGAGCTGGACCCGGATCTCGAACACCGCCTCGGCCTCGCGGAACTGCGCCGTCACGGCATGGCGGAACACGTCCGGGTCCGCCCCGGGGTCGAGGGTCGCGTCGGCCAGGGCGCCCTGGGCCGCCGTCGCCGGGAAGGCGCCGAGCTTGGCGACGTGGTCGCCGTACCGCAGGGCCGCCTGACTGTAATACGGCTCGGCCAGGGGATGTTTCGGGGCGTGGCCGAAGAAGTCGAAGATCGGCGTGTCCTTGCCGGTGAAGGTCTTCACTAGGGTGTTGGCGGCCTGGGCCATCTTCGAGACGATGACCTTCACATCTTCCGGCGCTTTGGTGCCGAGCTCGAGCTGCTTCATGCTGCCGAGGAAGCCCGCCGCGTCGGGGTTGGGGAAGACCGGGCCGGTGGCGAGGACGAAGTCCTGCGTCGGGGCGTCGTGACCCGGGAGTTTCTCGCCCTCGACGCCGAACACCTTGATGGCCATGCCGCGGTGGGTGGACACGGAATCGTTGAGGAGCTCGCCGGGGCCTTGGGCGAATCGCACCACCACCGGATGGGTGCCGGGCCTGGCGAACAGGCCCTGCGCCAGTTCCGGCGGCAGGTTGTCTGGAATGTGCAGCTCGCCCACGACCACGCCGCTGACCTTGGCGTGGGAGGCACGCACGGCGTGGCCGTAGCGCTTCGCCGTGGTCCCGCTCTCGCGGATCATCGAGGCGATGATCTTGTCGATCACCGCATCCTCGTCGGGTTTCGGCGTCTCGATGCCGTCGTGATAGCGCAGGTAGGTCTCGCCCATGGTTCTCTCGTCTGGAGGAATTCCAGGAGAGAACGCGCGCCGCCGCCACCGTGTCCGGTCACGAATCGGTGTGAATGCCTTCAGTACTCCGGCCGCGCCAGCACGCCGCCCGTCATCGCCTCGCGCACCCCCGTGGTCGACGGGAAGGTGATCGGCAGGCCTTTCAGCGAGCGCACGGCGAGATGCGCGAAGGCCTGGGCCTCGAGATAGGCCGAGGACCAGCCGATGGCGTCGGCCGTCGTGATCTCGGCGCGCAGGTGGTAGTTCAGGAGGCGCACCAGTTCGCCGTTGCGCGCCCCTCCGCCGGCGACGATCCAGCGGGCCGGAATCTCGGGCGCGTGGTCCAACGCCCGCGCCACGGCGCGGGCCGTGAAGGCCGTGAGCGTCGCCGCGCCGTCCTCCGTCGAGAGCTGTCCGGCGAGCTTGTGCGAGAACCAGTTGCGATCGAGCGACTTCGGCGGCCGGCGCGCGAAGAACGGGTGGATGAGGAGCCAGGCCAACAGCGGCTCATCGGGGCGTCCCCGCGCGGCGGTGCGGCCGCCGTCGTCCAGGGGGCGGCCCGTGCGCTCGCGCATCCAGTCGTCGATGAGCGCGTTGCCCGGCCCGGTGTCGAAGGCGATGACGTCGCCGTTCGAGGCGATGAGGGTGGCGTTGGCGACGCCGCCGATGTTGAGGATGCCGAGCGCGCCCTCGAAGCCCGAGGCGCGGGCGAGCGCCTGATGGAACACCGGCACCAGGGGGGCGCCTTGTCCGCCCGCCGCGATGTCGGCGTGGCGCAGGTCCGACACCACGGGGATGCCGAGGCGACGGCTGAGCGCCGCCCCGTCGCCGATCTGCACGCTCATGCGCTGGTCGGGCCGGTGCACCACGGTCTGGCCGTGGAAGCCGATGACGTCGATGTCGGCGGGCGTCAGGCCGTTGTCGGCGAGGAAACTCTCCACCGCTTCGGCATGGGCAGCGGTGACGAAGGCCTCCGCCTCGGGAAGGCACCCCGGCCGATCCTCCCGCGCCGTGACGGCCTCCGAATCGGCGAGCGCGCGGCGTAGCAGATCGCGATCCTCGTCCGAGTAGCCGCGATAGCCCGTGGGGCCGAGGGGTTCGAGGTAGCCGTTGTGGCTCTGCACCACCCGCACGTCGTGCCCGTCGGTCTCGATGAGGGCGACGTCGACGCCGTCGAGGGACGTTCCGCTCATCAGGCCGATGGCGCGCATCATGGTCATGGTCGTGCCTTCCTCGGTCAGCCCTGCTAAGAGCCGGCGCAATGACGCGCGGTGCTATCACGCCGGTCCGCGCCGTGTCCCACCCCCGTGATCCTCCGACACCGGAACCGTCCATGTCCCCCGCGCCCGACGCCTTCGCTCCGAAATCCGATTTCCTCCGAGTGCTGTCCGAGCGCGGCTTCATCCACCAGGGCTCGGACCTTGCCGGCATCGACGCGGCGGCGCTGGAAGGCCGGCTCACCACCTATGTGGGCTACGATTGCACGGCGGCCTCGCTCCATGTCGGCCACCTCCTGTCGATCATGATGCTGCACTGGCTCCAGGCCACGGGCGGCACGCCCATCACCCTCATGGGCGGCGGCACCACCCGGGTCGGCGACCCTTCCGGCCGCGACGAATCGCGAAAGATCCTCACCCTCGCGCAGATCGAGGAGAACAAGCTCGGCATCCAGAAGACGTTCGCCCGGTTCCTCAAGTTCGAGGGCGGCGGCAATGCCGCCACCATGGTCGACAATGCCGAGTGGCTGACGAAGCTCAACTACATCGAGATGCTGCGCGACATCGGCCGGCATTTCTCGGTCAACCGGATGATGTCCATGGACAGCGTCCGCATGCGGCTGGAGCGCGACCAGGAACTGTCGTTCCTCGAATTCAACTACATGATCCTCCAGTCCTACGACTTCGTCGAGCTGAACCGCCGCTACGGCTGCACGATGCAGATGGGCGGCTCGGACCAATGGGGCAACATCGTCAACGGCATCGATCTCGGGCGCCGGATGGGCACGCCGCAGCTCTACGGCCTCACCTGCCCGCTCCTCACCACGGCCTCGGGCGCCAAGATGGGCAAGACCGCCGCCGGGGCCGTGTGGCTCGATGCCGGCATGCTCTCGCCGTACGATTACTGGCAGTTCTGGCGCAACACCGAGGACGCCGATATCGGCCGCTTCCTCAAGCTGTTCACCCTGCTGTCCATGGAGGAGATCGCCCGGTTGTCGGCGCTGCAGGGCGCCGAGATCAACGAGGCCAAGAAGGTCCTGGCGAGCGAGGCCACGGCCTTGATGCACGGACGCGAGGCGGCGGACAGTGCCGCCGAGACGGCGCGGAAGACCTTCGTCGAAGGCAGCGTGTCGCAGGATCTGCCGACCGTGATCGTCTCGGCCGACCTCCTCGATGCCGGGCTCGGCGTGCTCTCGGCCTTCGGTCCGGAATACGCCAAGCTGGTGCCGTCCACGAGTGAGGCCCGCCGCCAGATCAAGGGTGGCGGCCTGCGGGTGAACGACGTGGCGCTGACCGACGAGCGGGCGGTGCTGCGCACGGGCGACGTGACGGCGGACGGGGTGATCAAGCTGTCCTTCGGCCGCAAGAAGCACGTGCTGCTGAAGGTCGGGTAGACGCCCCGGCCCGGGCTGCGCGGCCTATCGTTCGGTCTCGCCCATGGGCGCGGCCCCCATGATCCCGTCGTTGCCCCCGCCGGCGCTGAAGAGCTTGCGCAGGATGCCGGGCGCCAGGGCGGAAAGGGGATTGACGCTGACATCGGGCTTCGACAGCCGGCCGGCGACGCGGAAGTTGAGGGCGAACAGACCCTCGTTGTGCCCGCCGCCGAGGAGCTGTCCGAGGATCGGCAGTTGCGACACCACGTTGTTCAGGCCGTAGAGCGGCACGAAGGTGCCGTTGATGTCCGTGCGTTCTTTCGCCGTGTCGAGGTAGCCGTTCAGGGTGAAGCCCATGGCGGCGTTGGAGATCGCCGCGTCGGTGAAGTCGACCCGCGCGCCGGTGCGGACGAAATTGGCGCGCAGGCGGTCGAAGGTCACGTCGTTGCCGGCGTTCTGCACGATCTGCTTGCGGCCGCGCGCATCGACGATCTCGCTGCTCGCCGGTCCCTGCGCCATGATGCTCGACAGGGCCGGCTCGTTGCGCAGGACGAAATTGCGGATCTGCACGACGCCCGCCTGCGGTCCGTCGTTGAGAGCGGTGCTCATGATCAGCCGGCCGCCATACATCCGCTTGTAGATGTCGGCGAACCGCAGGGTCGCGCCGGCATCCTGGGTGTCCAGCGTCAGGGTCGGGCCCTGGTCCGAGCGGCCGATTTGAGCGGTGAACGGGGCCGCTCCGAAGCGGCCCTGGACCCGGCCGGAGCGGACGTCCTTGCCCTTCAGGACGAGCTTGACGGAGGCGTTGGTCAGAGCCTCTCCGTTGAAGCCCGTGAGGATGGCGAGGGAGAGGTCGGCGTCGATGTCCTTGGGGGCGGCGTCGCCCTTGCTTTTGCCATCCTGGCCGGTGAGCCCGCGCAGGATCGGGCGGGCATCGGCCACGGCGCCCTTGACGCCGATCCGATAGGTGTTTCCGGAGCGTTCGAGCTGCAGGCGCATGTCATCGCCCGGTGAGAGCTTCAGGCTCGACAGATCGGCCCGCTCGAACTGGCCGTCCGCCCCGAGGCTCGCCGTACCCCGCGCCGCAGCCGGGGCTGCGTCGAGGACGATGTCGCGCAGCTCGAACCCGCCACCCGACGCGTTCTCGATCAACGTGAAGGCGAGGCGGCCAGGTTTTCCGGCGGCCTTGGTGAAGCCCGGCACGATGCCGTCGATGCCCGCACGGGCCAGATCGGCCTCGATCCGGATCGGCGGCTTGCCCGAACCCGGGCGTCCGATGGGCACGGCGATCCTCACCGGAATGGCGCCGGTGAGCTGGGGCGCGACGGGCAGGCCCTTCTTGGCGCGCAGGGCCTCGTCGAGGCTCAGACCGACGAGAACTTCGCCAGGCGCCCCGGGCTTGGGCTGACGCAGATCCACCGTGAGGGGCGAGCCCATGACGCGGGCATCGCCCTTGAGGGCGAAGGCGCCGCGATCGTAGGACACCGTGAACCGCCCGGCGTCGAGGCGCTCCTTGCCGAAGGCCTTGTCGACGCCGACATCCGTGAGCGTGCCCCCGATGGTCACCGGCAGGTCCGGGAGGTCGGGGATCTGCTTGAGGTTCAGCGGGAAGTCGATGCGTAGGTCGGCCGTGCCCTTCACGCTGGCCGGATCGATGTCGACGCCGGTCAGGGTCTTGAACATCTTCGTCTGCATCAGGGAGACGAGGGCATCGGCCCCGCCTCCGAGGCGCATGCCGATCTGCGCCACCACCGCCTCCGGGGTGATCTTCGGGATGACGAAGGATCCGTCGGTGATGGACAGGACGCGGTTGTCGGCCATGCGCAGGTCGGCGGTCACGTTGCGGATGGTGGTGGTGAGGCCGGTGATGACACCGGTGACGCGGCCACGGCTCAGGGGCGGCGCGTCGTCCGAGACCGCGAGCGTCGCGTCGGAGACGGCGAAGGCGATGTGCACGGCATTGTCGGGCATCGGTTCGCCGCGCGTCGCGGCGGCGAGTTCGCTGCCGCTCATGTCGACGGTGATGTCGACGCTGTCGACTTTTCCCCCGCGCAGGTAATCGACGAGGTAGTTGCGCGCCGCCGGCGCCACGTGTTCGGGCCACAGGCGCATGGCCATGCGCCCATCGGTGTTGGCCGCGGCGATGCGCAGGGTCAGCCCGTCGTCGTCGGCGGTGGTGCCGAGGGTGCCGGTGATCCGCCCGCTCGCCGGGCCGGCCTTGACGGAGAAATCGTCGATGGCGATGCCGCCGGCCCGCCCCGTGAGATGCGCCGACAGGGATTCGATCGCGACGGGGCGGTCCTGCGCGTTGGCGCCCCGCAGGGTGGCGTCCTGCCCGGCGAGGCTCATGGTCCAGGCGATGTCGGAATCCGGAGCCCCTGCGGTCCAGGCCCCGGTGAGATGAGCCGAATTGCCGGCGCCGCGATAGTCGAGGGCATCGAGCTTCATCGCCCGGCCCGCCTCGTCCCAGCTCACCTTCGCCGCGAGGCTGTCGATGGTGACGGGATTGAAGTCCTTCTCCTCGATGAGGAAATTGCCGTCGCTGGTTCGGATCGTGGCCGTCATCGACTCGATCCGTCCGGCGTCGAGGGCGACGTCGGCCTTGGCCGAGAGCTTGAGGTCGGTCTCCACCGGCAGCTTCGACTGACCGGAGAGCAGCAGCAGGTCGGTGATCGGCAGATCGTCGAGGGTGATGATGCCCGTGCGGCGGGTGCCGCCGGCCTCCTGCACGTCGCCGCCGAAGCGCCATTCCCCGTGCGGACCGTCGATGCGCAGTTCGAACACGCGGGCGTTGCGGGTGGCGTCGCGCCGGAACAGGCCGTTGACGTGCTCGAACACCGCGCGCTGGCGGGCGTCGTCGTCGATGAGGGTGAGGCGGCCGTTGGTGATGCGCGCCCGGTCGAGCGCCCCGACGATCCCGGCGGAATCCAGCACCACCCCGAAGATCGACGCCACGGTGGCCGAGATCGGCGAGACGGCCCCTTGCGTGGCGTCGACGCTCGGCAGGGTATGGGGCTGGACGGCCCCGGCCTGATCGGGGTCGTTCGCCGCGAACGCGATGGCGCCGTTGCGATGCACCAGGGCGGTCATCTGAAGGTCGCGGAATTCGATGGCGCGCGGCTGGACCGAGAGGCGGGCGAGGCCCCAGGTGTCGAGGCTCACCACGGCCTGCGGCGCCCGCACCACGAGGGCACCCTCGGAGTTGTAGATGTCGAGCCCGGCCACCCGCAGGGCCAGGGAATTTTCCGAATCGAGCTCCAGGGCGCTGTCGCGCAAGGTCACGCGCCAGCCCGTGCCGATGCTGCCGGCGATGGCCGATGCGACGCGCTCCGACATGCCGTCGATGCGCAGGGGACCGCTGGACAGGCGCCAGACCAGGCCGGCGAGCCCGAGGCCGACGCCGAGCACGAGGATCAGCACGGGCCAGAGGACCCAGCGCCGCCGCCGTCCGGCCACGCGGCCCGGCCGCAAACCCGTGACCGTGTCCTGAACCATCAATCCGTGAGCCGCTGGATCGGAACGCACCCTCGGGCTATCGAGCGGCGGTCCGTGGAGGAAAGGCTTCTCGGGCATTCGACCCGGGCCATGGCGTTGGCCCCAGGCACACCATCAATCGGCCGAAAGGAAGGCATCATGCCCCTCGTTACCGGAGATCAGGCTCCCGACTTCGATCTGCCCGGGGCTGGCGGCGACGCCATCCGCCTGGGCGATCTCACCGGCCGCAAGGTGGTTCTGTACTTCTACCCGAAAGACGACACGAGCGGGTGTACCCTGGAAGCGCAGGGATTCAACGCCCTCGGGCCGGCATTCGCGGCTGCCGACACGATCGTGATCGGAGTCTCGCCCGATTCGGTGAAGAGCCACGACAAGTTCAGGGCGAAGTACGACCTTACCTTTCCGCTGGCCTCGGACGAGTCGAAGGCCATGCTGGAGGCCTACGGGGTGTGGGTCGAGAAGAGCATGTACGGCCGGAAGTACATGGGGGTCGAGCGTACGACGATGCTCCTCGACCGCTCGGGCCGCATCGTCCGGATCTGGCCGAAGGTGAAGGTTCCGGGCCATGCCGAGGAGGTCCTGGCGGCGGCGCAGGGCGAGGCCTGAGCCGGCATCGGCGTGACGCCCCTGACCCGCATGGTGAATCCCAAGGCGTGATGGTGAGCCTTCGTTAACCCTGATCCGGCCAGATGGTGCGTGTTGGATCAGGTTCACGTCGATGCCCTTCCTCACCCGTCAGCCCCACGACACGGCGAAGCCCAAGGACGTGGCCGGACCGGGAGCCGGTCCCTTCGGGCGGGGACCCGGTCTGTGGGTCCTCGGAGCAGCGTTGGCACTCTCGACGGCCTGGGCCGGTGGAGCCACCTACTACCTCGTGTTCCACGACGAAGTGCTGGCTCGCTTCGTGTCGCAGCAGAGTACGATGCAGTACGGCTACGAGTCGCGCATCGCCGCCCTCCGCTTCGAACTCGAACGGGCAACCGTGGAGCAGGTGACGACGCGCGACGGCCTCGCGACGCGTCTGGCCGATCTGTCCCGGCGCCAGGCTGCCCTCGAATCGCGTCAGGGCGTACTCTCGGCTTTGGCCGGTGACCCCATGGCGTCCCGCCTGCCCGAATTGCCGGCCCAGGTACCGGCCGAGGACGAGATCGTGCGTGAGGGCGCCCAGCGGCGTCCCGGCGCCACGGCCAAGCCGTTCCCGACACCGGAACCGGGGCCGGCTGTAGATTCCCCGGTCGAGCCCCTGGATCTGCGCGGCGCCCGGGAATCCTTCCGCCGCACCGGCCTCGTCGTGGCCCATCTGGCGCGCCGCCTCGACGGCTTGGCCGAGGCTCAGTCCCGAGCGGTCGCCGGCATCGGCGCGAGTGCCGGACGCACGGCTCAGCGCCTACGCGGACTCGTTGCCCGAACAGGCCTGGATCCGTCGCGGTTCGAGTCGCGCGAGCCCGGCCTCGGCGGACCCCTGGTGCCCCTCGGCGACGATCCGTTCGGGATCGCCGCTGCTCAGGCGCAACGGGCCGTCACCGAGGCGGCCGCCCTTCGCCGCATCACCGAGACCTTGCCCCTGCGACGGCCCATCGCCGGCGACATGCCGGTGTCGAGCACCTTCGGCGCCCGCCTCGACCCGTTCACGCGGGGCTACGCCATGCATACGGGCCTGGATCTGCGCGCCGAGACCGGTGAGCCGGCCTACGCCACGGCGGCCGGACGCGTCACGGTCGCCGACTACAACGGCGGGTACGGCAACATGGTGGAGATCGATCACGGCCACGGGCTGGCGACACGCTACGCGCATCTCTCAGCCTCCGCGGTGACACCGGGGCAGTGGGTCGCAGCCGGGGCCCTCGTCGGCCGCGTCGGCTCGACGGGCCGCTCGACGGGGAGCCATCTGCATTACGAGACCCGGATCGACGGGGAGCCCGTCGATCCGCAGCGCTTCCTTCGATTGGCCGACGCCCTCGCTCAGGTTCCTTGAGAGAAGGGTCGCCCGAAAAGCCTCAGTCGAGATCCTCGACCGCGTCGGCGCCGCCGTAGACACGCTGGGCCAGGGATGCCTCCATGAACGGATCCAGCGCCCCGTCGAGTACCGCGTCCGGATCGGTGGATTGCGTCCCCGTGCGCAGGTCCTTCACCAGCTGATACGGTTGCAGCACGTAGGATCGGATCTGGTGGCCCCAGCCGATATCCGTCTTGGCGGCGGCCTCGGCGTTGGCCTTCTCCTCTCGCTTCTTCAACTCGGCCTCGTACATGCGGGCGCGCAGCATGTTCCAGGCGGTGGCCCGGTTCTTGTGCTGCGACCGCTCCTGCTGGCACGCCACCACGATCCCGGTGGGATTGTGGGTGATGCGCACGGCGGAATCCGTGGTGTTCACGTGCTGGCCGCCGGCGCCCGACGAGCGGTAGGTGTCGATGCGGCAGTCGGATTCCTTGATCTCGATGACGATGCGGTCGTCGATCACCGGATAGACCCACACGGAGGCGAAGCTCGTGTGCCGGCGCGCGCTCGAATCGTAGGGCGAGATCCGTACCAGCCGGTGCACGCCCGACTCGGTCTTGAGCCAACCGTAGGCGTTGTGGCCCTTGATCAGGAGCGTGGCGCCCTTGATCCCGGCCTCGTCGCCGTCCGACCACTCGACGATCTCGACCTTGTACTTCCTGCGCTCGGCCCAGCGCCCGTACATGCGTTGGAGCATGTTGGCCCAGTCCTGGCTCTCCGTGCCGCCGGCCCCCGAATGGACTTCGAGATAGGTGTCGAAGCCGTCGGCCTCGCCGGACAGGAGGGTCTCGATCTGGCGGCGCGCGGCCTCCTTCTCGACGGCGCGGACGCCGTTCTCGCCTTCCAGAACCGTGTCCTGGTCGCCCTCCATCTCACCGAGTTCGATGAGGGTGGCGGCGTCGTCGAGGTCCTGGGACAGGCGCTTGATGGAGGTGAAGGCCTCGTCGAGCTGCGTGCGCTCGCGCATGACGTTCTGCGCGGCCTCCGCATCGTTCCACAGGGCCGGGTCCTCGGACGCCGCGTTCAGCTCCGCGAGGCGTTTTTCGACGGTATCCCAGTCAAAGATGCCTCCTCAGCAGTCCGATCGACTGCTTGGCGGCATCCGAGAGTTGTTCGATCTCGGCGCGCATCTGGTGTTTCGGGCTCGTGTGCGAGGTGTGAGCGCGGGTGATACCGACCCGCCCGCATGGTGTAAACGCCGGAGCGCTCCCCGATGACGACCCGGACCATGAACCGCGACCGCCCCGCCCCAGGAACGCCCGACGCTCCTCGCCGCCACCGTCGCGGTTGTGGCGATGGGCACGGTCCTGCGCCTCGTGCCCTTGGGCTTGCCGCCGGCCCTGGTGAAGTATGGCGGGTCGATCCTTTGGGGCGCGATGGTCTACGGCCTCGTGGCGACCGTCCTGCCGCGCCCGCGCCGCCGCATCGTCGTCCTGGCCGCCCTCGTGGCGCTTGCCGTCGAGCTGGTGCGCCTCGTCCACGCGCCGGGGCTCGACGCATTCCGGGCAACCCTGGCCGGACAGCTCCTGCTCGGACGGATCTTCTCCCTGTGGAACCTCACGGCGTACGCAGCCGGCATCGCCGGCGCCGTCCTCGTGGATTCACGCCTGCGGCGCACGCCCACCCGGGGCGCGCCGTCCGATCCTCAGCGGCGATAATCCTGCGGGCCGATGCGGGCCGGGTTGAGGACGTATTCGCGCGGACGGGTCGAGCCGTCGAGGCGGCCTTCGCTGTGGCTGTCGCTGAAATACTCGGTGCCGGTGAAACCGAACCCCCCACCGTTCATCACGCTCGGAACCGGGATGGCGCGCGGATCATCGGGGAACGGACGTCCCGTGGCGAAGTCTGTGGGTAGGACCACCGGTCCGTCGGCGGCGTGGTAGCGGGTCTCGGCCACGGCCGATGCGGTGAGTCCGAGCCCGACGAGGCCGGCGGCGAGGATCGTTCGCGAGGTCAGCGACACGGGCAGGCTCCAGGGAGAGAGGATCGGAGGGATACGTCTGCCGCCCACCATGGCGCAAACCCGGCGCCCTGTCCGTGGCCCTTCGGCGTCACCACGCGACTGCGCGGCCTCGCCCTGTGGGAAACGGAAAGGCGCGTTGCCGTCAGCCCTTGGAGTGGATCACCACCTCGGACTCGCGCTGGATCGGGGTGCAGTTCGAGTAGAACGCGTTCAGCACCACCGGGCGCGAGCCGCAGGCATAGCCGAGGCCCGGCGCCGGCGCCGGGACGGGGTCACGGGCGACGATGGGCTTCGGGGCGCAGGCGCCGGCCGACGCGGCCAGCGCCAGCGCGGCAATCAGGGTCAATCGGCGCATGCGATCCTCTGCGAATGAAACTCGCGACATCGCCCGACCCTGCGGATGCCGGCCACGGGTGACAAGCCGCGCCGGCCGCCCGTGCACCGCTTTGCGGGTGCCTGTCGCCGCCGCGCAACAAGTGCGGCGGCGTACGCCTCAGCCGGCCTTGCGCCTCAGCCGGCCTTGCGCCTCAGGCGGCCTTGCGCCTCAGCCGGCCTTGGCGAGGGGGGGCGATCCGGCCGGGGCGGCGGCCGGGGGCACCACATTGTGGAGCGTCCGATCGGAGCTGTCGAAGAACCGCCGGATGTTGCGGGCGGCCTGCCGGATGCGCTGCTCGTTCTCCACCAGGGCGATGCGCACGAAGTTGTCGCCGTGCTCGCCGAAGCCGATGCCGGGGGCCACCGCCACGTCGGACTTCTCCAGGAGGAGCTTGGAGAATTCGAGGCTGCCCAGCGCCTGGTACTTCTCCGGGATCGGCACCCAGGCGAACATCGAGGCGGAGGGGCTGGGGATCTTCCAGCCGGTCTTGTCGAACGACTCGATGAGGGCGTCGCGGCGCTTCTTGTAGATGGAGCGCATCTCGGCGATGCAGTCCTCCGGTCCGTTCAGCGCGGCGGTCGCCGCCACCTGGATCGGCGTGAACGCGCCGTAATCGAGGTAGGATTTCACCCGGGTCAGCGCCGCCAGCAGCCGCTCGTTGCCCACGGCGAAGCCCATGCGCCAGCCGGCCATGGAGAACGTCTTCGACAGGGACGTGAACTCGACCGTGCAGTCGATGGCGCCCGGCACCTCCAGCACGGAGGGCGGCGGCTCGCCGTCGAAATAGACCTCGGCATAGGCGAGATCCGACAGGATGATGATCTCGTGGCGCTTGGCGAAGGCGACGAGGTCCCGGTAGAAATCGAGGCTCGCCACGTAGGCCGTCGGGTTCGAGGGATAACAGACCACGATCGCCACGGGCTTGGGGATCGAGTGCTGCATCGCCTTCTCGACGGCGGGGAAGAAGGCCGGCGTCGGCTCGGCCGGCACCGAGCGGATCACGCCGCCCGCCATGAGGAAGCCGAAGGCGTGGATCGGGTAGCTGGGGTTGGGCACCAGCACCACGTCGCCGGGCGCCGTGATGGCCTGGGCCATGTTGGCGAAGCCCTCCTTGGAGCCCAGCGTCGCCACCACCTGGGTGTCGGGGTTCAGGCTCACGCCGAAGCGGCGCTTGTAGTAGTTCGCCTGGGCCCGGCGCAGGCCGGCGATGCCCTTGGACGACGAATACCGGTCCGTGCGCGGACGCCCGGCGGTCTCGACCAGCTTGGCGATGACGTGACGCGGCGCGTCGAGGTCCGGGTTGCCCATGCCGAGATCGATGATGTCGGCGCCGTTGGCGCGGGCCTGGGCCTTGATCCGGTTCACCTGCTCGAAGACGTAGGGCGGCAGGCGCTTGATGCGATGGAAGTCGGTCATGGCCTTCACGGTGTCCATGGGCGCGGATCGGGACCGAGGCGCGCGAAAGGTAAAGGGCTGTCATCACCCGGAGATGCCGGCGTGGTCTAACACTTCGCGCGTTTCGCGCCGACCGTTATCTTTTTGGCCCCGCTCCCAAGGAAAGTTCGTCTCGGGGTGGTCCGCAGGGTGGTCCCGGCGGATGCTTCAGGGCGTCGCGGAGGCCGGGCGGGTCGCACGGCCGGCACTCTCGGCCGAGCGCCCCTGCGCCTCGTTGCGGCCGCGCGCGCCTTCGAGTTCGGCCTCGAGGGCCTTGGTGCCTTCGGCGGATTTCGCCCGGATCGAGCGGGCCGGCGCCGAGACGCCCACGGGCAGGAAGTCCCCGCCGGGCTTGCGCGACTCGGCCACGAAGGCGGGGGCGGCCGGGCCGGGCTGATAGGCGGCCTTCAGGGGATTGAGGTCGCTCGAGCACGCCCCGGCGAACGCCGCCACGGCGACGAGGCAGGCGGCGGTCGCGACGATGCGCGCAGGGGCGATCATGGAGAGCCGGAGCATGACGGATGTTGGCCGATGAAATGCGATGCGGTCTGGCGTAAGCTCCCGATGCCGCGTTAATTTGTCGGAAACGAGGCCCCGCGCCGCCGTCGCCCACCCCGGTGCCGGTCCCCCGCGAATGCGCCTTCGGCCAGGGAGAGATGACCGCGTGACGACCGAACGGACGACACCGCTGCCCGACATCGACGCCCTGTCGCGCAATGCCAGCCGGTTCATGGAGGAGTTCGGTCGGGCCGCTGCCGTCTACATGAAGCCCGCCACCGAGATCGATGTGCTGAAGGCGCCCCCCGAGCCGCCGGAGGAAGTCAACGACGTGGTGCGGACCCTCGGGACCGTGGCCGAACGCTGGCTCGTCGATCCGAAGAAGACCGTCGAGGCGCAGGCGAAGCTCAGCGAGGCCTTCATCAACCTGTGGGGCCAGACCTGGAACCGCTTCCAGGGCGAGGCGGCCCAGCCCGTCGCCGTGCCGGAGGCCAAGGACACGCGCTTCGCCCACGCCGAATGGTCGACCAACCCGATCTTCGATTTCATCAAGCAGAGCTACCTCATCACCTCGCGCTGGGCCGAAGGCCTGGTGGAGGATGCCGACGGGATCGACGAGCACACCCGGCACAAGGCGCAGTTCTACCTGCGCCAGATCGTCGGCGCCCTGTCGCCGTCGAACTTCGTGATGACCAACCCCGAGCTCATCCGCCACACCCTGGACGAGAACGGCGCCAACCTCGTGCGCGGCATGAAGATGCTGGCCGAGGACATCGAGGCCGGCAAGGGTCAGCTTCGCGTGCGCCAGACCGACCCGGCGGCGGGCTTCGAGGTCGGCGTCAACGTGGCGGTGACGCCCGGCGAGGTGGTGTTCCGCAACGACCTGATGGAGCTGATCCAGTACGCGCCCACCACCGAGACGGTGATCAAGCGCCCGTTCCTCATCGTGCCGCCGTGGATCAACAAGTTCTACATCCTCGACCTCAACCCGGCCAAAAGCCTCATCGCCTGGATGGTGTCCCAGGGCCTGACGGTGTTCTGCATCTCGTGGGTGAACCCCGACGAGCGCCACGCCGACAAGGATTTCGAGGCCTACATGCGCGAGGGCATCGAGGCGGCCATCGACGCCATCGGCATCGCCACGGGCGAGAACGAGGTGGCGGCGGCGGGCTACTGCGTCGGCGGCACCCTGCTCGCCGTCACCCTGGCGATGCAGGCGGCCACGGGCAACAAGCGCATCAGGAGCGCCACCTTCCTGACCACCCAGGTCGATTTCACCCATGCGGGCGACCTGAAGGTGTTCGCCGACGAGACCCAGATCCGCCTCATCGAGGCCCGCATGAAGAAGCGCGGCTACCTCGAGGGCACCGGCATGGCCACCGCGTTCAACATGCTGCGACCCAACGACCTGATCTGGTCCTACGTCGTGAACAACTACGTGAAGGGCAAGACGCCGATGCCCTTCGACCTCCTGTACTGGAACGCCGACGCCACCCGGATGCCGGCGGCCAACCACTCGTTCTACCTGCGCAACTGCTACCTCGAGAACACCCTGGCGCAGGGGAAGATGATGCTCGGCAACGTCCGCCTCGACCTGAAGAAGGTCGAGGTGCCGGTCTTCAACCTCGCCACCCGCGAGGACCACATCGCCCCGGCCCTGTCGGTGTTCGAGGGCTCGACCAAGTTCGGCGGTCCCGTCGACTACGTGCTGGCCGGATCCGGCCACATCGCCGGGGTGGTCAACCCGCCGGCCAAGCCGAAATACGGCTTCTGGACCGGAGGCCCCGTGAGCGGGACCCTGGACCAGTGGATCGCGGCGGCGACGGAGACCAAGGGCTCGTGGTGGCCGTACTGGTTCACGTGGCTGGAGCATCAGGCCCCGGCCCGCGTGCCGGCGCGTGTACCCGGCGAGGCCGGTCTTCCCTCCCTCGGGCCCGCGCCCGGAACGTATGTGCGGATGAAGGCTTGACCGCGCACGCGCCAGCGCCCCGCCGCCGGTTCGGCGCGGGGGACGGCTGGCAACGGGAGACGCGGGACGCCGCGAAACCACGTTTGTAAAGGTTTGAGCCGGTTTCCCGGCGTCCCTCGGCCCGGCCCCGTCTGGCGGAGCCGACCCTCTTCGACGTCACGGCGTCCAACACGGCACGACACGACTCGGCTAGTAGCGGCCCACCTCCGCGCGACGCGACGCCCCTTTTCGGGAACGCCGGTGCGGCAGCCGACTGATCAGGGTCAAGCCCCGAGCCCGCCTCGTAGTGGGCGGACCGTCCGTTGTCTCGGTGCGCCCCAGGGTCCCGGAGTCAGCCTCAACACGGCCTCCCCGTCCAGGGCACCTTGCGTCGCGTGTGCCGCCCGGGGCGATGGCGAACCGGGCCATCGACGCAGGCGCCGTCTCCTCCCCCGAGCCCCCCGACCCGGTCCGCCGGGGGGCCTCCCGCGTGGGAGGCGAGTGACCGGACTGAACCACGAAATAGGAATATTGTCAAGAAATTTCGGTGTCGGGCGCCGGCGACGCACCGAAGAATCCTTCTCCCCCTGTGCGGGAGAAGGTGGCCCGCGCAGCGGGTCGGGCCGGTACGAATTTTCGCATGAGGGGTGCGCCCCATCCGGAGAGGTCGCCCCTCTCCTGCCTGCTCCCGCAAAAGGGAAAGGGTTGGCCCAGGTGCTCCGCGCGACGGTCGGGGATGGGACGCGGCGCTCAATACTTCCGGATGATCGGTGCGGCGGCCGGCACCGCCACGTCCCCGAACACGTAGCGGAAACCGACGGAGACGAGGTCGGCGCTGCCCTCGGCCACGCCCGCGAAGGCGATGTTCTGGACGTTGTAGTCGCGGCCCGCGCCCGACAGGATGCGGCCCTTGTCCAGGAAGAGGTGCGAGTAGGCGACGTTCAGGGTCAGCTTCTCGCTCCAACGGTAGCTCGCGCCCACCGAGACGTTGACGCGGTCGTTGTCGGGCAGGCGCACGGAGCGGTTCGAGACGTCGATGGGCGATTCCTCGTAAGCCACGCCGGCCCGCACGGTGAGAGCGGGCGACCAGTCGTACTCGCCGCCGATGGAGTAGGTGAACCCGTCCTTGTAGTTCAGGGGCAGGAAGCTCACGGGCACGCCGCGGGTCTTCGAGACGATGCCGACGGTGCCCAGCCGGCTCCAGTTGTCCCACTCGAAGCCGAGGCTGACGCGCGCCACGGGCGACACCGCCTGGGTGAGGCCGACGCTGAGCTTTTCCGGCGTGTTGAGGTTGGCCCGGACCTGACCGCCCAGGGGCGCGAGGGCCAGCAGCGGCACGCCGATGGAGCCCTCGATGTCGTGATGGACCGAGGAGCGGTAGCCGACGCCGAAGATCGTGCCGTCCCGCGGCGTGATGAGCGCGCCCGCCGTGAAGCCGACGCCCCACGAATCGCCCTTGAGGAACGAACTCGGCAGGACGGCCGGGTTGATCGGCAGCGGCACCGCCTGACGCAGGGTGAGGCGGAAATACTCGATGTTCGGACCGGCCGCGACGGACAGCCACTCGTTCACCTTGAAGCCGATCACCGGATTGAAGGCGAGGGTGAAGATCCGGTTGGAGCGGCCGTAGAGTTCGCCGGCCCAGACGTTGCGCGGCTTGGTCACGAGGCCGAACGGGGCGCCCGTCTGGATGCCGATCCAGAGCCGGTCGTTGAGCTGGTACGAGGTCGCGCCCGAGGGCACGATCGCGCCCTGGCCGATGTCGTTGCTGCCGCCGAGCGGCAGGAAGCCCGGATTGGTGCCGGTCTGCGGGGTGATGTGCCCGGACAGGCCGATGAAGGTGAGGTTCTGCTCGGTCACCCAGCCCGGACGCATGGTCACGGCCGCCGGGTTCCAGAACATGGACGAGACGCCGCCTGAGCCGGATGCGGCGCCGGCGAAGGCCTGGCCCTGGGCCAGGGTGCTCTGCTCGCGGATGCCGAAGGCGCCGGCGGACGCATCCGCGATCCCGCCGAGGAGCATCGCCGACGAGACGCCCGTGAGGGCGATGGAACGCAACGTGATTGCCATGGATGTCTTCCCCGCCCTGGAATGATGCTCGAAGCCGGCATCTTGAGGGGCAGAGTGGCGGACTGTTCGCGACTTCGCAAATCGGAGAGTTGCTTGAATTGAGTAGTATATTTTCTTGACTGAACTGTCGAATGATTGTCGTTCTCGTGCGCTTCACGTATCGCCCCGACGACGGATAATTTTAGTTCAGATGTGAACCGTCTCGTGATCGTTCCCCGATTCGACGCAAAAGTGATCGGGGCTCGGTTTCCGTCGACGGGTGTCGCATTCCTGTAACAGCGGGCCGTGGGGTTTCGGTCTGGCCGCGTCTGCGTCACCCTAGCGGCGGCGCCCTCGGTGAGCGATGGCGTCTCTGGGTTCATGCGGGGGAGTTGCGCGATGAAGCTGATGCGGCACGGTGCGAGCGGGGACGAGAAGCCGGGGATGGTGGACGCGGCGGGCGGTCTCCGCGACCTGTCCGGGCACGTGCGCGATCTCGGCGGTCTGGCTCTCTCGCGGGAAGGGCTCGACCGCCTGCGCATGATCGACCCCGAGAGCCTGCCCCTGCTGCCGCCCGACACGCGCCTCGGCCCCTGCGTCGCCGGCACCGGAAACTTCATCGCCATCGGCCTCAACTACGCCGACCATGCCGCCGAGATCGGCGCCAGCATCCCGGCCGAGCCCATCGTCTTCAACAAGGCGCCGTCCTGTATCGTCGGTCCGAACGACCGGGTGATCCTGCCGAAGGGGTCGGCCAAGACGGACTGGGAGGTGGAACTCGCCATCGTGGTCGGCGCGCGCGCCTCCTACGTCCACGCCAACGAGGCGCTGTCCTACGTGGCGGGCGTCTGCGTCTGCAACGACCTGTCGGAGCGCGAATACCAGCTCGAGCGCGGCGGAACCTGGACCAAGGGCAAGGGCTGCCCGACCTTCGGACCGTTGGGTCCCTGGCTCGTCACCCTGGACGAGATCCCGCGCCTCGACGCCCTCGGCCTGTGGCTCGACGTCAACGGCGAGCGGATGCAGACCGGCTCGACGGCAACGATGATCTTCGGCGTCGCCCAGATCGTCGCCTACCTGTCGCACTTCATGATGCTGATGCCCGGCGACGTCATCACCACGGGCACGCCCCCCGGCGTCGGCATGGGCGCCAAGCCGCCGCGCTTCCTCAAGAGCGGCGATGTGGTGACGCTGGGCATCGACGGCCTCGGCACCCAGCGCCAGGAGGTGGTGGCCTTCGACGACTGGACCGCCAAGGTCGCGGCGGGCGAGCCGACCCACTGAGGGCGCGGGAATTCGGCGGCCGGCTTGATTTTCCGGCCGGGATTCGTCTTCTGGAGCCATGATCGAGACGATGACCGCGCTTGCCGCACCCCGCCCCGCCCTGGCGACCTCCGCCATCCGGCACGATTGGACCGTGGCCGAGATCCAGGCGATCCACGACCTGCCGCTCCTCGACCTCGTCTATCGGGCGGCGGAGGTTCACCGCGCCCACAACGACCCGGCCGACATTCAGCGGGCGGCGCTCCTGTCGATCAAGACCGGCGGCTGCCCCGAGGATTGCGCCTACTGCCCGCAATCGGCCCACCACAAGGAGGCCGGCGTCCCGCGCGAGCGGCTGATGCCCGTGGACGCCGTGCTGAAGGAGGCCGCCGCCGCCAAGGCCTCCGGCGCACACCGCTTCTGCATGGGCGCGGCCTGGCGCCAGCCCAAGGACGGGCCGGAGTTCGACGCGGTCCTCGCCATGGTGCGCGGCGTGCGCAATCTCGGCATGGAGGCCTGCGTGACGCTGGGCATGCTCAACCCCTCGCAGGCGACGCGTCTGGCCGAGGCCGGGCTGACCTCCTACAACCACAACCTCGACACCGGGCCGGATTTCTACGGCGATATCATCTCCACGCGGACCTACGCGGACCGTCTGAACACCCTTCAGAACGTGCGCGACGCCGGCATCGGCCTGTGCTGCGGGGGCATCGTCGGCATGGGCGAGGCCGTGACGGACCGCGCCGCCATGCTGCAGGTGCTGGCCAACCACGCACCGCACCCGGAGAGCGTGCCGATCAACGCCCTGGTGGCGGTCGCGGGCACGCCCCTGGAGGAGCGCCCGCCCGTCGATCCCCTCGACCTCGTGCGCATGTGCGCCACGGCCCGCATCGTGATGCCGCGCGCCCGCGTGCGCCTCAGCGCCGGACGCAAGGACCTCACCCGCGAGGCGCAGATCCTGTGCTTCCTCGCCGGGGCCAACTCGATCTTCTACGGCGAGCGCCTGCTGACCACGGCCAACAACGAGACCGATGCCGACGCCGAACTGCTGCGCGACATCGGCATCACCGTCCCGGGTCTCACCCTGGCGGCGGCCGAGTAGGCCTGCCGGGGCGTCGGCGCAGGGCCTTAAGTCAGGCCCGCTTCTCCGCCGGAAGGGTGATCCGGAACCGGACGCCGGTCTCGCTCTGATCGAGGGTGATCGTGCCGCCGTTGAGGCCGATGAGCTCCGCCGCGATGGCGAGGCCGAGGCCGGTACCGCCGGGCCGGGTCGACCCTTTGAACGGGGCGAACAGATGCGCGCGCGCGCGTGCCGGCAGGCCCGGACCGTTGTCGCTGACGAGGATCATAACGGTGTCGCCGGTCCGGCTCGCCTCGAGGATGATCCGGGGAGCATCGTTCGATTTCTCGTCCGCCATGGCCTGGACCGCATTGCGCACGAGGTTGGCGAGCGCCCGCGACAGCTGTTCGGGGTCGGCATGCACGGTGAGGTCCGCTGTGCACCGCTCCTGGATGACTACGGGCGAGTCCGGCGCGCACCCGGACAGATCGGCCTGATCCGCGAGGAGCGGCGCGAGCGGAACCGTGCGTTGCTGGGGATGGCGTTCCGTCGCCCGCCCGTAGGCCAGGGTCTCCTCGCAGAACCGGATCGCGCGGCCGAGGGTGGCGACCAGGCGCGGGGCGACGCGCTGCACCACCGGATCGGTGACCCCTTCGAGGCGATCGCCGAGCAGTTGCGCGGTGGTGAGAAGGTTGCGCATCTCGTGGTTGATCTTGCTGACGGAGAGGCCGAGATCGGCCAGGTGCCGCTTGGCCCGCAGCTCGCCGGCCAGGGCCGTCTCCATTCGCGCCAAGGCCGTCTCGGCGTCGCCGAGCTCGTCGTTGCGCCCCGACGGAACGATGACCCGGGCGGTCTCCTCCGGATCGTCGGCGAAGGCGGTGATGTTCGAGACGAGCAGCCGCACCGGCCGTACGATGACCCGCTGCAGCACGAAGAAGACGAGGCCGGCGACGACCGCCGCGATGATCAGCGAGGTGCCGAGCAACTGCAGGCAGAACGCCACCATGGCGCGCCGCAGGGGGGCCTCGTCGAGGATGACCTCCACCGGATCGAAGCCCTCCTGGGGCTTGCCGACGACCCGGATCGGCGTTGATGCCGGCAGGAACAGGGTCGACCACGTGCCCGCGATGGAGTGCCCCCAACTGTTGGCCCCGAGATCGACGACGCGGGATACGGAGTCCGGCAGGGGCTCACGGGCGATGACCTTGCGGGCGTCGCTGCCGGACACGATCACCGCCTGGGCGCCGACGCCGCGCAACAAGCGTTCGGTGAGGTCGTTCGAGACGCCGGAACGGGGCGAGACATCGACCACGAGGGCGGCCACCCGGGCCGCCGCGATCCGGTCCGACAACCACATCACCCGGTAGTTCGCCACCGTCGGAACGTAGATCAGGACCTCGCACAGGCCGACGAGGGCGACGGTCAGCAGGAACACCCGGCCGGAGAGGCCGATCCTCCGGCGGATCCACCAGGAATGGACCGGTTCCGCGTCCGCCGCCGGGGCGGTGACGGGCGTGCCCATGGAGAGAGTCTCGGGTTCGGAGCGAGACCTGGTCAAGACTTTCAACCTCGGCAATAGGAATTTCGTGTGAAAAGCTCTCAATCGTGATCGTTGTTCCGGATCGAAGTCTCGATCCATCGAACATCACGTATCATGCCCAGCAAGGTCCATCGGAACAGCGACGCGAAATTCGATGCTCGGATCGCCGTTCTGAATAAAATATACGAGGCGACAGTCCAGGTTTTGGCGGGATGTCTCCCAGCCGGTATGCTTTTCCCGCATCATGACAGGAATGTGGTTGGCTTGGACGCCGTTTCTAGTACGATTCTACATGAACGAAAACCGGGCTGCGCTTTCGGCCGTGCGCGTCAGATGCCGGAACCGATATCCGCGTCGTCGCCTCGATCCCGTCCCGGTCGTCGGGCCAGGCGGCGGCGCAGCACGACGGACAGGAGTGCGAAGGCCGCCAGGGCACCGAGGCCGGCGAGCATTTTCGGAGTGATCAGGCTGCGCAGGGTCAGGGTCTGCCCGCAATCCGCGCCGTCCGCCAGGATGCAGGCGGCCTTCGCGGTCTCGTGCGCCGCCACCACTTCCTCGATGGCGGCACCCGTGGTGGCGTAGACCAGGGCACCGGGGCTGAGGCCGACGATCGTGGCGAGCAGGAAGGTGCGCAGGGGAACGCCGAACGCGGCCGGCGCGAGGTTGGTCAGCCAGAACGGGAAGATGGGCAGGAGCCGCAGGAAGGCGACGTAGCCGAAGGCGTCGCGGCGGAACCCTTCGGCGAGGCCGGCCAGGCGTGGACCCGCCCGCCGTTGCAGCAGTTCCGAGGCGGGCCCGCGGCCGATGGAGAAGACGATGGCCGCGCCCGTGCTCGCCGAGGCCACGGCGATGAGCGCGCCCGGCACGATGCCGAACAGGAAGCCGCACAGGACCGTGAGAAACAGGCTCGCGGGGACGGAAACGACCACCGCAGTCACGTAGGCGAGGGCCGCCACCGCCATGGCGCCGATCGGATTCCCTGCCACCGCCGTGGTCAGCCAGGCGCGGGAGGCCAGGAGCGTGTCGAGGTCGAGGAGGTGTGCGACCCCCGAGACGAGGATCGCCAGCGATACGGTGACCAGCGACGCGATCGGCAGCCAGCGCAGGGCTCGGCGCCAGCCAGACCCTCGGGGCACGTCGCGAGCCGTCTCCTCTGTGATCATGTGCGGCGCGTCCGACCCGGCGGGCGACGGTGCGGCCGGAGATTCGCCGTTGTAATCGCGACGCGACGGGAATTCGACATGTCTTCGAGGCGAACGAAAGCTCTTCGAGGCGAACGAAAGCGGCGCCGTCCCGGGGGACGACGCCGCTCGATTCACGTCGCGATCGGATCGCTCAGTAGCGACCGGCCAGGGGCGAGGTCGGATCGAGGATCGGGTCGAGCGGTGAGAAGTCGATGTTGCGGATCGCGCTCGACCGGGCTCCGATGAAGGGACCGTTGGTGATCGGATCGGCCAGGATGCCGGTGCCGAAACGATCGTTGCGGCCGTAGGGCGGGGAGTTCAGGTAGCTCGCCGTGATGAGCTGCGGGTTGGTGGCCGGGTTGCTGACCGAACCGTTGTTGGCTTCGACGACGTTGCCGGCATCGAGCCAGCTGCGCGGACGAATGCGGATCGGAAGCGGCTGGCTCACGCGCACGCCGGCGGGAGCGTAGCGGCCCTGGGCCTCGGCGGCGGTGTTGAGTCCGACGCCGGAGAGGGTCAGGGCGCCCATCAGGGCAATCGTGGCAGCGCGCATGATGCACCTTGTTCAGATGAGAGGAGGATGTGTAGGCCGAACTGATTAAGAAACTCGGCCGTCCTTATGGGGATACGACGTGCGAGCCCAGGGCTGGTTCCACAATTATGGCCGCGCTTGCGTGTTCCGCCGCACTTGAGCCTCATTTTTTCGTTTGCCCACCACCGCCAGGGAGCCGGTTCGGGTGTCGGGGGCCGGGCGGCAGGCCGGATCGCGCGGACCATCGAAGCCGGGAACGCCTGGCGCCAGGGGCACCAGGGCGTCGAGGGCACAGGCCACGGCGCGGGGCTCCGGTGCCTGCCCGAGGGGAGCGCAGAGCCAGCCTTCGAAGCGGAGCGCCGCGCCGGCCGATCCGGCAAAACCGGTGCAGACCCGGTCAAGGGGGCCGCTGAAGGTCGCCTCCAGGGTCTCGATCAGGCCGAACTTGGTCGCGAGGCGTCCACGCTCGCCCGTGCGGATCACCGACAGGCCCGGCCCGTCCGCCGCGCGCCGCACCAGGGTGACGAACAGGCCGGGGGTGGGGTCCCCCTGCCCCGTGTCGCCGACGGTCAGGCGCAGATAGGGCGCCTCGATGTTCGGGAAAGCGCCCTGGTTCAGGGTCTCCTCGCGACGCCCGCTGGCGGGATCGATGCGGGTTCCCTCGGCACGGGCCGGCTCCAGGGCATCGGGATCGTCGAGGCGGAAACGCGGCGCTGCCATGGCGGTGGGTACGGCCGGCCGGACGGCGACGCCCACGCTCGGCACGAACGGCTTCGGCGCCTCGGACATGACCGTCGGGGCATCGCCCGCCAGCGCCCCGGGCGGCGGGCCGGTCCTGCCGTTCTCGCGGGCGAGCAGGCTGAGCGCTGCGATGGCGGCCGCCGCGCAGGCGAGGCGCGCGGAGATCCGCAGGGCCGTCGAGGGATGCCGCTGGCCGCCGGTCGAACCGGGTCTCTCCGCCGTGTCGTCGCTCGTGGTGATCCGCCGCAACCGCACCCCTCCGCCGGACGAGCGGCCCCCCTGGACGACCCGTGGCGTCGACCCTCGCGGATCACCCGGTACGATCCGGTTTCCCACGCGGGGATCGGCGGCGGATTTCTCGGTCTCGGTGAATCGCACCTTAAAGGTCGGGGGCGCCGACCCATGCGGCGGCCGCATGGGAGCCCCGGCTTGTCTCCGCGCTTCCCCGTCGCGATCTCTCGAACGGGGGACGTTCAGGTCCGAGCTCGGGCGCGATCAGGGATACCGACACGCTATGATTCCGCTCTCCGTCCTCGACCTCGCCCCGGTGCCCGAGGGCTCGACCCCCGGGGATGCCCTGCGCAACGCCCTCGCGCTCGCCCGACACGCGGAGGATCTCGGCTACCGGCGCTACTGGGTGGCCGAGCACCACAACATGATCGGCATCGCCAGCGCGGCCACGGCGGTGGTGGTCGGCTATCTCGCGGGCGGCACGCAGCGCATCCGCGTCGGTGCCGGCGGCATCATGCTGCCGAACCACGCGCCTCTGGTGGTCGCCGAGCAGTTCGGCACCCTCGAGGCGCTGTATCCCGGCCGGATCGACCTCGGCCTCGGCCGCGCGCCCGGCACCGATCCGCGCACGTCGCGGGCCCTGCGCCGCATGCCGGAGGCAGCCGACACCTTTCCGCAGGACGTGCGTGAACTCCAGGCGCTGTTCGGCGATCTCCAGCCGGGTCAGGCGGTGCAGGCCGTGCCGGGCACGGGGCTGAAGGTGCCCCTGTGGATCCTGGGGTCGAGCCTGTTCGGGGCGCAACTCGCCGCCGCCTTCGGGTTGCCCTACGCCTTCGCGTCGCATTTCGCCCCGGACGCCCTGCTGCCGGCCCTGGCGACGTATCGCGCCGACTTCACCCCCTCCCCGCAGTGCCCGAAGCCCCACGCCATGATCGGTGTGAACGTGGTGGCGGCCGACACCGATGCCGAGGCGCGCCGTCTGTTCACCTCGGCCCAGCAGCAGTTCACGCACCTGTTGCGCGGCACGCGCGGCCTGCTGCAGCCCCCCATCGACAGCATCGAGACCTACTGGTCGCCGGCGGAGAAGGCCCAGGCCTCGCGGATGCTCGCCCGCGCCCTCGTCGGGTCGCCCGAGACCGTCGCGCGGGGCCTCGTCGATCTGGTGGCCGAGACCGGAGCGGACGAGCTCATGGTCGCGAGCGCGATCCACGATCCGGCGGCCCGCCGGCGCTCCTACGCGATCCTGGCCGAGATCCGCGACGGTCTCGCGCAGCGGCCGGCGCGGGTGGCGTAGGCGCCCTTCCCCAGGGCTCCGAACCCTTGACAGGTTCGGGAGCAAGGCGTCTTGCTCCCGCCCTTGACGAATCATGCCGCGCTGCGGTGTGACCTCCGCGGCCGGCAGGCGACCGCACCACCCGAAGGGGCGGCGCGGCGCACGGCGGGGAGGGTCTGGACACGGCGTCCGATCCCGAATGGTGCTGCCGCGCTCGTGCCGGGCGCCGGCCCCGGGCCGGGCGCTTCGAGCGGATTGGTGAGGATCATGGGTTACAAGGTCGCCGTCGTCGGTGCCACGGGCAATGTGGGCCGCGAGATGCTGGATATCCTGTCCGAGCGGGCGTTTCCCGCCGACGAGGTGGTGGCCATCGCCTCGCGCCGCTCCATGGGGCAGGAGGTCTCATTCGGCGACAAGATCCTGAAGGTGCAGGCGCTCGATTCCTACGATTTCTCCGACACGGACATCTGCCTGATGTCGGCGGGCGGCGAGACCTCCAAGGAATGGTCGCCGCGCATCGGCCAGACCGGCTGCGTCGTCATCGATAACTCGTCGGCGTTCCGCTACCATCAGGACGTGCCGCTCATCGTGCCCGAGGTGAACCCGGACGCGATCCTGGGCTTCTCCAAGCTCAACATCATCGCCAACCCGAACTGCTCCACGGCCCAGCTCGTCGTCGCCCTGAAGCCCCTGCACGATGTGGCGAAGATCACCCGCGTGGTGGTCTCGACCTACCAGTCGGTCTCCGGCGCCGGCAAGGACGCCATGGACGAGCTGTTCCAGCAGACCCGCTCGGTCTTCACCGCCGGTCAGATGGTGCAGGAGAAGTTCCCCAAGCGCATCGCCTTCAACGTCATCCCTCAGATCGACGTCTTCATGGAAGACGGCTTCACGAAGGAAGAGTGGAAGATGATGGCCGAGACGAAGAAGATGCTCGACCCGAAGATCAAGCTCACGGCCACCTGCGTGCGGGTGCCGGTGTTCATCGGCCATGCCGAGGCGGTCAACGTCGAGTTCGAGAGCCCGATGTCCGCCGACGAGGCCCGGGCGATCCTGCGCTCGGCCCCCGGCATCCTCGTGGTCGATAAGCGCGAGCCGGGCGGCTACATGACCCCGCACGAGGCGGCGGGCGAGGACGCCACCTACATCTCGCGCATCCGCGAGGACGCCACCGTGGAGAACGGTCTCGCGTTCTGGTGCGTGTCGGACAACCTGCGCAAGGGTGCCGCCCTCAACACCGTGCAGATCGCTGAGATGCTGGTGAACCGCAAGCTGCTGCCGCGCCATCAGGCCATCTGAGTCCCCTCCTCCGGTCCCTCGCGGACCGGGTTCTTTGCAGTGTTACCATCACGCCGTCCCGTTTCCGGGGCGGCGTTTTTCGTTCGGGCACTCGCCAGCGGACGCGCGGGCAGAGCCGATTTATCTTGAATAATTTCCTATTTTGTGCATCTTACGGTAGAACATTTCATGGACAAAGGTGTTCGCCATGCCAGCGCGCGCCCGAGCCACCTATCCTCGGACGACCCATGATCTCGAAGCGATGCGGCTTCGCCTCGCCCTTCTGACCACGCAGACGAAGCTGCTCCGCGTCCGCCACCTGATGCGGAAGTACGACCCAAATCAGCCCCGCGTTCCGGCGGGCCAGGGCGGCGGCGGGCAGTGGAGCCCGTCCGGAGGCGGGGGCGGTGCACCGACGCAGACGCAGCAGCGGACGTTGCTGGAGGGCGGTGGCGAAGTCCTGTCGATCCGGGTCCGCTCCGGACGTGGCGACTGGGACGAGCAGCACCGGGTCATCACGCCCGACGGCGAGAGCCGCCTGTTCGAGACCGAGGGCGACGTCCAGACCATCCGCGACGGACAGACCGGCGAGGTGCTCTCGCGCGCGACGTTCGCGGGATCGGGGACCCCGCCCGAAGCGACGATTCGGCCGGTCTTCCTGCCGGTCGTGCCGTTCGTCGTCGCACCCGGCGGCGACTTTGGAAGCGTCGGCGTTCCTGTTCGCCTACCTCGCCGCGCGGGGGCCGAGTTTCGGTAAGGCCCCCGGAACTACGGTCATGAGCTACCATTTCGAACCGTATGCGGGAAAGAACTACCCGCTCGCTTGGGTCGGCAGGGTCGACCAGGCGACCCTCGACCAAGAGTGCCCTCTCAATCGCGCGGTGCAGGCGACGACGGACGAAGCGGCCAAGCGGTTAAAGGCTCTGAACCCGCTTCTGGATAATACCAGACTTGGGAGTATGATCCATCTTGATGCTGGACGAACAATCCTTGCTCGAATTTATCCTAACGTGAAGGTCGAATTTTCTTTGAATGATGATGGATAAGAGCTGAAATAAGGCAGATTGGATACAATACGGCTGGATATTTATGAACTAACTCGAAAAAATATGGTTTGTATCTACGATATTAAAACAGGGAATACATATCTGGAGCCCAAGCGGGCATTGCGTCTGGTGAGAGCTGCCAAGCTTAACTATCCTGAGTCCCGAGGTATCATCATGAACCAGATCAAGCCGCAGCCATGACGACGAAGCGTCAGATCAAGAGCCTGGTGCAGCCACTTCTGGAAAGGAACCCGGACCTCGTCCTCGTGGGACACCAGACACTCTGGCTTCGCCCGGTGGGATCGGTTGGGCGACTCGTTTTGATCGACCGAACCAGCGATCCGGATTGGTGTGTCGTCAGGTGGCATCTGTCCGAGTTCTTTATGCCCAGTACTTGGTCGTGGGAGGGACTCGGCCGCTGCAGTGACCGGATATGGCGATCGGCTGGTTTCGCGGGAGGGCAAGGTTGGTTCTGGTCTGATCCGACGATGTACGCTGACTTTGTCACGCGGGTCGAAGCCGATGCGATCGCGACGCTTCGACCCCTGGATACGACACGCAAGTGCCTGAACTTCGCTCGTACGCGCCCTGCCACGATTGGGCATCTCCATCCGTATTGGCATCTCATCACCGCCATTGCCCTTGGCGAACTCGACGCAGCGCGGGCAATGTGGGCGAAGACCGACGGCTACTATCGCCCGGACCGCATCCTGGACGAAGCGCGCCGCCAACCGATGTATGACCGCCTCTGCGAGGTCGGCGTTCCCTTGATGGCCGACGATCGGGCGGGGTTGGCCGCGCTCCTGCACCGGTGGGAGGCGGAGAACATCGTCGGCAGCCCCCTCGAACCCTATTGGGTCGCTGAGCGGTTCCCCCTGGAGGATGGCTGAGGCCATGGGCCTACGAAAAAGCCGGCGGCGTTGCGAGGACACCGCCGGCTTTTCATGGAACCCGCGTAGGAACCCGACTCAGTCTTCGCGCACGAAAATCGTCGTGGCGAGCGGCGGAATCGTCAGGTTGAGAGAATGGCTCTGGCCGTGGCTCGGCACCGCCTCGGCCCGGACACCGCCCATATTGCCGACGTTGGAGCCGCCGTAGCGTTCAGCGTCGGAGTTGATGGCCTCGCGATAGAAGCCCGCCTCCGGCACGCCGATGCGGTAGCCCTCGCGCACCACGGGCGTGAAGTTCGACACCACGATGGCGACTTCGCCGGCCTCGCGGCCCTTGCGGGCCCAGGCGATGACGCTGTTGTCCTGGTCGTCGGCCACCAGCCACTGGAAGCCGGCGGCTTCCGTGTCGCGGGTGTGGAGGGCCGGCACGGCGGCGTAGAGGTGGTTGAGGTCGCGCACCAGATCCTTGACGCCCTGGTGATGCGGATCGTCGAGGAGGTGCCAGTCGAGGGACTGGTTGTGATTCCACTCCTTCTCCTGGCCGAACTCGCAGCCCATGAAGAGCAGCTTCTTGCCGGGATGGCCCCACATGAAGCCGTAATAGGCCCGGAGATTGGCGAATTTCTGCCAGCGGTCGCCGGTCATCTTGCCGAGCAGCGAGCCTTTGCCGTGCACCACCTCGTCGTGGGACAGGGGTAGGATGAAGTTCTCCGAGAAGGCGTAGAGCAGGCCGAAGGTCAGGTCGTGGTGGTGGTAGCGCCGGTGGATCGTCTCCTTCGAGACGAAGTTCAGGGTGTCGTGCATCCACCCCATGTTCCACTTGAAGCCGAAGCCGAGGCCGCCGGTGTAGGTCGGATGCGAGACGCCCGGCCACGAGGTCGATTCCTCCGCCACCGTCAGGGTGCCGGGGGCGTGACTGTAGGTGGCCTCGTTGGTCTTGCGCAGGAAGTCGATGGCGTCCAGGTTCTCGTTGCCGCCGTAGCGGTTGGGGATCCACTCGCCCTGCCGGCGCGAATAGTCGAGGTAGAGCATCGACGCGACGGCATCCACGCGCAGGCCGTCGAGATGGTAGTGTTCGAGCCAGAACCGGGCGTTGGCGGCGAGGAAGGTCGAGACCTCCGTGCGGCCGAAATTGTAGATGTAGGTACCCCAATCCTGGTGGAAGCCCTGGCGCGGGTCGGCGTGCTCGTAGAGGTGCGTGCCGTCGAACTGGCCGAGACCGTGGGCATCGAGCGGGAAGTGGCCCGGCACCCAGTCGAGCATCACGCCGATGCCGGCCGCGTGCGCGGCGTCGACGAAGGCGGCGAAGTCGTCGGGCGTGCCGAACCGGCTCGTCGGCGCGAACAGCGAGACCGGCTGATAGCCCCACGAGCCGTCGAACGGGAATTCCGTGATCGGCAGCATCTCGATGTGGGTGAAGCCCATGTCCTTCACGTAGGGGATGAGCCGGTCGCCGAGCTCCTTGTAGGTGAGGTAGCGGTTGCCCTCCTCGGCCACCCGCGCCCACGACCCGAGATGGACCTCGTAGATCGAGATCGGCACGTAGCGCGGGTCCTTGACCCCGCGCGTCTCCATCCACTTCGCGTCGCTCCAGGTCGGGGTGCTGGTCCCCTGGAGCACGGAGGCGGTCTCCGGCGGGTGCTGCGCCGCGAAGGCGACGGGATCGGCCTTGAGGGGCAGGACCGTACCGTCGGGGCCGCGCAGCTCGAACTTGTAGTGCGCGCCGGCCTTCAGACCGGGGATGAACAGCTCCCAGACGCCGCCATTCTGCCAGAGGCGCATGGGGTGGCGCCGGCCGTCCCAGGCGTTGAAGTCGCCGACCACGCTGACCCGGCGGGCGTTGGGGGCCCATACGGCGAAGCGGAAGCCCTGGATTCCGTCGACGTCGCGCGCCTGGGCTCCGAGGATGCGGTAGGTGACGTTGCTGCCGACCTCGCGCAGGGCGTCGATGTCGTGCTGCTCCAGGGACGAGCCGAAGCCGTAGGGGTCGTGGCGGGTGCGCTCGGTGCCGTCCCAGTCCTCGACGGCGAGTTCGTAGAGCGGGCGGCCCTGGGATTCGACCCGGGCGACGAAGAAGCCGTCCGGGTGCTTGCGCTCGAACGGAATGCGCTGGCCCGCCGTCAGCAGGGTGGCGCCCTTCGCCTCGGGCAGCACGGCCCGAACCTCCCAGGTGCCCGGCCCGACCTCGTGGGGGCCGAGCACCGAGAACGGGTCGCCGTGGTTCGCCGACATGATGGCGGCGACCGCGTCGGGGTGCACGCCGCGCGTCTCAGCAGGCGCCCGCGTGCCCGTGGCAACAGGCGTTACGTTCGCGGCCCCCGAGGTTGCCGATGCGTGCCCGGTGCGGCCCGCGAACGTCTCGTCGATGCCCGTCATTCAAACGCCTTTCTTGATGTCGTCCAGAATGGTCAGAACCCCACGTGCGGGGATTTCGATCCAGTCGGGACGGTTGTTCGCCTCGTAATCGACCTCGTAGAGGGCCTTGGTCAGGAGGCAGAGCTTCAGCAACCGGCTCTCCGTCTCCGCGTCCGTAACGGCGGCGCGGCTCACGGACACGGCCTCCCGGTAGCCGTCGAGGAAGGCTGCATCGATCATGCCGCGCCAGGCGATGGAGGCCCGGCGTGCCCGCTCCTCCGAATCGGCGAAGCGCACGGCGATCTCACGGGTCACGGTCTCTGCACCGTAGGCGAACGAGCGCATCATCCCGGCGACGTCGCGCAGGGGCGTCGACTTGAGGCGGCGTTCGTCGGCCGGCCGCGAGGGCTCGCCCTCGAAGTCGACGATGATGAGGTCGTCCTCCGCGGCCAGGACCTGGCCGAGGTGGTAATCGCCGTGGATGCGGGTCTTCATCGCGCCGACGGGTGCCCGGGCCGTGAGCGCCTCGATGGCGTCCTCGACCTCGCGGCGGCGGCCGGCGAGTTCCGTGCTCGCCACGTTGGCCGCCCGTCCCGCCAGGGCGTCGAGGCCCCGGAAGGCGCGCTCGGCCTGACGGCGGGTGTCTTCGCCGAGCGCCTGCAGGTCCGCATGCTCGAACGGCTCGGCCGCAAAGGCCGGGTCGTCCGTCTCCACCGCGAAGGCGTTGTGCATCTCGGCCGTGCGCCGGCCGAGCAGGACCGCCCAGCGCAGGTGGGATTCGAAGGCCTCGTCCGGCGTCGGCGCCTCGCTCTCGGGGGCGAGCACCACCGTGTCGAAGTCGCGGCGCAGGCCTTCCAGCATCAGGGTCCAGGCATCGCCCTGGTTCGGCACGAACTTCTGCAGAACGGCGATGGCGGTGCGGACGCCGTCGGGATCGACATGCTCGACCACGCCCAGCAGCGCCGGCGTGTTGGAGAAATGCGCCGTCTCCGTGAGGAAGCGCCCGACCTCGATCTCGGGATGCACGCCGGTCTGGAGCCGCCGGAGCAGCTTCAGCATCATCTTGGAGCCGATGGCGATGGAGGTGTTGCTCTGCTCGGCGCTGAGGTTGCGCACCTCGCCGGCATCGAACGTGATCGCCGGGTCGAAGGCGGAGGTGGTCGAGAACACGAGCTTGCCCGTCTCGGTGGGCAGTTCGCGGCCTTCCCGCATGCCTTCCACCATGGCGACGGCGAAGGCCGGCGAGGCGGAGGCGCCGAACAGCAGGCCCGTGCGCGGACCGCGCCGGACGCGGGCCACGGCGAACGGCATCAGGGTCTCGTCCTCGCGGCCCTCGTCGACGGCGACCGGCACGAAGTAATCCTGCCGCTCGCCGTTGGCGAGATGGACCGCCACGCGCGGCAGGAGGAAGCGCGCCTCGCCTGTGTCGTCCTTGAGAGCGACGCTGTCGATGACCTGCACGGACTTGATGCGCGAGCCCTTGGCGCCGAACCAGCGCCGGGTGGCGATGAAGCGCGGCGCCACGGTGCGCTCGAAGGCGGTGCGCTCGCGGCCCGCCATCAGGGTGTCGATGCCGCCGGTAAGCACGAGGGTGAACAGTTCCGGCGTCTCCGGCTGCGGGCCGATGCTGCCGGTGTTGGCGGCACTCAGGGAGAACCAGTAGAAGCCGTAGCTCGGTAGCGTCAGCAGGTAGGGCAGCTCGCCGATGGCCGGGAATTCCGAACCGCCGGTGAGCTCGATGGGCACGGCGTTGCGCAGTTCCGACAGATCGAGCTGCACCGCCTGCGGCGCCCGCGACAGGTTGGCGACGCACAGAACGCGCTCGCCCTCGAACTCGCGGATCCAGGCCAGCACCTTGCGGTTCGACGGATACAGGAACTGCATGCCGCCGCGCCCGAGGGCGACGGAGTTGTTGCGGATGGCGATCATGCGCCGGGTCCAGTTCAGCAGACTGGTCTGCGACTGGGTCTGCGCCTCGACGTTGATGGCGTCGAACCCGTAGATCGGGTCCTGCACGGAGGGCAGGAACAGCTTCGCCGGATTGGCCCGGGAGAAGCCGCCGTTGCGGTCGGGCGACCACTGCATCGGGGTGCGCACCCCGTCGCGGTCGCCGAGATAGATGTTGTCGCCCATGCCGATCTCGTCGCCGTAGTACAACACCGGCGTGCCCGGCATCGACAGGACGAGGGACTTCATGAGTTCGATCTTGCGCCGGTCGTTCTCGAGGAGCGGCGCGAGGCGGCGCCGGATGCCGAGATTGATGCGGGCGCGGCGCTCGGCGGCGTAGAACGACCAGAGGTAATCACGCTCCTCGGCGGTGACCATTTCCAGGGTCAGCTCGTCGTGGTTGCGCAGAAAGATGGCCCACTGGCAGCCCTCGGGGATCTCCGGGGTCTGGCGCATGATGTCGGTGATCGGGTGCCGGTCTTCCCGGGCGATGGCCATGTACATGCGCGGCATCAGGGGGAAGTGGAACGCCATGTGGCATTCGTCGCCGTCGCCGAAATACTGCGCCGTCTCCTCCGGCCACTGGTTGGCTTCCGCCAGCAGCATCCGGTCGGGATAGCTCGCGTCGAGGGCGGCGCGGATCGCCTTGATGACCGTGTGGGTCTCGGGCAGGTTCTCGCAGTTCGTGCCGTCGCGCTCGATGAGGTAGGGGATCGCGTCGAGGCGCAGACCGTCGACACCCATGTCGAGCCAGTAGCGCATCACCTCGATGACGGCCTCCAGCACGACCGGGTTGTCGAAGTTGAGATCCGGCTGGTGGCTGTAGAACCGGTGCCAGAAATATTGCTTGGCGACGGGGTCCCAGGTCCAGTTCGACGTCTCGGTGTCGAGGAAGATGATGCGCGTGTCGGAATACGGCGTGTCGGTGTCCGACCAGACGTAGAAGTCGCGTTCCGGCGACCCGGCCGGCGCTTCGCGGGCGCGCTGGAACCAGGGGTGCTGGTCGCTGGTGTGGTTGATGACGAGCTCGGTGATGACGCGCAGGCCGCGCTCGTGCGCGGCCTCCACGAACTTCCGGAACTCCTCCATGGTCCCGTAGGAGGCGTTGACCTCACGGTAGTCGCCGATGTCGTAGCCATCGTCGCGCAGGGGCGACGGATAGAACGGCATCAGCCAGATCGCCGTGACCCCGAGGTCGCGGACGTAGTCGAGCTTCTGCGTCAGGCCCTCGAAATCGCCGATCCCATCGTTGTTCGAGTCGAAGAACGACTTGACGTGGATCTGATAGATGATGGCGTCACGGTACCATTGCGGATCGCTGCGATCGATCATCGCGTCGTTGCCTCATGCATCGAGTTCAAGGGCGTGGTCGGAGTGTGCGCACCGGGGCCCGTACGGGGATCGCCGGGTGCGGCGTCCGTCGGAGGGATAGGCGCCGACACTGAGGCGACACCGCGACGATCGGGTCCGATCGCCGGGGTTTCTGCTGACATGGGTGCGTTCAAGGCGCAACCCGGCGCGGGGCCCGAAGGCGCCAGACGATGGCCGAACGCTCGGCCGGATCGAAGGCGATGCGGTGGGATTTGCCCCGCAGTTCGAACGTGTAGCCCAGCAACAGGTCCTCGACCTCGACGGCGCCGTCGTCGGGTTGGCCGAGAAGCCAGAGCGGCACCTCGTAGGTGCATTCCTGGCGGTTCTTCGGGTCGAGGTTGACCATGGTGAAGATGCAGTTGTCGCCCTCGGGCGTCGTCTTGGCGTAGGCGATGATCTCGTCGTTGTAGGCGCCCGTGAACACCACATTGCGGAAATCCCACAGGGCCGGGTTGTCCTGGCGGATGCGGTTGAGCTTGACGATGTGCTCACGGATGTTGCCGGGCCGGTCGTAGTCCCAGGCCTTCAGCTCGTACTTTTCGGAGTTGAGATACTCTTCCTTGCCGGGATAGGGCGCGGCCTCGCAGAGTTCGAAGCCGTTGTAGATGCCCCAGACGCTGGACAGCGTCGCGGCCAGGGTGGCGCGCACCACGAATCCGGCCCGCCCGCTGGTCTGCAGGTAGATCGGGTTGATGTCGGGCGTGTTGGCGAAGAAGTTCGGCCGGTAATACTCGCCCATCTCACCCGCCAATTCGGTGGAATACGCGATGAGGTCGGCCTTGGTGTCGCGCCAGGTGAAGTAGGTGTAGCTCTGCTGGTAGCCGGCCTTGGCGAGCTTCTTCATCATCTTGGGCCGGGTGAAGGCCTCGGCGAGGAAGATCACGTCCGGGTAGCGGCCGTTCACCTCCCCGATCATCCACTCCCAGAACGGGATCGGCTTGGTGTGCGGATTGTCGACGCGAAAGATGCGGGCACCCAGGGCGGCCCAGCCGAGCACGATGTCGCGCAGCTCGATCCACAGGGACGGCAGGGCACCGCCGTAGAAGTGGACGTTGGAGATGTCCTCGTACTTCTTCGGCGGATTCTCGGCAAACTTGAGCGTGCCGTCGGGCCGCCACTCGAACCACTCGGGGTGGTCCTTGATCCAGGGGTGATCGGGCGAGCACTGGATGGCGAAGTCGAGGGCGATCTCCATGCCGTAGGCGTGGCTCGCCGCCACCAGCCGGCGGAAATCGTCGAGGGTGCCGAGGTCGGGATGCACCGCCTCGTGCCCGCCCGCCTCCGAGCCGACGGCGTAGACCGAGCCGACATCGCCTTCCAGCGCCTTGAGGGTGTTGTTCTTGCCCTTGCGGTTGGTCTTGCCGATGGGGTGGATCGGGGTGAAGTACAGCACGTCGAAGCCGAGTTCGCGGATCTCGGGCAGGCGAGCGATCACGTCGTCGAAGGTGCCGTGGCGGCTGACGTCCATGGACTGCGAGCGCGGGAAGATCTCGTACCAGGCCGAGAACCGGGCTGCGAGGCGGTCGGCGATGACGGGCACGTTGACGGGATAGCGCGACAGGTTCACCCGCGGTGCGTAGCGGCGGACGAGGCGGGCGTTCTCCGGCGCCAGCATGAGATCGAGCTGGGCCGCCGAGCCCGTGGTCTCGGCGTCCAAGGCGGTGGCCAGCGCCTTCAGGCGTTCGCGATCGGCGCCGTCGGCCTCGTCGGTGGCGTCGACCACGAAGGCGATGCCCTCGACGGTCTCCAGCTGGACGTCGACCCCGGCGTCGCGCTTCTTCAGGGTATCGCGCATCCAGGACGAGAAGGCGTCGCGCCACGCCCGGATGGTGAACTCGTAGCGGCCGTTGCGCTCCAGGGGAAAGTGCCCGCCCCAGCGGTCGTTCTCGATGAACGCCATCGGGTCGGAGGCCCAGATCTCCTCGCCGACGACGCGGGACAGGATCTCGGCGTCGATGATCTCGTGGCCGTCGCTGAAGATGTCGGCGGTGACGTGGACGCTCTCGCCGACCACGCGCTTGACCGCCGAGCGGCCGCCGTCGATCTCGGGCGACACCGCCTCGATCACGACGCGGCCCTCGCCCGTCGGCGTGGTGAGCGGCGGCTCCTTCGCGACCGTGTCGCGGGTGGCGCTCAGGATGCGGACCTCGCCGGGCTGCAGGTCGATGCTGATGCCGGGCGTGAACGCGATGGGGGCGACGTCCGGCGTGCGGTCGGTGAAGGCACCGAGCATCCCGCCCGTGCGGGCGACGAGGGGGGCGGCGTCCAGCGTCACGGGCGTCGCGCCGGGATTGTGCAGCACCAGCACGGCGTTGCGGGCCGAGGCGCCGTGGCCGGTGTCGAAGCGCAGGAGGGCGACGAAATCCGCGTCGGGAGCCGAGATCCGCGCCTGCGCCCCCTCGACGTTGGCGGCCGAGAGCTCGGCCCGCAGGGCGTTGATGGCGGTGACATAGGCAGAGATATCGATGCCGGTGCTGGATTCACGGGCCTCGGGGGTGGTCTCGACCACGTGCAGGCTCTTGGCGTAGCCCCACTCGTACCCGATGGGCATGAGCACGCCGGCCGAGAAGAAGGCCGCGAGCGCGTAGCGGGCCTTGAGGTGGCGGGCGACGGCCTCGGCATCGCCGTCGAGATCCGCAGCGAGGCGGGCCATGTCGTGGTTCTCGGGGAACGCGATGGAAGGGGCGACGACGCGCAGGCGGTCGTACTGTTCCAGGGCCCAGGGAGCCCGGAGGTCCCACCAGGCGAAGCTGTTGAACAGGTAGTCGAACCCGGCGCCCGCCGTCGCCTGCGCCTCCTCGAAGGTGCAGCCGAGGGTCTCGGCGGCGAACAGGCACCCGGGCTCCACCGCCTTGGCGGCCCCGATCAGGTCGCGCCACACGGGGGCCGGCACCTTGTAGGCGGCGTCGCAGCGGAAGCCGGCGACACCGAGATCCTGCAGGCGGTTGACGTAGCCAGACCACAGGGCGGTCAGCTCCGTGCGGCTCTTGTCCGTGTGATAATCGAGCTCGGCGAGATCGCCCCAGACCGTGCGCTTGCTCGGATCGTCGGGATCGACGGCGTAGGGGCTCTCGATCTCGCCGTCGGCGTCGCGCAGGAACAGGTCGGGCCGGTCGCGGGCGAGCGCGCCGTCCCGGGCGGTGTGGTTGACCACGAGGTCGGTCATCACCGAAAGGCCCTGAGCGCGGGCTGCGGCGCAGAACCGGCGGATCTGCTCGTCGTCGGAGGTGCCGTCCTGGTCGCGGAAGCGCTCGTCGAGGCGGTCGGTGTCGGCCACCGCGTAGAGGCTGCGCGAGCCGCCGGTCTGGTGGAACGGGTTGAGGTACACCCAGTCGAACCCGAGGCCGGCGATGCGCGGCAGTTCGGCCGTCCAGGCCGAGACCCGTCCGACGAGGAGGGGGAACAGGTTGTAGATGCGCGGTCCCTCGGCGCGGGGTGCGAGGCTCTGCGGGAGCGTCACCACGCCGGCGTCGGTCCGCGGGGCGGTACGCGTTGCGGGGCTCGGTGCGTTCATGCGTGCTCCATTGGGGTTTGGTGTCTGGCGCTTTCACTCTCCCCTCTGCGGGAGAGGGTGGCCCGCGAAGCGGGTCGGGAGAGGGGAGCGCGGTGTCCGGAGGGGGCGTCCCCTCTCCCGCCTGCTCCGCAGGAACCCTCCCCCGCAGGGGGGAGGGTTGTGAAAGGCGTTTAAGCCGTCCGCTTCAGGACCGCGTAGGGCAGACGCGCGAACAGGCGGTCGAGTTCGATTCGTCCGTCCGTCGCCTCGGCGGTCTCCCCGGTGACGAGGTCGATCCAGGCACTTTCAGCCATCACCGGCAGGTATGTTCCAGCGAACCCCGCCCCGCTCCACACCGCATCCCCGACGAGGTCGGAAACGAGGCGCGGCACGGCCACCAGAAGGTCGCCCGCGCCACTCGTCGCATCCGAACGTGTGAACGCGATGACATGGGCGGCGCGCCCGCCGGTCGGCACCACGGCCTGGTAGTCCGCCTCGGCGTAGAAGGCCGGCCGCTCGGTGCGGTCGGCGAGCAACCGGGCGAGGGTCGCCTGCTTCACCCGTCCGTCGCTCCAATGCGCCAGGAGGTCGGCGACGTCGCCGCCCTGTTCGAGGGACCGGGCCAGCGCCGGATAGTCCACCGGGCGACGATTGTCGGGATCGACGAACGAGAAGTCCCAGAACTCCGTGCCCTGGTAGGTGTCGGGCAGGCCCGGCAGGGTCGCCTTCAGCACCGTGCGGCCGAGGCCCGCGATCATGCCGAGATGCGCCAGACGCTTGGCGAAGGGCCGCATCCGCGCCAGGAACTCCGACCCCGGGACCACGAGCTTGGCGAAGAGGGCGTGGACGGCGCCCTCGTAGGATTCGTCGACGTTGACCCAGCTCGACCGGCGCTTCGCCTCGCGCAGGGCTTTTTCGGAATAGGCGTCGAGGCGCGTGCGGAAATCCTCAATGGCCGCGGGCTCGTCGTCGTCAAGCAATTCCAGCGGCCACGCGCCCAGGATCGCCTGGAAGAACATCCATTGGTCGTTGGCATCCGGCACCGCCTCGCCGTCGATGGTGGTGAGGTGCGGCCCGGCCAATTCCCGCCACGTGGTCCAGGCCTCGGCCCAGTCCCCGGGCATCTCCGAGAGGGCGAGCAGGCGCGAGCGGGCGTCCTCGCCCCGCTTGGTGTCGTGCGTCGCCGTCGCGATCATGGCGTTGGGCCAGTCGCGGGCCCGGGCCGCCTGGAGGGCGTGGAAATGCTCCGCGTCGATGCCGTACTCGCCCGGATCGCCGCCGACCTCGTTCAGCGCCAGCAATTCGGAGAAGCGGTAGAACAGCGTGTCCTCCAGGCTCTTCGCCATGACCGGGCCGGTGAGCTGCTGGAAGCGGCGACGGAAGCGCAGGATCACCGCCGGATCGGGGCGGCCCGGTCCGGTGACGTCGATGCGGCCCAGCATGGCGTCGGCGGCGAAGTCGTGCACGGAGCGGTCCGGCAGGGCGCTCCAGCGCTTGGCCTTCTTCACAGCGTTCTCGATAAGGCGGACATCCTCGTCCTCGACGTCGCTCTCGTCGAGGTCGCCCGGCAGGTAGCTGCGATAGGTGGGGAAACGCGCGATGATCTCGATGAGCGCCCGACGGATGGCGTTCACCGAAAAGTCGCGGGTGCGCCGGTCGGCATCGGCCACGGCCTTGAGGTCGGAGGTCATCACCTCGAGTTCCGAAGCGAAGCTGATCTCGAGGATCTCGGCCTTGGCGGCCCGCAGCATGAACTTGTAGGGCTCGTCGAAATGCGTGCGCGCCTCGTAGAGGTCGCGGATCGCCGCTTGCTTGCTCCTGTCGACCAGGATGCCGTCGAGCTGGTTCAGCACGTCGTAGCCGGTGGTGCCGGCGACGGGCCATGGCCGCAGGCGCTCGCCGGGCTCCAGAATCTTCTCCACGACGACGTAGAAGCCGGGGCCGACGGCGGCCTGCAGGGCGCGGGCGTAGCCCTGCGGATCGGCCAGACCGTCGATGTGGTCGATGCGCAGGCCGTCGATGCGGCCCTCGCGGATGTGGCGGAACACCGTCTCGTGCGAGCGCTGGAACACATCCGACTTCTCCACGCGCAGGCCCGCGAGCCCGTTCACGTCGAAGAACCGGCGATAGTTGATGTCGCTCGCCGCCACCCGCCAATGGGCGAGCCGGTAGGATTGCTGTTCCAGCAGGCGGTGCAGGGGCCCGAAGCTATCGGGATGGCCCTTGGCGCCGTTCAACAGGCGAAGGGTCCGCCCGATGGCCTCCGCGATGGCGGGCGACGCCGCCACCGCCTCGACGAGGCGCTCCTTCAGGTCCTCGGCCTCGGCCGGGAAAGCCATGCGACGTTCCCCATTGGTCTCCTCGCCCATGAGGCGCAGGCGTTCGGAGATCCCCAGCACTTCGAGGGCCGCCGCGTCCTCGATGTCGCCCAGCGCAGCTAGCGAGCGGTTGAGGATGGTCGGATATTGCTGCGGGCAGATCGGGAATTCGTGCTCGTAGTGCCAGACGCTGAAGGCGCCTTTCTGCGGGTCGAACTTCAGTTCGAGCGTACCCTTCTCCAGGGCCTCGCCGTAGCGGTCGCCGAGGAACGGCACCACGAGCTTGTTGTTCGCGCCGAGGCGCGACCAGTCGATGTCGAACGCATCCGCGTGGGGCGACAGGCCGCCCCATTCCAGCACCGAGAGCCACCACGGATTGTCGGCCCCGCCGACGCCCATGTGGTTCGGAACGATGTCGAGGAGCAGCTTCAGTCCGGCCGCGTGCAGGGTCTCGGAGAAGCGCACGAAGCCATCTTCGCCGCCGAGCTCCGGGTTGATGGTGGCGTGATCGACGATGTCGTAGCCGTGGGTCGAGCCCGGCCGCGCCTTCTGGATCGGCGAGGCGTAGACGTGGCTGATGCCGAGCTTCGCCAGGTAGGGAACGATCTTCTCCGCGTCCGCGAAGGTAAAGTCCTTGTGGAACTGCAGGCGATAGGTGGCGCGCGGCGGGGCCGAGGCGAGGCGCGCGGCACCCGAGCGCGGCCCGCGTTCCTCGGCCGCCAGGGAGGCGGCAAGCTTGGCGAGGGGGCCGCCCGGGGCCGCGATGGCCTCGAGGGTCCGGTCGAGCTTGCGCCGCCAGTTCGGATAGCCCTCCGTCGAGCCCGGCACGTTGGCCTGAGACAGTTCGGAGACCACGTCCTCGTACTGCACGGCGGTCAGCATCGACGGCGCGCGGGCGAGGTAGCGCGCGGCGGCTTCGAGGGGCGCGGCTTCCGGCGGATCGTAGCTCGGCAGCAACTGCTCGGCGGCCAACGCCTCGGTGAGGCGGGTGCGCTCGTCGACGCGCTCGCGCCGCTCGGCGTCGGCGCGCTCGGAATCGTAGAGGCCGAGCGCTTGACGGGTGTCGGTGTCGACGCCGCGCCACCAGCCGAGGAAGGTCGGCAGGTCGTGGGTGGTGATGGCCGTCAGCGCCTCGCGCGGGTAGGCGGCCGGCGGCTTGAAGCGGGCGCCCTGCTCGCGCTCGAAGGCGAGGATGCGGTAGCTCAGGATTCCGGCCTGCATCAGGGCATCGGAGAAGCCCTCGGGCGCCGTGCCGAGATCCTCGGCGATGACGAGGCACTTCGCCCGGTGGCTCTCGAGGCGCAGCACGGCCAGCATCGGCTCGAACGGCATCGCCACGTAGGCGCCGGCCTGGGCCGTGGCGCCCAGCGGGATCAGGAACAGGCGGGCGAGCTGGAACGCGTGGTCGATGCGGATGGCACCGGCGTGGCGCATGTTCGCCTGGACCAGCGCCCGGAAGGCGGCGAGCCCGTCCCGCTCCAGTTCCAGCGGATGGAAGGCCGGGAGGCCCCAATCCTGGCCCTTCGGGGCGAGCAGGTCGGGCGGGGCGCCGATGGAGACGCCGTTGGCGAAGCGCTCGGGGTGGGACCAGATCTCGGACCCGCCGCGATCGGCGCCCACGGCGAGGTCGCGGTAGAGGCCGAGACGCATGCCGGTGCCCAGCGCGATCTCGGATGCCTCTTCGAGCTGCCGGTCGGCGAGGTACTGGAGCCACACGTGATAGGTCACGGCCTCGGCGTGCTCGACCGCGAAGGCCCGCACGGCCTCGGTGCCGTTGCGTTGGAACTCTTCCGGCCAATCGCCGAGCCATTGGGCGCCCTGGCCCTGGAAATGTTCGGCCAGCGCCTCGAACGTGCCGTGGGCTTCGAGATCGGCCCCCCCGGCGGTGCGGAAGGCGGCAAAGCGCGCATCGGTGCCATCGCGGACGGCGGATTCCTGCCACAGGGCGCGGAGCACCGGCGAGAGCACGCCCCAGATACCGGCGTGGTCGACGAGCTTCGATTCGCGCAGGGCCTCGACGCGGGCGGACATGGAATCGAGGAGGGCGGCCGCCTTCGAGCCGACGAAGCCCGGCAGGACACCGGGCTCGATGAACAGGGTCTCGAGGAACAGGCGCGAGGACGGCGAATAAGGCGAGATCTTGGTGCGGTCGGTGGCGAACAGGGCGTGGACCGGGCTGAGGCCGAGGAACGACGCGCCGCGCAGGCCGGCGTCGCGGGCGGCCCGCCCGGCATCCGCGTAGGAGCCGATGCCGAGGTTGTCCGGCGAGCGCAGGCCGTAGAGCTGGGCCGCGAGCCCCCAATCGCGCGCACCCTCGTCCGCATAGGCGCGCGGACGCCAGCAGCGCTGCGGCGCGGCGATGACCCAGGACTCGGCGCGGTGCTCGCCGAGGGTCGCGGTCAGACGGTGGTAGCCGGGCGTGAGCGGCGGAAGCTCGAAGCCGGCGTCACCTGAGGCCGAAACCGCGACGCGGCCCTCGCGGACATGGCCGCGCTCGTCGACGAGACGCCACGCCAGGGTGCCGGCCGCCGACGCCCGCAGGGGTACCCGCGTGGCCCGTCGGGCCTCGACCGGGAGGAGCGACGGAACGAGGCCCTCGCGGACCGCCGTCACTTCCGCGAGACTCCCGGCGATCTCGGCATCGGTGCCCACCGGGAAGCCGAGGGCGGCGATCATGCCGGCCCGGGTCTCCAGGCTCGTCTCGACGGGCTGCCCGAAGGCGTCGGTGTAGCCGGGGGCGACGCCGAGGAGATCGGCGAGGCGTTCGAGGTCGCGGCTCATCAGTTCACACCCGTCAGGAAGATGCCCGTCCAGGACGGGAGTTCGATGGTCTGCCCGGTGACGACGTCGGCGCCGTTGCACCAGACGATCTGGCCGCCGCCGCGCGCCGTCTGGAGCGGCGCGTCGCCGAAGTTGGCAACGAAGCGAAGCCAGCCGCCGTCGTAGCGCCACGTGCACTCCACGGCGTCCGGACGCGGCAGGGAAGCCGTTGCTCCCCGATAGGCGGTCTTGGTGAGCGGCACGACGGTCTGATGCCGGATCTGCAGCAGGTTGCGGGTGTCAGCCCAGACCCCGCGATGCGGCGCACGCTCGATCTCCGACCAGTCGATCCGCGAATCCGTGAAGGTCTTCTCCTCCGTCGGATCGGGAATCACCGAGGTGTCGTCCGCGAACGCCGCGAAGCTCTTGAACTCGCGCCGCCGGCCCTCGCGGACGGCCTTGTTCAGCTCCTCGTCCGGCGCAAAATCGACGAAGAACAGGAACGGCGCCGTCGCCGACCACTCCTCGCCCATCCACAGCATCGGTATCTGCGGGCTGAGCAGCAGGCCGGCGCGGGCGAGGGCCAGCTTGGCCGGGTCCGAGAGCGCGCTCAGGCGCTCGCCGAGCGCCCGGTTGCCGACCTGATCGTGGTTCTGCAGGAAGGTGACGAAGGCCGACGGCGGCAGATGCGCCGAGGGTTCGCCGCGCGGGTGGTTGTCGAGGGTCGGGAACGGCTCGCCCTGGTAGGCGAAGCCCTCCGACAGGCAGCGGGCGAGATGCGCGACGGGCTTGTCCGCGAAACTCTCGTAGTAGCCGGCCTCCTCGCCCGTCAGCAGCACGTGCCAGCAATGGTGCAGGTCGTCGGCCCATTGCGCCGTGTGCTGGACGGGCTGGCCGTCGTCCTTGCGCTCCAGCCACTTGGCCTGATTGGCCTCGTTCTCCAGCACCAGATGGATGTGGCGGCCGGGCAGACGCGCCCGGATGGTCTCGGCGAGCTCACCGATGAAGTGTTTCTCGGAATCGTCGAGGATGGCGTGCACCGCGTCGAAGCGCAGGCCATCGAAGTGGTACTCTTCGAGCCAGTACAGGGAATTCTCGATGAAGAAGTCCCGCACCGTCCGGCCGCTGGTCTCGCCGTCGAAGTTGATGCCCGCACCCCACGGCGTCTGGTGCCGCTCCGTGAAGAACGTCTTGGCATAGGCATGGAGGTAGTTCCCGGCCGGCCCGAAGTGGTTGTAGACCGCGTCGAGGAAGACCATCAGGCCGAGCGAATGCGCCTTGTCGACGAGGCGCTTGAGATCGTCGGGGCGGCCATAGGCACCGTCCGGCGCGTAGGGCAGCACGCCGTCGTAGCCCCAGTTGCGGGTGCCCTTGAAGTCGGCCAGCGGCAGAAGTTCGATGGCGGTCACGCCGAGGTCGCGCAGCTCCTCGAGCTTGCCTTCGAGGGCCGCGTAGGTGCCCTCTCGCGTCGCCGTCCCGACATGGAGTTCGTAGAGGACAGTTTCCTCCCACGGACGTCCGGTCCAGTCGGAATCGCTCCAGTCGAAGCTGCGCGGGTCGATCACCTCGCTCAGGCCGGACACGTCGTCGGGCTGAAACCGCGACGCCGGGTCGGGCACCACGAGATCGTCGTCGATGCGGTAGCCGTAGCGTGCCCCGGCTTTCACGCCCGGCAGGGTCACGCGTCGCCAACCCTCGCCGACATCCGGGATGTCGTGGTCCGTCCCATCGACCACCAGGGCGACGCTCTGTGCCGTGGGGGCCCAGAGGGCGAATCGCACGCCGTCTTTTCCCGCCTCGCCGCCGAAGGCCATCGCATGGGCTCGCCGCATTGCGGTTCGTCTTTCGTGATCACGTGAGGGGCGACGGGCGGACGCAGCCGCCGACCCTTCAAAAGGCTACGGGCCGCGCTCTGGTTCCATCGTTTCGAGGTAAGGCGGACCCGCGCTCCGGCAACCGCTCACCCCAAGAGAATTGTGCGGTGCGGGATCGGTTCCTCGACCAAGTGGACGTGGCGTTAACGCCCGTACGTCGCCGGTCGTGTCCGCAGGACATAGAGCGCACGCGGCTCGAGATGCACGCGCGCCCCGGCCGGAAACAGGGTCTGCCCTTCGGGTACGGCACCGGTCGCCCGTGTGGTGTCGAACATCAGGCTCCAGGGTCCGTCGATGATCGGCGCGAGGGTGAAATCGCACGGGGACTCGGCGGCATTGACGAGGAGCAGGAGGCGGTCGGCATCGGGCAGATCATTGCCGATCTGCATGCCGAAAGTCTGGCGGCCGTCGTCGGCCCAGGCCGCGCCATCCATCTCCGCCCCGCAGGGCGACAGCCAGTGCACGTCGCGCAACGGGCCCTCACCGACGGTACCCCCGGTGAGGAAGTCGCGTCGGCGCAGGGCCGGCTGCTCCCGGCGCAGGCGGGTGAGGTTCGCGACGAAGGCCGTGAGCGCCGGATCGGGGTCGCTCTCCCAATCGACCCAGTTCGTGGCGTTGTCCTGGTTGTAGGCGTTGTTGTTCCCATTCTGGCTGCGCGAGCGCTCGTCGCCCATGAGCAGCATCGGCACGCCCTGCGCCAGGAAGATCGTGGCGAGGATGTTGCGCTTCTGGCGGGCGCGTACCGATAGAATCGCGGGATCGTCGCTCGGACCCTCGACGCCGTAATTGCGCGTGAGGTTGTGGCCGTGGCCGTCGCGGTTGTCCTCGCCATTGGCGAGGTTGTGCTTGTCCTCGTAGGCGACGACGTCCGCCAGGGTGAAACCGTCGTGCGAGGCGGCGTAGTTGACGCTGGCCAGCGGCGTGCGGCCGGAGGCGGCAAAGATCTCGCGGGAGCCCGACAACCCCTGCGTGACCTTCGACAGCACGCCCGGGTCGCCGCGCCAGAACCCGCGCACGCTGTCACGGAACTGGTCGTTCCACTCGCTCCAGCCGCGGGGATAGGCGCCGAGCTGGTACCCGCCCTGGCCGATGTCCCACGGCTCGGCGATCATCTTGACCCGCGAGAGGACCGGATCCTGGGCCACGGCCTGGAAGAAGGCAGCCTTCGCCGAGAAATCGTGCGGTACGCGCCCGAGACTGGTGGCGAGGTCGAAGCGGAAGCCGGCGACGCCGTAGGCCGTCACCCAGTGGCGCAGGGAATCGAGGGTGAGCTGCATCACCCGGGGATGGTCGAGGTCGAGGGTGTTGCCGCAGCCGGTGCAGTCGATCTCCCGGCGCAGGTTGGATGGGTCGAGCTTGTAGTAGCTCGCGTTGTCGATGCCGCGGAACGACAGGGTCGGGCCGGAATGGTCGGCCTCGGCCGTGTGGTTGTAGACCACGTCGAGGAACACTTCGATCTCGGCCGCGGCCAATTCGCGGATCGCCGCCTTGAGGCCGCCGATCCCGGCCGGCCCGCGATAGCGCGGATCGGGGGCGAAGTAGTTGAGCGGCGAGTAGCCCCAGAAATTCACCAGCCCCTTGTCGACGAGGAAGCGGTCGTCGGCGAAGGCCTGGATCGGCAGGAGTTCGACGGCGGTGACGCCGAGCTTCAGCAGGTGCTCGATGATCGCCGGATGGGCCAGGGCGGCGTAGGTGCCGCGCGCGGCCTCGGGAACGTCGGGGTGGAGCTGCGTCAGCGCCTTGACGTGGGCCTCGTAGATCACCGTCTGCGACACGGGCCGGCGCACGGGGTGGATGGCGAGGTCGGGCACCTCCGGCGCGGTGACGACGCCGCGCGGCATGTAGGCGGCACTGTCGCGCCGATCGATCTGGTCCTCGCGCAGGAGGCCGCGGCGGTGGCCGTAGAGGGCGTCGTGCCAGCGGATACGGCCCTGGATCTCGCGGGCGTAGGGGTCGAGGAGGAGTTTCGCCGGATTGAACCGGTGCCCACGCGCCGGGTCCCACGGTCCATGCACGCGGTAGCCGTAGAGCTGCCCGGGAAACACCCCGCGCAGGTGCCCGTGCCAGACATCGTCCGTGCGGCAGGGGAGCCGGATACGACGCGTCTCGAGCCGCTCGCCCGGCTCGAACAGGCACAGGTCCACGGCGGTGGCATTCTGGGAGAACAGCGCGAAGTTGACGCCGCGGCCGTCGAAGTGGGCCCCGAGCGGCGCAGGCACGCCGTCGTCGAGGCCGATCATGCTGTCAGTCACAGAAACGTCCGGGATAGGGAGAGCCAGACGAGCGGCAGCCGCTCGTCATGGGGGCCTGCAAGGCTTATTCCGCAGCGGCCGCCGTGCGGGTCGGCTCACGCTCGACGCTGCGAAAATTCTCCAGCTCGGTCATGAAATTGCGCGCCCACCAGTCGACGTCCTCGCGCGTCATGCGCTCGACCATCGGCTTCCACCGCTCCAGGCGTTCGCCGCGCGGCATGTAGAGGGCCGTACGGATGGCCTCGGCCACCTCGAACCGGTCGTAGGGATTGACGAGCAGCGCTTCCGGCAGCTGCCGCGCGGCGCCGGCGAACTTCGACAGGACCAGCACGCCCGGATCCTCGTCGGACTGGGCGACCACGTACTCCTTGGCGACGAGGTTCATGCCATCGCGCATCGGCGTGACGAGACCGACGCGGGCGGCGCGGTAGAGACCGGCGAGCACCGGCCTCGGATAGGCCTTGGTGACGTACTGGATCGGGGTCCAGTTCGGTTCGCCGAGCGCCCCGTTGATCTCGCCGACGGTCTCGTTCACCTCGCGGCTGAGATCCTCGTACTCGGGGACCTCCGTGCGCGATTTCGGCGTGATCTGGATGTAGACGACGTTGCCGCGCTGGTCCGGGTTCGAGGCGAAGAAGCGCTCCACGGCTTCCATGCGCTCGGGCACGCCCTTGGAATAATCGAGGCGGTCGACGCCGATGAGAAGCTTGCGGGTGCGCAGGCCCGCCATGGTCTCGCGCACGGTGCGGTTGGCGCCCGCATTTTCCGCCGCCTCCTTGAAGCCCGCGACATCGATGCCGATGGGAAAGCTGCGGATGCGGGTCCGGCGTCCGTCCACCATCAGGGAGCCGCCGCCCAGCGGAATGGCCCGCAGTTCGTCGATGAGGTTGCGGGTCAGGTTGTGGACGTCGGGGTCGGTCTGCAGGCCGATGAGATCGTAGTCGGCGATCCCGCGCAGGAGGTCGTTGCTCGCCGGCAGGGTGTTGAACACGTCCGCCGCCGGCCACGGAATGTGGTGGAAGTAGCCGATGGGGTTGGCGATGCCGAGGCCGCGCAGCTCGGAGGCGAGCGGCAACAGGTGGTAATCGTGCACCCAGATGATGTCGTCGGGCTGGATCAGGTCGGCGAGCGCGCGGGCGAAGATCCGGTTGACGCGCTGGTACCCGGCATAGTCCGAACGGGAGAAGGCGCCGAGGCCGAGCCGATAATGCATGATCGGCCACAGGGCGCGGTTGGCGAACCCGCTGTAATATTCCCGGTGATCCTGGGGCGAGAGATCGACGACGGCGTATTGAACCCGTCCCCGGTCGATCAGCGTCGGCTCCGTCGAGGGATTTTCGACGACGTTGCCGCTCCAGCCGAACCACAACCCCTCATAGGCCGTGAAGGCCTCCTTCACGGCGACGGCGAGACCGCCGGCCGCCACGGCCTTGCCCCCGTCCTCGGGGACTGCGACGCGGTTCGATACGATGACGAGACGTGCCACGTAAGCCGGCTCCGGTCCTCAGGGCGCTGCGCGGGAATCGCGCACGCTCAACCTGATACAGTGGGTGAACGCGCGGAAGCCGAGCGCGATCCGTTGGTTGCAGCCAAGCGCGTTAAGACCGGTGCGGTCAAGGGGCACTCCCTCCCGCCTCACGGCAAAATAGGCGCGGCTTCGGGGCCCTGCCGGACGGGTCGACCACAGGGGCTCGGGGTTGGAACGGTCGCCACTGTCATGCTCTCCGGTCAAGCTTTGTCCCCTTAGGGAATTGCAGCTGAACGAAGACTGACACGCCCGCCGCGCCCGTTCGGAACCCTGTCTCCGCGCACGCTGTTGAACTGCGGCAACAGCGCATCGATCAGCGCCGAGGAGTAACACCGTGACCATCAATCAACCCACAGGATCGCCCGCCACAGGACCGCTCGGCGCCGAGTCTGCCGCGAATCGCGAGACGGCGGATTGGAAGGCCCTGCGCGGCGATGTCGAGGGGATCGCCGACGTGGCGGTGGAGCGCGGCCGCGGCTTCGTATCCGCCGCGCGCGGACATGCGGAAGAATATGTCGAGCGCCGCAAGGGCGACGCCGCCCAGTCGGTCAACGACCTCGCCCGCACCGTGCGGGATTCGAGCAAGACGTTCGAGGATCGTCCCAACATCCGCGCCTTCTTCGACAGCGCGGCCGAGGGCCTCGAGCACCTCGGCACGCAGATCGAGAACAAGAGTTTTTCGGAGTTCTACGAGGACGCCGAGGCGCTGGCCCGCCGTGCGCCCGTGGCCGTTGCGGTCGCCACCTTCGTGACCGGCTTCGTCGTGGCGCGCTTCATCAAGTCGTCGAGCGTGTCCGCGGTGCGTGATCGCGATCTCGACTTGCGCGATGCGCCGATCCGGGACGGCTCGCTCCGTGGCGGAACCCTCCGCGACGTGCCTGCCCCCGGGCTTCACCGCGATCACGGCGTCTGAGGGCGACACGGATGTCGAACGGACCCAATTCCAGTATCCAGGGCCTCATCGGCGACGCCCTGCGTGAGACCAACGAACTCGCCCGTAAGGAGATCGCCCTCTTCCGCAACGAGATGACGAGCAACGTACGCTCGCTCTTCGTCGGGCTCGGGCTCCTCGTCGGTGCCGCCGTCTTCGGCGTGGTGGCCCTCTTCGTCCTCGTGGACGCCCTGGTGAAATGGCTCGCCACGGTGGTTCATTCGGAAGCGCTGGCCGCCTTGATCGTGGGTGGCGTCCTCCTCGTCGTGGCGGTGATCCTCGCGCTTGTCGGCCGCAACGCCATGTCGCTCTCGGCCCTCGCGCCCGTGCGGACCTCGCGTCAGGTCCGTCAGGACGCCCGTGCGTTGTCTGAAAGGGTCTCCGGATGAGCGGATCGTTGAACGAACTCGAGAAGGACATCGAGGCGAGCCGCGCCCGCCTCGACCAGACCATCGACCAGATCCAGGAACGGCTCTCGGTGTCGAGCATCGTCGACGAGATGCTCGGCAACGCACGTCGCACGCCCCTGAGCGGGGTCTACGACGGCGCCCTCGACGCCGTGCGCCGCAACCCCGTGCCGGTCCTGCTCATCGCCGCCGGCGTCGGCTGGCTGCTCCATCGGATGTCGTCCGACGCGGCCTCCGCCGTGGTGGCCCGGCGCCGGGTGCGCCAGGCCGATGACGGCCTGCCCGTCGTCCAGACCGGTGCCGACCGGGTCTACGATCCCGACCTGCCGACGCGCCATCCCGTCAAGGATCTCGGCCAGGAAACCCAGATCTGAATCCGATCCGGGCCGCCGACGCGGCCAACCCCTACGAGGAACCTGCCATGACCCACTCTCCCAATCCCGCCCCCAAGCCCGGCGACGAGATCCATTCCCTGCCCGACGACATCGCCCTCAGGGCAGGCATGCCGCGTGGCCATCTCGACGAGGCTCCGTCCCATACGGGCGCCGACGATCTTCGCGCCCGCGCCGGTGATTTGCGCGACGCCGCCCTCGAAACCGCCGATCACCTGACCAATCGCGCCGCCGGGATCGCCGGCGACGTGCGTGACCGCGTCACCGATACGGCTCAGGACCTGCGCGCGCGGGCCTCCGGCGCCTATGACGATGCCCGCGACTGGGCGACCGACGCCCGCGACACCGGTCGTCGCCGGATCGGCGATCTCACTGAGCGCGGGTCCGAGCGTCTTCGCGACGGACGTTCGGCGGTCGGGGATTTCGTCACTGAAAATCCCCTCCTCGTCGGTGTGGTCGGACTCGCGGCCGGCCTGCTCATCGGCGCGCTCCTGCCCCGGACGCGCCGCGAGGACGAGACCGTCGGTCCGTGGGCCGACGAGGTTCGCGACCAGGGCCTGCGCTACGCCCGCGACGTGACCCATCGGGGCCGCGAGTTCGTGGCCAGCGCCCTCGACCCCGAAAACCTCCAGGCCGCCGCCCAGCGTGCCACCGCTCCTGAGGGCCCGGCGGCATCGGGCGACATTCCGGCCGCGCGCCCGCACTGACGGTCGTTTCGAGCACCTGTCGACGGCAGGGGGTGGTGTCCGAAAGGGCGCCACCCCTTTATCGTGGGCGGGACGATCCTTCGACACGGACATCGACGCGCACGTGACCCCTCCGGCGATCCGCCTGCTCTGGTGCGGCGACACGGCCCTGACCGTCGAGTTCGGCGACCGGATCGATCCGGCTCTCAACGCCCGCGTCCTCGCCCTCGACGCGCGTCTGCGGGACGCGAACCTGCCCGGAATCGTCGAGACGGTGCCAACCTACCGCTCGCTGACGATCCACCTCGACCCCCTCGCCATCGATCCGGCTGCGCTGGAGGCGGTTTTGACGGACCTCGCCGGGCGCCCGGCCCCGGCCCGGCCGCCGGCTCGGGTCTGGCGCGTGCCGGTGGTCTACGGTGGCGCGTTCGGCCTCGACCTCGATGCGGTCGCCGCCCATCACGGCCTGAGCCCGTCCGCCGTTGTCGCGCGCCATGCCGCGCCCGAGTACCGCGTGGTGATGATCGGGTTCCTGCCGGGCTACGCCTATCTCGACGGTCTCGACCCGGGCCTTGCCCTGTCGCGGCGCGCGAGTCCGCGCCCGACGACGCCGGCGGGCACCATCTCCATCGGCGGGGTCCAGGCCCTCGTCGCCAGCATCGCGGCCCCGAGCGGCTGGCATCTTCTTGGCCGCACGCCCGTGCGCGCCTTCCTGCCGGGGCGCGATCCGGTGTTCCTGTTCGAGCCCGGCGACGGCATCCAATTCGTGCCCACGGATCCCGCCCGCTGGGACGAACTCGACCGTGCGGCGGCAGCCGGCCAACCCGTGGCCGAGGTGGAGCGGTGAGCGCCCGTCTGGTCGTCGAGGCCTGCACGGGCGCCTTGTGTTTCCAGGATGGTGGCCGGCGCGGCTACCAGCGCCAGGGCTTGTCCGGCTCCGGTCCCATGGACAGGCTGGCGCTGGCAGCGGCCAACGCCCTCGTGGGCAACGCGTTGGGGATCGTCGCCCTCGAACTCGGTTTGGGCGGTGGGCGCTTCCGTCTGAAGGGCGGCGACCTGTGGATGGCGCTCGCCGGCGCGCCCTGCGCCCTGCGGGTCGACGGCGTACCGGTGCCGGACCATCGAGCGTTTCCCCTGAGCGAGGGATCCACCCTCGCCATCGAGGTGCCGCGCCGGGGCGTGTTCGCCTATCTCGCCTGCGCGGGCGGGTTCGCCGTGCCGTCGATCCTCGGCAGTGCCGCCCTGCACCAGCGTGCCGGCCTCGGCGGCCTCCATGGCCGTGGCCTGCGCACCGGTGACGTCATCGACGGCGAGAATACGTCCCCCGGTGAACCGGGGTCGTTCGGCATCCCGGGATCCTTGGATCCCCTGCCCCTCGAAACGGATGCCCCCGTGCGGGTGGTTCTCGGTCCGCAGGCGGACCGGTTCACCCCCGAAGCCGTCGCGCTGTTCACCGATGCGGCCTTCGCCGTCTCCCATCGGGCCGACCGGATGGGCATCCATCTCGACGGGCCCGCCCTCGCCCACGGGCCGCACGGTTACAACATCGTCTCGGACGCCACCGTCATGGGCTCCGTGCAGGTGCCGGGCAGCGGCCGGCCCATCGTGCTCATGGCCGATCGGCAGACCACCGGCGGCTACCCGAAGATCGCCACGGTGATCTCGGCCGATCTTCGAAGGGTCGCCCAGCGCCGGCCGGGCGAAGCGATCCGGTTCCGGGCGATCCCCCTGGCGGAGGCCTTCGCCCTGGCGCGCGAGCGGGCCGCCCTCACGGACGCCCTGCCCGGGGCGGTCCGGGCCCATGCGGCCTCGGCGGGGGATCGTCTCGCGGGCGCCAACCTCGCGGGGGCGGCCGTCGATGCCTTCGCCGATCCCCTGTCCGACGGGCCGTGAAGGCTCGACGGGTCCGGACCGACACGGTATCGCGATAGCCATGAAGATCGGCGATTGCGACATCCTCATCCTGCCGGGCTATGCCGGCTCCGAAGACGGCCACTGGCAGGGCCGCTGGGCCGAGCGCCTGTCCACCGGCCGCATCGTCGAGCAGGACGATTGGCACCATCCCGACGCCCCGGCCTGGCGCGCCCGCATCGTCGCGGCCGTGGCGGAGGCGACGCGCCCGGTCCTCATCATCGCCCACAGCCTCGGCGTGGTGGCGGCCGTTCAGGCGGCCCCGGACTTCCCGCCCGGCGTGGTGCGCGGCGCGATCCTGGTGGCGTTTCCCGATGTCGAGACCACGCCTAACCTGCCGGCGAGCGTCACCGCCTTCGCGCCGGTGCCGCGCGATCCCCTGCCCTTCCCGTCCCTGGTGGTGGCGAGCCGCAACGACCCCTACTGCACCTACGAGCGGGCCGAGGATTTCGCCTATGCGTGGGGCGCCGTCGTGGTGGATGCGGGCGAATCCGGACACATCAACGTGGCCTCGGGCCACGGTCCGTGGCCGGAGGGACTGATGCGCCTCGCCGGGTTCATGAAGGACCTCTGACGCCGCCCTCCTCCGCCGCCTCGGCGGATTTGAACAGGGATCCCGCCACGTCGGACAGGCGCGGCGCCGCCTCGCGCACGAACGGCAGGGGCCGGCAGACCGCGAGGGCCGCGAGGCCGAACCGGGCGGTCATCAGGCCGTTGAGCACACCCTCCCCGAGCTTGGCCGAGACCTTCGCGGCGAGGCCGAGCCCCAGGGCCTGCTGGATCATGCTCTCGCCCACCGCCATGCCGCCCGTCACCGTGAGGTGGGCGAGCGCCGAGCGGGCGAGCCGCAGGAAGCCGAGGAAGCCGGGGCGCCCGCCGTAGATGGTGGCGATCCGGCGGAGCAGCCGCACGGCGGCGAAGATCACGAACGCCACGTCGACGATGGCGCGGGGGCTGAGCGCGGTGACGCCCGAAACCTGCTTCGCCGCCGTCGCGATAGCCTGGCGCGCCTGCCGGTCGAGGGGGGCCAAAAGTTCGTGTTCGGCGAGCCCAAGGCGGTCGTCCACGTCGAGGATGGCGTCGCCCAGGGTGTCGAGGCGGGTCCGCCCGGCCGCCAGAGCCGCCCGTCCGGCATAGAGAGCGCTGAGATCCCGCACCACGGCCTGGGCCGCGGTGTGGTCGCGGGCGGCGAGCGCCTCGACGGCTCTGGCCCGCAGGCGCTCGATCTGCCGCTCGCGCCAGATCCCGGAGAGCTCCCGCACAACGAGCCCGAGGAGGCCGAGGGCCGCGACGCCCAGGAGCACCAGCGCGACGGCGCCGAGCCACGGGGCGGCGCCGAACAGGTCGGCGATGAGGCGCTCGACGGAGAGGCCGACGCCGAGCGACACGAGGCCGCCCAGCGCCACGAGCAGCATCGACAGCCACGGCGCCCGGGATTTCGGCGCCACCGGAACGGGCGTGCCGTCGGCGGCCTCGACGATCTCGAACGGCTCCTCGACGATGCGGACTTGGGCAGGCGAAGCCGGGGGCGGCACGAAGCCCTCGGCCACCCCGGCCGGTTCAGCGGCGGGGATTCGGAAGGCGCGGGGGCGGTTCGGCGGGGGCGTGGAGGTCATGCGGGCCTCAAGAGAGCTTGTCGCCGAGGAGGAACTGCATCGCCCGGTCGAGGCGGATCTGCGGCAGGTGACCGGGGCGTCCGAGGGCGTCGGGCTTCACCAGGGGTGGGCGAAAGCGCGGGAAACGTAGGGAGCCGGGCGGCACCGCGCCCTCCAGCACCGCCTCGGGTCGCTCGGGGAGTTCGCCGGGGAAGATCGCGGCTTCGCTCAAGCCGTCGAAGGTCTCGTCGCCGACGGATTCACCGGCCTCCGGCGTGCCCGAGACGGCGCGGAGCACTTCCGGCCCGTCGTGGATCGTGGTCTCGCGGGTGGCGCGCACGGAGGCGAGGGCCACGGTGCCGACGCGGGCGCCCGCGGCCTCCGTCCGGCGCATGGCCCGCGACACGAGGAGGCGCAGGAGCGCGTCCAGGCGGTCGTGACTGGTCTGGTGGAGATGGTCCGCCTTCGTCGCGGCGAACAGAATGCGCTCGGCGCGCGGCGCGAACAGCCGCGACAGGATGGTGTTGCGGCCGATGCGGAAGCTGAAGAGCACGGAATCCAGCGCCTCCTCGAGCTCCGCCAGGGCGGCCGGGCCGGCATCGACGGCGGCGAGGACGTCGACCAGCACGATCTGCCGATCGACCCGCTGGAAGTGGTTGCGGAAGAACGGCTCGACCACCTTGGCCTTGTAGGCCTCGAAGCGCCGCTCCATCAGCCCCGCGAGGCTACCGGGATCGAGGGGATCCGTAAGGTCGTCCAGCGGCGCGAAGGTCAGGGCCGGCGAGCCGGCGAGGTCCCCCGGCATGAGGAACCGACCCGGCGGCGTGGTCGCCACGGATTCCGGCCCGGCCCTGAGGGCGGAGAGGTAGGCCTTGAACGCCGTGCTGGCGCGCTCGGCCACCATCTCGTCGAGCGGCGCCTTCGGGTCGAGGCCCTTCAGGGTGTCGAGCCAGGGGGCGGCCATGGCGGCGCGACCGCTGCGGCGGGTGCCGGAGATGGTGGCGCGGGACCACGCCGTGTAGCTCTGGTCGATGAGAGCGAGGTCGAGGAGCCATTCGCCGGGATAGTCGACGACGTCGAGCATCAGGGTGCCCGGCCCCGAGCGCCAGCCGCCCTTGCGCTCGTACTCGATGGCGAGGCGGAACTGGCTGATCCGGTCGGTGGAGCGCGGCCACAGGCGGTCCCGCGTCAGGGCCGTGACGTGCTCCTCGAAGGGAAAGCGCGGCAGGTCGTCGTCGGGCTGGGGCACGAGGCGGGCGCGACGCAGGCGGCCCTCGTGGGCCGGGGCGAAGGCCGGCAGGGCATGGGCCTCCACGAGGTGGTGGATCAGGGCCGTGGTGAACACGGTCTTGCCCGAGCGGGCGAGGCCGGTGACGCCGAGCCGGAGCGTCGGCTGGATCAGGAGGTCGCTCGACGCCTCGGCGAAGGCCTTGACCGCGGAACCCGCACGCGCGGCAAAGCTGTTCATGAACGACTCGATGGTGGGCGGGGAGAAACGGCGGGAAGTCCAACAGAAGATCCGGCAGGGCTGAAGTGGCGCCGGGGCACCCGGCCCGCAAGGTCACGGCTCACGGCGTCGGGGCCGGCGGGCCGATGGCCGCCAGGGTTCCGGCATCCAGGCGGGCGACGGCCGCGTCCACGAGGGCCGGGCCGGCCCGCAGGGTGCCGAGCTCGACGTTCGACATGGCGAGCATCACCGCGCGCAGGGCGGGCAACGGGCGTCCGTCCGGCCCGAACAGCTTGAGATCGTCCTCGACCTTCAGGCCGACACTGCCGGCGATGCGCGCGGCGTAGTTGCGGATGCGGGTCTCGTCGTTGCTGCACAAGGGTGCCGGCACGGTGAGATCGAGGGGGCGCAGGGCGCCGCGGCCCGCGGCAATGGGCGGGAGCGCGGCGGATTCCGTGACGAACCGCTTCTGCAACTGAGCTGTCGCAGTCTCCACCGCACGGGTCGCGTTGCCCAGGACCGCACTCGGTTCGACGAGGAGCACCGACGGTTTGGCAATCAGGACGGACGGTTTCACCAGGAGTTCGGAGGGGCGGACCAGTAGCCCGTGCCGCGGCGTGGGGGCCGGTCCGGCCGCGATGGAGCCCTGGACCCTGGAGCTTCGGCCTCCGGTAGCCTCGGCTTTCGGAGCCGGTCCTCTCGCGGGCTGAGCCTTGCGATCCGGTGCCGGCGGCACCCGCCCGCCCATCCGCGCCAGGGGCGACCACGGCTGGACCCTGAGGGGGCCGCCGCGTGATGCCAGCGCCCGGCGCGGCATCCCCGCCCGGGTGTTGCGGGCGAGGAAGCGCGCCCGAAGGGTTCCGCCGAGGCCGCGCGGCGCCACCGGACCCGACACCCACGGGCTTGCGGCAGGCGTGCCCCGGCATTCCGCGGGAGCCCAGCGCCTGACGATGGAAAGGGCCGTGCGCCGGTTGAGATCGCGGTAATAGCGTCGAAGCAGGCCGGCCGCCGCATCCGCACCGTCGGCGGCGGTGGCGAAGCCCGTATGGCCTTCGGCATCGGCGCCGATCTCCCCGGACCAGCGCGCCGACTTGATGCACCAGTAGTTGTTGAGCTTGACGCAGCGGGCGACGAAGGCCGGCTCCGTCGTGGACCAGCGTGCCGCCAGGGCGAGGGAGACCGGGCGAAGCGCCTCGCCCGCCTCGATCCGCCAGTTCGAGACGGCACGGCTTTCGGGCACGAAGCGCGGCGCATCCACGGGCTTCGCCGCGACGGCCGCCGGATCCCGCGCCGGTCCGGACAGGCCCTGACGCACGGTTTCGAGGCCGCCCGCGAGGGACGACGCCAAGCTTGTCAGGATCAGGAAGGATGCGAGGAGCACGACACGCGAAAAGCTTGACCGGGGATCGGGGAAACGGCCCGGCGCCGCAACGGTTCAATGAGAGGTGGAGGCTCGGGTTCAGGCCGCCTCGTCGGCATCGAGATCGCGGGGCGCCACGAAGCGCTCCAATCGCCCTGCGCCGGCGCGGACCTTGGCCCAGGTCTCGACGTCGAAATCCAGGACGGCCAGTGCCCCGGTGGGGAACCCCTCGGCGAGGCGGTCGCGCGCCGCGGCCGGGCCGGACCCGACGAGGCGAAGCGCCACGTCCTGCAGGCCGGGATTGTGGCCGACCACGAGGAGGCAGCGTGCCGAATCGGGCGTCGCGCGGACAACCTTCAAGAGGGCCGAGTCGGGCGCCTCGTAGATGTCCGGCACGATGGTCGCGTCCGGGGCACCTAGGGCGGCCTGCACCGGTTCCCAGGTCTCCCGCGTCCGACGGGCCGGCGAGACGGCCACGTGGTCGGGCCGCAGGTTCTCGGTCACGAGATAGCCGGCCATGAGCGGCGCGTTCCGCCGGCCGCGGGGGTTGAGGGGCCGGTCGAGGTCGATCATCCCGGCCGGGCGATCGGACTTGGCATGGCGCAGGAGCAGGACACGGAGCATCGTCGATCTCTCAGTTGAAGCCCACCACGGCGTGCGGAACGTAGGGACGCTCCAGGGTCGCCATCTCCTCGGGCGTCAGCGCGAGGTCGAGGGCCGCCGCGGCATCGTCGAGGTGCCCGGGCTTCGAGGCGCCGACGATGGGAACCGTCACGGGCGATTTCTGGGCGACCCAGGCCAGCGCCACCTGCGCCCGGGGAACGCCGCGCGCCTCGGCGATGGCCGCCACCGCTTCGACCACGGCGCGGTCGGCGGCTTCCGTCGCGTCGTAGAGGCGCTTGCCGACCAGATCCGTCTCCTGGCGGGCGCTCGACACGTCCCAGTCGCGGGTGAGACGCCCGCGTGCGAGGGGGCTCCACGGCAGCACGGCGATGTCCTGATCGGCGCAGAGCGGCAGCATCTCGCGCTCCTCCTCGCGGTGGAGGAGGTTGTAATGGTTCTGCATGGTCGAGAACCGCGTCCAGCCATGGCGGTCGGCGAGGAACAGGGCCTTGGCGAACTGCCACGCATACATCGACGAGGCGCCGATATACCGGGCTTTCCCGGCCTTCACCACGTCGTGCAGCGCCTCCAGGGTCACCTCGATGGGCGTGGCGTAATCCCAGCGGTGGATCTGCAGGAGGTCGACGTAATCCGTGCCGAGGCGCGTCAGGCTGGCATCGACGGCGGCGAAGATCGCCTTGCGCGACAGGCCGCCGGCATTGGGACGGTCGCTGAGGCCGTAATAGCACTTCGTCGCGATGACGAGGTCGTCGCGGCGCGCGAATTCCTTCAGCGCCCGGCCGACGATCTCCTCGCTGGTCCCGTCCGAATAGTAGTTCGCCGTGTCGAAGAAGTTGATCCCCATCTCGACGGCCTTGCGCAGGAGCGGCCGGCTCGCCTCCTCGTTCAGGGTCCACGGATGGGGGCCGCGCTCGGGAATGCCGTAGGTCATGCAGCCGAGGCAGAGCGGCGAGACGTCGAGGCCGGTGCGGCCGAGTTTCTTCATCTTCATGGAAGCGGGTCCGCTGCTGGGGATGGAACGCGGCGATGGGCGCTATCTGGGTCGCGAAGGCGTGTTCGGAAGGGCTGCCTCAGAACAGACGTTCGAGATCGCGCCGCCCGTCGATGACGCGGACGATTTCCCCCGTGACGACCGGTCCCTCGTCGCGGTCGGGCGAGGTCTCGTACAGGATGAGAAACGGCGCTTCCACGAGAACCCGCGTCGACGGGCGAATGTCCGGTCGGCGTGGCCCCATGCGCGGATGGTCCATGAGCTGCAGGGACCGGAGTTCGATGCGGTCGTAGATCCGTTCGGCGGCCAGCCGGTTCTCGGCGCCGATCGCGAGGTAATGGTCGAGCAGATCCTGCCGCGCGAGGATCGACCAAACGACCTCAACCGGCATCGGACGTCCGGAAGCCTTGCGCGTGCGTGGCCGCGAGCCGGTCGCGGGCCTCGCGGCGAAGATCCTCGAAGTCCAGCTTGCCGTGCGTCCCACCGGCCTTGCCGGCATCCCAGGCCCGCCGCAAATCCGCGACGTCCCGTTCGCCGCGAACGCGCCGGTCGGACCAAAGGCGCACGGCATCCTGCACGGCGTCGCTCATCGACGCGTACTCGCCAGCCCGCACGGCCGAACGAATCTGGGTCGCGAGGGGTTCGGGAAACGAGACCGTCACGCGCTCGCCCTCGGCCATTGCGATGCACTCCCACTCGGTGACGGCCATAGGTCCGCTGGAGGCACCTTAATTCCGAACGCGATCGGAGACGAGCGCCTTCAGCCGCTCCGCCCTTCCCGCCGCATCATGAAGGCGAGTTTCTCGAACAGGCTCACGTCCTGCTCGTTCTTGAGGAGCGCGCCGTGGAGCGGCGGGATCAGCTTGCGGCCGTCGCGCTCGCGCAGGGTCTCCGGCGTCACGTCCTCGGAGACGAGGAGCTTGAGCCAATCCAGCAACTCGGAGGTGGAGGGCTTCTTCTTCAGGCCCGGCACCGCGCGGGTCTCGAGGAAGACCCGCAAGGCCTCCTCGACGAGGCGGTGCTTGATGCCGGGGTAGTGGACTTCGACGATGGCTTTCAGCGTCTCGGCATCCGGGAACTGGATGTAGTGGAAGAAGCACCGGCGCAGGAACGCGTCGGGCAACTCCTTCTCGTTGTTCGAGGTGATGATGACGATGGGCCGGCGCTCGGCCCGGATCGTCTGCCCGGTCTCGTAGACGTGGAACTCCATCCGGTCGAGCTCGGTCAGGAGGTCGTTGGGGAACTCGATGTCGGCCTTGTCGATCTCGTCGATGAGCAGCACCGGCCGCTCGGGATGGGTGAACGCCTCCCACAGCTTGCCGCGGCGGATGTAGTTGCCGATGTCGGACACGCGCGGGTCGCCGAGCTGGCTGTCGCGCAGGCGCGAGACGGCGTCGTATTCGTAGAGCCCCTGCTGGGCCTTGGTGGTCGACTTGACGTTCCAGGTCAGGAGCGGCGCGCCCAGACCCTTGGCGATCTCCTCCGCCAGGACCGTCTTGCCGGTGCCGGGCTCGCCCTTCACCAGCAGCGGCCGCTCGAGCACGATGGCGGCGTTGACGGCCGTGGTGAGGTCGGAGGTCGCGACGTAGTCGGCGGTGCCGGAAAAGCGCATGGGATCGGTCCGTGGCGATGGTGCGGGTCGAGGGAGGCGAAAACGGCGCCGGGTCCGCTTCTTGTCTCGCTCGGGCGTGCCGGATATATATCTGGATATAGAGTGGAGACCGGCCATGGACAACACGTCCCAGAAGCGGGCGCTCGGCGCCTACCGGGCTCGCCTGACCCAGCGCGGCATCGCCCGCTTCGAGGTGATGGGTCGCGAGGCCGACCGTGCCCTGATCCGCTCCCTCGCCCGTCGCCTCACGGAGGATGGTCCTGCCGCTGTCCGGCTGCGCGCCACGCTGTCCGCGGTCCTGGACGAACCGGCGCCGAAGACGGATGGAATTCTGGCCGCCCTGCGGCGCTCGCCCCTCGTTGGGCTCGACCTCGACTTGACGCGCTCCGACGAGGAAGGGCGCAGGATCGACCTGTGACGCGCTACCTCCTCGATACCAACATCCTCAGCAACCTCGTCAAGCCGGTCCCGTCCACATCCTTGATCGCCTGGATGGCCGAACGGCCCGACACGTCCCTCTTCATCAGCGCCCTGACCGTCGCGGAGATCCGGCGCGGCATCCTCGAACTGCCGGTCGGACGCCGGCGCGACGGGTTGGAGGCGTGGTTCGCGGGGCCTGAGGGGCCGCTGGCCTTGTTCGCCGGCCGGGTCCTGCCGTTCGACGGGGCGGCCGCTCTCGCCTGGGCGGCCCTGATGGCCGAGGGCCGGCGTCGAGGCCGGCCCCGCAGCGCCCTCGACATGATCGTCGCCGCCATCGCGGAGGTCCATGCCTGCCTTGTCGTGACAGACAACGAACGGGACTTCGCCGACCTCCCCTTCCTCAATCCGATACGCGCCGATGACGCCCACAAATCCGACTGATCGCGCTCACAGCGTCTTTCCGTCGTGCCACACGCAGTTCGAGGCCAGGATGCCGAGGTTCACGTCGGACTTCTGCGGCTGCGGCAGGGTCTTGCCGTCCATGGCGAGATCGATCTTGATCTCGACCTGACCCTTGGCCTCGTTGGTGCGGCGGGAGAAGTAGCAATATTGCTGGAACGGCTGGTCTTCGTTGGCCCGGAAGTTCCAGCCGGTGACGATCTGGCCGTCCATGTAGGGCACCTGCTTGAACACCGTGAAGGTGGTGTTCACGATGGCCTTCGAGGCGGGGGCCGCGTCGTTGCCGAGCTGGGCCTTCGTCGGGGTCGGTGTGGCGGCGGGCTTCGGCATCCCGCCTTCGAGCTTGAGGACGTTGTCGGTGAGGGTGACCTCGCCTTTGGTCTTCAGGGTCACGTCGGAGAGGGCCGCCTGCATGGCGGCGGCGATCTTTTCCGCCGCCGTGTCGAACTGGTTCATCGTGGCGTAGCCGTAGGAGGCCGCGCCCAGACCGATGCCGGCGAGCGCGCAGAAGGCGCCGAAGCCCAGCGACCGAAACAGGAAGGCGCGGGCGGCGATGATCTTCGTCTCCGCGCGCAGGCGCCCGTTGACGTTCTGCGCCAGGACGACGTTCTCCGGCGTGCCGGTGGTGTGGATGCTCATGCGCCCGCTCCCGCGCTGGCCGGCAGGGCCACCTGCGCCGGCGGACGCCGGTCGATGGGAATGACTTCGCCGGAGGCGGCGTTCGCTTCACGCTGGGGCTCAGGTGCCTCGCGCGGGGGCTTGGGCTGGGCCAACCCGATCTCCTGCCGCAGGGCGTCGGTGATGGAGTCCAGCATGTAGGGCGTCGCCGCCGGATCGACGGTGGCGCCGAGGTCGTCCTCGTCCATGAAGGTCTTGCGGACCGAGACGGCGCAGAGGGCGAGGATCGTCGACGCGAAGGCGGCGCACAGGGCCGGCACGAACACGAAGATGCGCAGGAAGGCGTGAACCTGCGCATCCGTCACATCGATGGGATCGACCCCGTACACCATGGCGGTGAACGAGTGCAGCTGCGAGCGGTTGACCGAGTTACGGTAGGCCTGCTCCGCATCCGCGACCTTGCGGTCGACCACACCCCGGTCGAGGGCGCTGCGGGCCTGCCGGGCCTCCTCCAGGGCCTTCGTCACGCCGGCGCGGTCGCTGCCGGCCTTGGCGACGCTGGCGTTGAGGGTCGCCGTGCGCGGGTCGGTGACGCATTTGAGGTTCGAGTAGCGCTGGCCCCGGCTGTTGGTGCCGGAGACCCGCTCGCAGCGCTGGGCCGGCAGGGCCGAGAGCTGGCTGGCGTTCTCCGCCGCGCGCTTCTCGATCTGGTCGAGTTCCGTGGTGTATTGCGTCACCCGGGCATCGGCCGCCGCGATCCGCCCATTGATGGTCGCCCGGTCGGCCTGCGCGTCCTTGAGGGCGGTCTTGGCCTTGGCCGCGTCCATGAGGCGGGGGTGGAACATCATCTCGCCGAGCTGCGAGACCGATTTCGTGGTCACGCCGGCGGCGAAGACGATGCCGATGATGGCCATGATCCGGATGGCGTAGGAGCGCTGCGTCCTCGCCAGGATGCCGAGCGGCACCCGGCACAGCTCCACCGCCGCGTAGACCAGCGGCGCGAGCAGCATGAAGTAGAACGCCTTCGAGTCGCCGTCGCTGTAGACCCCGGCGAACAGCCAGGCGCCCCACAGGGATGCGCCGATGACCATGAACTCCACCAGGTAGGCGATGCCGACGTAGCCCCACTTGATGCGGTAGCCCTTCTCGACGTGGCGCTCGTGGGTCCACCGGTCGGATTCCCGACGCCATTCGCGTCGCTCGCGCTGGACATCCCGGCTGGGCGGCGTCTTTCGCATGGGGCACTCGTGTCTCGAAACGCGACGAACGTGGGACTTAACATTCCGTTACGCCCCCGGCTAAGCGGCCATTGTGCCGATTTTGCGCCGCGCTGTGGGGTGCGTCTTCGGTGCAACTCTGCCGGGCGTCGGTTTCGACGAATTCGGAGGACAATCCGATTGCGCGCCCGCGCCCTCCCCCCGCATGATCGGCGGGGCCGACGATCCTCCGGCCACCCATCACGGCTCAAGGAAATCCCCAGCCTCCATGACGGACATGCACGCCGGTTCCTACAAGGAAGCGATCCTGTTCCTCGTCACCGCTGGCGTGGTGGTGCCGCTGTTCCATCGCCTGCGCATCTCGCCCGTACTCGGCTTCATCGGCGCCGGCGCGCTTCTGGGTCCGTTCGGTCTCGGCCGCTTCGCCGAAGCGATGCCGTGGCTGTCCGCCGTCACCATCGCCAACCGCGCCGAGATCGCGCATCTGGCCGAGTTCGGCGTGATCTTCCTCATGTTCATGATCGGCGTCGAGCTGTCGTGGGAGCGCCTGCGCACCCTGCGTCGCCTCGTCTTCGGTCTCGGCTCGATCCAGGTGGTGGCGTCCGCGGTGGTGATCGGCGCGATCCTGTTCGCCCTCGGCGTGCCCCTCGCGGCCACGATCATCGTCGGGCTTGCCCTCGCGCTGTCCTCCACCGCCGTGGTGCTGCCGGTGCTGGCCGAGCAGAAGCGCCTCAACACGCCCGCCGGCCGGGCGAGCTTCGCGGTCCTGCTGTTCCAGGATCTCGCCGTCGCCCCCGTGCTCTTCGCCATCGCGGTGCTCGGGCGCAGCGACGGCGCCGATGTCGGGGCCGCGCTGGCCTTCGCCCTCGGTCAGGCGGTGGTGGCCCTCGTGGTCATCGTGGTGGCGGGGCGGCTCGCCCTGCGGCCCCTGTTCCAGCTCGTGGCGCGCACGCGCTCGCCCGAGCTGTTCATGGCGGCCTGCCTCCTCGTCATCATCGGGACGGCCCTGACCGCTGCCGCCGCCGGCCTGTCCATGACGCTCGGCGCCTTCGTGGCCGGCCTGCTGCTCGCCGAGACCGAGTACCGCCGGGCCATCGAGGCCACCATCGATCCGTTCAAGGGCCTGCTGCTGGGGGTGTTCTTCGTCTCCGTCGGCATGAACCTCGATCCGGCCCAGCTGATGTCGGCGCCGGGCGCCGTCCTGGGCCTCGCCCTGGGGCTGATCCTGATCAAGGGGGCGATCATCGTCGCGGCCGCCCGGTTCCTCAGGCTGTCGCGCGCCGTCGGCCTCGAGGCGGCGCTCCTGCTCGGCCCGGGCGGCGAATTCGCCTTCGTGCTCATCGGGGGCGCGCTCGCCGGAAACCTCGTGCCCGAGGAGGTCGGGCAGGCCGCCCTCATCGTCACCACCGTGACGATGATCGCGATTCCGGCGCTCGCCGTGCTCGCCCGGCGGCTCGGCAAGCGGATGTCGCGCGGCCCACTCGGGCGGGCGCGGGCCGAGCCGGTGCCGGACAAGCAGCAGAACCGCGTGATCATCGCGGGCTACGGCCGGGTCGGGCGCCTCGTCGGTGAGATGCTGGCCCGCCACAAGATCCCGTACCTGGCCCTCGATGCCGACGCCGCCCGGGTCTCGGAGTACCGCCGCCTCGGCAATCCGGTCTATTTCGGCGATTCGGCCAACGCCGAACTCCTGCGCCGCTGCGACATCGCCAATGCGCGCGCCCTCGTGGTCACCCTCGACAACCCGCGTGCGGTGGAGGCCGTGGTCGAGGCGGCGCGGGCGGAGCGGGCCGACATCACCATCGTGGCCCGCGCCCGCGACGCGCGCCACGCCACCGCCCTCTACGAGATGGGCGTCGACGACGCGGTGCCGGAGACCATCGAGGCGTCCCTGCAACTGTCGGAGGCCGTCCTCGTCGATGTCGGCGTTCCCATGGGCCTGGTCATCGCCTCGATCCACGAGCGACGCGACGAGTATCGCGCCATGCTCAAGCGCAAGGAGACGGAGGTGCGTCCGGCCTTCCGGGCACGCCGCACCGTGGGCAAGGGAACCCTCGGCAACGCGGCGGGCGGGAAAGGAACGGAGACGGCCCGCGAGGCCGGCCTGCCGAAGGAGGCGGCCGACCCCGTGATCAGGAGCGCGTAGGGCGGCGACCCGCCCCACGCCGTCCGGTCGTTCAGCCGTGGCAGGCGCAGCCCGAATGTCCGCAGCCGTCATGGGACGCATGGCCGTCGGCGCAGGCTTCGCAACAGAAGGTCTTTCCGTCCCGCTCGATCCCGGTGCCGGTCTTCACCTTGCAGACGCAGTCGGCGCAGGCACAGGGAACCATCTCGGCGGTCGCATCGGCCATGGGAACAATCCTTCGTTCGCTGAGGGGAGTGAGGACAGTTTCGCCAACGGGACGCCCGGCCGCAAGGCGCGCACGGCCACTGTCGCGAAGATAGTCCCCACCGATGGGGCGAAGCGTGCTAGGGAATGGCCAACCCCGCACGACTCCGTGCCCTGGGCAACTCCATGAGGCCCCAGTGGCGAACGCGTTCAAGAGCGGTGCATCCCAGTCGCGCACGACCGACGATTTCAACGAGCGCGCGAAACGCCTCTCGGAGCGGCTCGGCGCCATCGAGAAGCCCGCCCAGATGAAGCGCGGAAACGCGCCCCGGCGTTCGTTCAAGGCCGGACCGCGCCCCGAGGCCGACACCGAGCCGAAGGGCGAGGTTGCCGAGGGTCAGAACGAAGCCGTCGAGACCAACGAATCCGAGACCGAAACCGAAGCCTGAGCGACGCCGGATCGGACACGAAAAAGGGGCCGATGACACCATCGACCCCTTCCTCTCGATGTCCGAGGCACCCGTTCAGCGGCGCGCCTTGGCTTTGCGGGCGGCGTAACGCGCGTCGCGCGCGGCCTTCTTCTCGACCAGTTCCGCTGCCTTCCGCTCTGCGGCGGCGAGTGCTTCCGCTTCTTCGCGAGCGATCTGCGCCGCGAGTTCGGCCTCTTCGCGGGCCCGCTTTTCTTCCGCGGCCTGGCGCTCGGCGGCGATCCGGGCGGCTTCGCGTTCCCGGGCCCGCTCTTCGCGGGCACGTGCAACGGCGGCTCGGGCCTCGGCTTTCGCAATCATGTCCGGGTCATCCGCCGGGGTGCGGGCCTTGAATTTTTCCAGCAGCATCTGCTTGGCGCTGGCGGAGTTCTTTCGGCGGTCGTCGAAATTCCTGTAGTCGAAGGCGCTCATCTGACCTTTCTCGTGGCATGTCGCGGCCGGACGCACCGCATGGGGTGGGCGACCGTAGGGTGAAACAGAACAGCTGAAAATTCGGGTCGATCGGGGGTGCCAATGCCCCAACGCAGGTGCGGAAGCAACAGAAGCCGCCCGGTGACGAGCGGCTTCCCGTCGGTATGTTGAATCGATGCCTCACCGGGAGGCATCGACGGGAGCCTCAGGCCGCCTGGAGGTTGCCCGCTGATTGCTTGCCGGTGCGACGGTCGCTCTCGATCTCGTAAGAAATCTTCTGCCCCTCGATCAGGTTGCGCATTCCGGCCCGCTCGACGGCGGAGATGTGCACGAACACATCCTTGCTGCCGTCATCCGGCTGGATGAAGCCGTAGCCTTTGGTCTCGTTGAACCATTTCACGGTGCCCGTGCTCATGGCTTATCCTTTCGTCCAGTGAAGTCGTATCTGCCCTTCCCGCACGATGACGCGCGGAACCCAGACCGCAGGTTCGGTGAATTGTGGCGGATCGAGGCAGCATCCCCGCACGGTCCGAAAAGGACCGAGGGAATGCACGAACCCTTTGGGGCGGCCTTGGATCGACAGATCGGATGTATGAAGCCTGCGACGCACAGACAAGGCGCGAAGGCTTGTCGGGTTCCCCGCCGATCCGGGTTTTCGCCCCCACCGACGGCGGCCTGATGGTCTTCCCGCACGACCGCACAATTGTTCGGGCTGGTCTCGGCCGCATGGCGGGTCGTCGTTTCTCGGCGTTGCGCGCAGAACTTCCAAGGATGACTTCCCGAGGATGGTGGCCATCCACCCCAGAGTTGAGGCCTCCCGTTGCGGTTGCCCCGGTGTGGCATGATGGCTACGCTGGATGGCTTCTGCACGACGACGCGCCGAACGGCGTATCTGCCGGGGAACCACGACGATCGGCGGCACGTCACCGATCGGGCAGGATGCTTCACAGCAGGATGCTTCACGATCGTGCGGAGACGGCCATGTCGCGCCTGTTTAACCGCGCGGAGACGGATCGACACGGTTAGTATGGACCGGCATCGAAGCGGGGGCGGGATGACGGCAGCGAACAGGACCGGTCCGAGACCAGTCCGGGAAACGATCGACATGGCAGGACGAACCGGAAGACGGAACGGGATGTGCCGTTCGTGAGAATCGTCTGGTCCGGTTCGCGTCCCGCCGTTGCGCGCGCGCTGGCGTATGCTGCCTTGCCCGTTCTGCTCGGACTCGCCGGCGGTGGGATCGCGGCGCGGCCGGCGGCCGCGTTCGATCTGTTCGGCCTGTTCGGATCCGAAGAGGAGCCCCCGGTTCCGAGCGCCGGTGCCCTGCCCTACACGGTCAAGTTCCAGGGGATCGACGACGACGACGTTCTGCGGGCACTGCAGGACACCTCGACCCTCTATCGCCTGCGTCAGGACGCACCGCCCGACGGCGAGGGGTTGGTGCGCCGGGCCGAGGCCGACCAGCGCCGCCTCGCCGACGTGCTCTCGGGCTACGGCTACTATCAGGGCACGGTGCAGATCCGCATCGATGGGGTCACGCTGACGGGCGAGTCGAGCGTCGCCGCCGCGGCCGGTGCCGCGGAGGGCTCCCGCGCCCGCGCCCTCGTGCCGGTTCGGATCTCCGTCACGGCCGGTCCGCTCTACACCCTGCGCACCGTCGGCGCCCGCGATCCCTCCGGCAGGCCTTTTCCCGAGGAGGTGCTGCCGCCCCGTTTCACCCGTGTGGACAGCGACGTACCGGCGCGTTCCGCGACGGTGCTCGCCCGCGAAGCGAAGATCGTCGATCGCTTCCGGGCGCTGGGTCACCCCTTCGCCAAGGCGGTCTCGCGCGATCCCGTGGTCGACGACACGGCCCACGTCATGGATGTGGGGTTCACCATCGATCCGGGTCCCATCGCGGGCCTCGGGGAGGTCGCGGTGCGGGGCACCACGGGCCTCGATCCGGCGGTGGTGCGCTCGTTCATCTATGCCGAGCCGGGCGATCCCTACTCGCCCAAGGCCATCGCCGACATCCGCCGGTCGGTGGCCAAGGTCGAGGCCTTGGGCTCGATCCGCGTGCGCGAGGGCGAGGCCCTCGATCCCGCCGGCAACCTGCCGATCTTCGTGGACGTGACCGAGCGCGACCACAACCTCATCGGTGTGGCGGCCCGCTACTCCACCGTCGACGGTCCGGGCATCCGTGCCTACTACGCCAACCGGAACCTCTTCGGCGGCGGCGAGACTCTGCGGCTGGACGCCGACGTCTACTACCTCGGCAACGACCTCTATGCGACGCAGCGCAAGCTCGCGGGCATCGATTCCAACGGCCTCGGCGGTCGCCTCTCGGCGACCTTCGTCAAGCCGGCCCTATGGGGCACCCGCAACGACCTCGTCGCCAACCTGTTCGTCGGCCGCGAGGCGCAGCAATCGTACGTCAGCGACGCGGCCGGCGGCACCGTCGGCATCCGCCACCGCTTCTCCGACGCGTTCTTCGCCCAGGTCGGCATCGACGGGCAGGCCGGCCGCTCGCAGGACGCCCTCGGCAAGGTCGACTACCGCCTCGTCGGCGTGCCGGTCTCGGTGAACTACGATTCCACCGACAACCTCCTCGACCCGACGAAGGGGTTTCGGGTGATCGCGTCGGCGACGCCCTATGCGGGCTTCCTCGGCTCGGACCCGTCGATCTTCGTGGCGAAGGCGCAGGGCTCAACCTACTACGCGCTCGACGACGAGGCCCGCTACATCCTCGCCGGCCGCATCGGTTTCGGCTCGATCTCGGGCGCGAACCTCAACGAGATTCCCGCCAACATCCGGTTCTTCGCCGGCGGCGGCGGCTCCGTGCGCGGCTTCCCCTACCGGACGCTCGGTCCGCGCGGTCCGTTCAACCTGCCGATCGGCGGCCGCAGCCTGTTGGAGGCCTCGTTCGAGGCCCGGATCAAGGTCACCGACACCATCGGCGTGGTGCCGTTCTTCGATGCCGGCACCGCCTTCGCGTCGAGCGTTCCCGACTTCGAGGAGCGCATCCGCTACGCGGCGGGGCTCGGCTTGCGCTACTACACCGGCATCGGCCCGATCCGCGTCGACGTCGCCTTCCCCCTGGACCGCATCAAGGGCAACCGCGAGCGCCCCGTGGCCCTCTACATCAGCCTGGGACAATCGTTCTGATGGGATTTTTCGGGGGAGTCCGCGGCCGTCCGACGGCCCGTTCCGCGCGCGGCGGAAAAGCACCGGTCCGCGCCGTCCTGGTGGTGGTGGCCGTCGTGACTCTTGGTCCCGCGGTTCCGACCCACGCGGACGAAGCCGAAAAATCCGTCCTCGGCGGCCTGCTCTCGAAGGCGCTCTCCACCCCCGGCTCGCAGGTCGCGATCGGTGCCGTCGACGGCGCCCTGTCCTCCGACGCCACCATCCGCGATGTCGTCATCAGCGACGCCAACGGCGCCTGGCTGAAGCTCGACAAGGCGCGCCTGGTCTGGCGGCGCCTCGCCCTGTTCTCGGGCCGCCTCGAGATCGACAGCCTCGAGGTCGGCCGCCTCGAGGTTCTTCGCCGCCCCCTGCCCGCTCCCATCTCGGCCAAGCCGGAGCCGGACGGCTCGCTGCTGCCCGACCTGCCGGTGAAGGTCGAGGTGAAGGCGTTCAAGCTCGCCGAACTCGTGCTCGGCGAGGCGTTGGCCGGCCAGCCGGCGCGCCTCGCCGCCGACGGACGGGCCAAGCTCGGCGCCCCGTCCGAGGGGCTCGATCTCGATTTGAAGGTTCGCCGCCTCGACGCGGCCGGCGATTTCACGGCCCGGTTGCTGTTCGTGCCCAAGGGCGAGACCCTGGAGCTCAAGACCACCCTGATCGAGCCGGCGGGCGGATTGCTCTCGAAGGGCGCCAACCTCCCCGGCCATCCGGCGATCAACCTCGACCTCGACGGGCGCGGGACCCTCGATTCGTGGAACGCCCGCCTCGATTTCGATGCCGGACCGGACTTCGGCGCCAAGGGTACGGCCCGGATCTCGCGCATCGGCACCGACCGACGCCTCGCCCTGGACCTCGCCTCGCGCATCGAGGGGCTGCTGCCCGGCCCGGCCGCCGCCGTGTTCTCCGGCACGACGAAGCTCGAAGGGGGCCTGCGCTTCTCCGACAGCGGCGCCTTCGGCATCGACCGGCTCGATCTCACCTCGCGCACGGCGCGCCTCGAAGCGCGCGGGTCCCTGACCCCCGACCGCATCGCAGATTTCATCGTCGCGGCGCGCGCCGTGCCCACGGAGGGCGGGACCACCAAGGCGGGGGACGCCGAACTCGACACCCTCGTGTTCGACGGCAGCCTCAAGGGGCCGATCGCCCGTCCGGCCGTCAACGGCGTGCTGAAGGCCGCCGGCCTGCGCGCCGATGGCAACGCCCTCGACCGGATCGACGCAACCGTCGCCATGGCGCCGACGGGGCCGGATGCCGCGGCGACGCGCTTCGCCCTCAGCGCCGACGCGAAGGTCGAGGGCCTGTCCCTCGCCGACCCGGCCCTGCGCCGCGCCATCGGAGCGCGCGCCGCCCTCGTGTTCCGCGGCACGCTCCAGCCCAGCGGGATCGTCGACGTCGCCCGGTTCGAGATCGACGGGCCGACCGCGCGCGCGACGTATGCGGGCAGTGTCGGCCAGAACACCCTGACGGGGACCGTCGATGCGACGCTCTCCGATCTCGCCGCGTTCTCCGAGGTCGCCGGCCGCTCCCTCGCCGGGAGCCTGACCGCGCAGGCCAAGCTCGGCGGCGACCCCGCCCGCAAGGCCGTGACCGCCGATGTCGATGTCCGGGCCGATCGCCTCGCCCTCTCGGTGCCGGCCCTCGACGGCCTGCTCGGCCGCACCCCACGGTTCACCGGCCGCCTCGCCCAGGTCTACGACGGCTACAGCTTCGACGGCGCACGCCTGGAGGGCGCCGAGATGGTCGCGCGCCTCGACGGCCGCGCCACCGCCCGGATGGCCGACGCCAAGCTCCTGGTCGATCTCAAGGACCTCTCCGTCGTCGATGCCAACCTGTCCGGCCGGGCGCTTCTCGACGGCCGGCTGACCGGCACCCTGGAGAAGCCCGACCTCACCGCGACGGTCACGGGGGACGATTTGCGCGCACAGGGGCGGCCCATCCGCGACCTGCGCCTGGAGGCGACGCTCCGCGACCTCACCGGCGCCCTGGACGGAACCGTGAAGCTGAACGGCGACGTCGCCGGAAAGGCCCTGCGCGGCGACGCCCACCTCGCCCGTCTCCCCCAGGACTGGTCCCTCGACCGCCTCGCCTTCAGCCTCGGCTCCGTTTCCGTCGCTGGGAAGGCCACCGTCGATGCACGCTCCTTTCTCACGGAAGGAAACCTCAGCGTGACGGCGGCGAACCTCGACGACCTCTCGCCCCTGGCCCTTACCGCCCTCGGCGGAAGCCTCGAGGCCGCCGTGAGCCTGTCGCGCATCGGTGGCCTCCAGGATGCCGCGATCCGTGCCAAGGCCGCGTCGCTCCGGGCGGGCACCGTCGGCCTCGCCCGCCTCGATGCCGACCTCACGGGCCGTGACCTTCGCGCCCGCCCCGTCGTCGACGGCCGGGTCGACGCCGACCGGGTGGTGGTCTCCGGCGAGACCCTCGACACCGTGCGCCTCGCGGCCGTCGGAACTCCGAGCGCCAGCGACATCACCTTGACGGCGAAGGCGCGCGGCTTCGACCTCGACGGCGCCGCGCGCCTCGTCCCCGCCGATCGGACCCGGATCGAACTCGCCCGCTTCTCGGCCACGCGCGGCGGCGACCGTCTCGCCCTCGCCGGGCCCGCAACCATCACCCTCGCGAACGGCGGCGCGCTCATCGACAACCTCGTGATCGCCGCCGGGTCGGGTCGGGTCAGCCTGTCGGGCCAGGCCGGATCGCGCCTGGACCTCAAGCTCGGCCTCCGCGCCGTACCGCTCGCCATGGCGCGCATCGCAGCCCCGAGCCTCGCCCTCACCGGCACCCTCGACGGCGAAGCGGATCTCCGGGGCACGTCGCAGCGGCCGGAGGGACACTACGCCCTGACCCTGTCCCGCCTCGTGACGCCCGAGACCCGCAAGGCCGGCCTGCCTCCCATCGACGCCAAGGCGAGCGGGACCCTCTCGGACGGGCGCGCCGGCATCGAGGGGCGCGTCTCGGCCGGGCGCGGCGCCGAGATGACCGTCTCGGGGTCTGTCCCGGTGGCGGCCGGCGAGGCCATCGCGCTGAAGCTCCGCGGCACCCTGGAGGCCGCCCTCGCCAATTCGATGCTCAGCGTCGGCGGTCAGCGCGTCACGGGTCGCGTCGCCCTCGATGCCGGGGTGTCCGGCACCCTCGCGGCCCCCCGCGCGGACGGGGCCGCGACGCTCACGGGCGGGTCCTTCACCGACCCGCTCCAGGGCATCCGGCTCACCAACATCGAGGGCCGCGTCACCGGACGCGGCGACACCCTGGTGGTCGAGCGCCTGACCGCCCTGACCCGCAACGGCGGCACGTTGCGGGCCGATGGACGCGTCGCCCTCCAGCCTGCGGCGGGCTTTCCCGGCAGCCTGCGCCTCAATGCCGAACGGGCCGAACTCGTCTCCAGCCCGCTGATGACGGCGGTGGCGAGCCTCAACCTCGCCCTCACCGGTCCCCTCGCCAGGACCCCGAAGGTGTCCGGCCGCGTCGATCTCGTCTCCGTCGATGTCACGGTGCCGGATCGCCTGCCCGCGAGCGTGAAGCCCTTGGAGGGGGTACGCCACGTCAACACCCCGCCGGACGTCCGCGCCCGCCTCGCCGCCCGTGCCGACCGCAAGGCCGCCGTCGCTGCGGCCGGACGCCGGCGGGGCAAGGCCGCCCCCCCCTTCGACGCCACCCTCGATGTGGCGGTGAACGCGCCCAACCGCATCTTCGTGCGGGGACGCGGCATCGATGCCGAGCTCGGCGGGGCGCTGCGCCTCACCGGATCCTCGCGCGACCCCGTCGCGACGGGCGATTTCGAGATGCGGCGCGGCCGTCTCAGCGTCGTCGGCCAGCGCCTCGATTTCACCCGGGGACGCCTGACCTTCGGCGGCGAAATCGCGCAGCCGGATCTGGATTTCCTGGCCGAGACCAAGGCCGCCGAGATCACCGCCCGCATTGCCGTGACGGGCCCCGCGAGCCAGCCGGCATTCGCCATCACTTCGGACCCGACCCTGCCGCAGGACGAGGTGCTGTCGCGCCTGCTGTTCAAGAAGGCGTCCGGCGGCCTGTCGCCGTTCCAGGCCCTGCAGCTCGCCCAGGCCGTGGCCCAGTTCTCGGGGGGCGCCGGCGGCGTCGATGTGTTCGAGCAGGCCCGCAAGGGGCTCGGCCTCGACAGCCTGGACATCTCGACGGGGGCGAGCGGCGGGCCGGCCGTCGGTGCCTCTCGCTATCTCAGCGACCGGCTCAGCGTCGGCGTGAAGGCCGGTGCCAAGCCGGCCGACACGGCGGCCACCGTCGATTACGACGTGACGCGCCGCATCAAGATCCAGGGTGAAGCCGGCAGCGACGGCCGTACCGCCGTCGGCGTTGGGGCCGAGTGGGAGTACTGACCGGCGGAGTCGCTCGCCGGCGCTAGCGCATCAGCCAGAGCGACTGCCCGAACCCGCTCAAGGGCGCGTGGAAATGCGTCACCAGCACGATGGCCCAGAGCAGCCCGAGCACGCTGGTCAGGCTGAGGAGGATCACCTCGCCGTACTCGTGGGCGCCGCGCCGGGCGCCGTTCGTCGTCGGAGCTTTTGCATCGTGCCGGGTGCGCGCCATTCGGTATCCTCATCGTTGCCCCGTCACCGTCCGAAGCGGTGACGTTCGGATACCGCCGCAAGGGCCGCGCCATCACACCGGCCCATCCCTACGTCGAGGGCAGGTGAGATCAGCCCTGCCTGCACCCCTTCTCGCACCGGAGTCGCGCCGTGCCCGCTCGATCCCTCCTGTTCTACCCGGACCCACGCCTGCGCCTGCCCGCCGAACCGGTCCGCGTCTTCGACGATTCCCTGCGCAGTGCCGCCGCCGATCTGTTCGAAGCTCTGAAGGCCGTGTCGGCGCTCGGTCTCACGCTGCCCCATCTCGGACGCGCGCAACGGGTGATGGTGGTTCGACTGGAGCCCGGTGATCCCGCGACCACCTACGTGAATCCCGAGATCGTCTGGACTTCGCCCGAGCGCGCGCCGCAGATGGAGGGCAGCGTCTCGATGCCGGGCGTCACCGATCTGGTCGATCGCGCGACCCAGGTCCGCCTTCGCTACCGGGACCTCGACGGAGCCGAGCAGGAGGAGAGCGCGGCCGGGTTCCGCGCCGCCTGCCTCCAGCACGAGGTCGACCAGCTCGACGGCATCTTCTGGATCGACCGTCTGTCGCGCCTGCGCCGGGAGCGCGCGGTGAAGCGCTTCGGCAAGCTTCGGCGGCCCTGATCCCGATGTTCCGCCCGCGCCGCGCCCATGATACGCCGTTGGCCATGCGGTTCGCCCTTTCGATGCTCCTGCTGTGCTCGGCTGCCGTCGCGGCCCCCGCCCCCGTCGCGGCCCCCGCGGCGCCGGCCGTCATCGGCTGCGCCTCGCTCGCGAATTTGCGCATTCTGTTGCGGCAGACCGCCAACGATCCGGCTAAGGCGGCCGCCCATCTCTCCGACGACAAGGCCGATCACCTCGGGTGCGCGATCCTCGGGCGCGAGACCGTGGTGGCCCTCGCGGATCATGCCGCCCTCAACGGACACGCCTACGACTGCGTCACGGTGCGCGGAACCAGCGTGTGCCAATGGACCATCGCCGGGTCCGTCGCACCGGCCGAGCCGACGCGTCCGGGCCGCCGGACCCAATCCGAGACCGGCAAGGCCGCATCCGGCAAGACTACGATGGACAAGACCACGATGGACAAGACCGCGACGGACAAGGGAACACAGGACAAGGCACCGCGATGAGACGAATCCTCGGAGCCATGGGCGCCCTGATGCTGGTTCTCACGGGAAGCGCACGGGCCGCGCCCGAGCCCGCACAGCCGGTCGTCGCCTGCGAAACCCTGGTCGGGCTCCGTCTGTTGATGGGCGATGGCGGCACCGACCATGCGGCGGCCGTCACGCGCCTCCCCCGGCATTCCGGCTGCCGCCTCGTCGCGCGCGACAGAGTGGGGGCGGCCGAGCAGAGGGCGATGATCGGTGGGGCGCCGTTCGAATGCCTGACACTTTCGGACGCGGGTCGATGCGCCTGGGTGATGCCCTGATCCTGCGGTTTCGGTGATCCGCACTCGGTTGCGGCCAAGGTTCTGCTACGCTCGTTCCGAACGACGGGGGAACCTCACAATGATCAGGATCGGCGGGCGTGTTGCAGGGATCGTGATGGCTGCGGCCATTCTCGGCGGATTTGCCGGATCGGGGCATCCAGCCCTCGCCCAGGGGGCGTCCACGCCGATCCAGAGCCCGCAGGATGCGGCGTGTCGCAACGAGGCCCGGGCGAAGGTGTTCGTGACGCCGGACCCGAAGGGACTCGGTCTCTATGCCATCGGCCGCCAGATCTACATGTCGTGCATGCGGCGCCTGCAACCCGCCGCCACGCGGCGCGTGCGTGATCGCAGACGCTAGGAGTGGACTGTATCCGGGACGGCTCGGCCGCGCCGCAGGATGGCGCGGACCCGGATCGAATCGATCAGGCGCTCAAGGGGGCACCGATGCGGGCGCGGAGCTGATGACGCAGATTCTGGTTCGCCGTCGCGTCGGCGTCGAGGGCGGACATCAGACGCAGGAGGCGGCTGATGGGCGTCGAACGATCCTCGACCGCCGCAGCGATGAGGTCCTGCAGCGGCGTCTGCTCGCAGGGAAATTGGGTGGTCTCGCTCGAAATGGCCGACTGGAGCATGGGTCCACGAATCCGTCGCTGTGATCAGGCTAATCCCGCGCGGCTCGCTACGCCATGACGCGGTGCGGCGCCACCCCCTTTTTGCCGCCTATCCATAGCCGGCATGGAATTTCGGGCGCGCACACCCGTACACGCGTGAAATCCGTGGATATCCATGTGTGGGAAAGCACGCGAACCCCGTCCGTCCGCCTCACCGCGCCAGGGGCGATTCGGCGTAGCGATCGCAGAGGTCCTGCGGATCGGATGCGACGGCGATGCAGCCCGACGCGCGCAGCTCGGCCTCGGAGACACCACCGCACAGGACGCCGATGGTGGGCAGGCCGGCCTTTGCGGCGGCCTGAACATCGTAGGCCGTGTCGCCCACCACCATGCTCTGCCAGGCGTTCAGAGGCGCGAGCTTGGCGAGCGCCGACGCGAAGATGTCCGGAAACGGCTTCGAGCGTTCGGCGTCGTCGGAGGTGGTGGTGACGGAAACGAGATCGGCAATCCCGAGCAGATCCTTGTAATGCGCCACTTCGTCCGCCTTTCCCGACGACGCCAGCGCGATGGTCTGACCTTCGGCCCTGATCCGCTCGAACAATGGGCGGACGCCCGGAAACGGCCGGACCTTGTCGAGGAACGCGCGCTTGAACAGGTCGGACCGATAGGCCTCCATGGCTTCGCCCTCGCGCTTCACCCGGATCCGATCGACGAACATCGGGAGAAGCTGATCGCCGCCCTTGCCGATCTGGGCTCGGACCTTCGCGTGCTCCGTCTCGATGCCGAAATGGGCGAACGCCTCGACCCAGGCCTGGGCGTGGAGATCGACGCTATCGAGAAGCGTCCCGTCGATATCGAAGATCACCGCCTTGACCGCCGACGCCATCTATTCTGCCCCCAAACGATCGGCAGGGCGCGCATCCGAGCGGGACGCGCCGGCCGAGCCGTCGATGCAGCCGAACGGCTGGCGTGGGCCGACGTTCCGTCGCGACGCGAAGATCGACCGTTTCAGCGCGGGACGATGTGCAGGCCGTCATCCGGCAGGAGGTTGCGGGCCGGCCCCCCGGTCTGCTGGCCACGGCCCTGCTGATAGTAGGGCAGCTCGGGACGACGGTCGTTGTCGCTGCCCGAGTCGTATTCGTAGGGCCGGCTCCACGGCGCGCGACCGCCGACGCCCGCCACGGTTTCGACCTCGCCGGGGATCGGGGCGGTGCCGTAGCCATACGGCGTCGCCTGCGCCGCCACCGGGACGACGATCGCCGCGGCGACGAGGGTGGACAGCAGAGCCTTCATGATCGACCTCGCATTCCGGGCCGTGGCCTGGAGCCCGGCCAAGGATCGTTCGAGGGCTCAACGCCACGCTTGATCCCGGTGTTCCCAAGTCGGTGAAACGGCGAAGCCCGCCACCCTGGTCGGGCAGCGGGCTTCGAGGATGTCGGGAATGGAGGCCGGTTCTCGGCATGGGCCGATGCCGACATGAAGACGCGTCGTTAGTGCATGACCACGCTGGTTTCGGCGCTGAACGCCTTGGAGCGGGCCGCGGCCACCTTGGACGTGGTGGTCTTCGGGACGGTGGTCTTCGGGGCGGTGGTCCGAGCGGCCGCGGCCTTGGCGGAGGCCGTCTTCGTCGCTGCCGTCTTGGTGGAAGCCGGTTTGGTCGAAGCGGTCTCCTTGCCGGGTGCCTTGGCGACCTTGGCGGCGGGGGCCTTCGCCGGCTTTGCCGTCTCGACTGCCTTGGCGGCGGCGCTGCGGGTGCCGGTCTTGGGCTTCAGGGCGCGGGCGGGGCTCGGAGCGAGGCTGATCTTGGCGGCAACCGGACGAACCTGGACGGGCCTGTCGGCGACGAGTTCACGCTCCGCCCGGAGCCAATGATCGGTGGCGTGGCCGTAAACCCGGCCCTCGCCCTCCCAGATGAAGTAGGCGCGCTCGCGCACCTGCTGCTCGAAAGGATGCATCGCGTTCTCCTCGTGGATTCGACGAGAACGATGAAAGGGCACGGTTAACGCCGGGTTAACCGTGCCGCGCGCCTCACCCCTTGGCCAAGCGCCGGGCATTGGCCCGGACCTTCCGCCGATACCCGGCCATCACCTTGGCCGTCGAACCACCGCGAGCCAGCAGCAGCGCCGCTTCGTTCGCGGCCGTGATCTTCTCGCTGACCATGCGATGCGCTTCCACCTGAGCGGAATTCCCACCCGCAGCGAGCTTGGCCAGCCGAAGGCCGATCACCTGCTGGGATTCCATCGCCAGCAGGGTCGCGTCGAGACCGAGTTTCCACCAAGCGCCGAACATGCCACCCACCCCAGTCAAGTCTTCGGCGGCGAGAGCCGCTCCGGGTTTCAGTCGAACGAACGGCCCTTCGCGGCGGAGCCGCCGAGGCTGATCTTCTTCGGGGGCGATCCGGCGAGGCTGATCTTGCGGGCGGGCGCGGGGGCGGCCTCCGTTGGGACGGCCGGACGCGCCGGCTTCATGCGCGACTGTCCGTAGACCACGGAGCCGATCTCGCCGGCGACGCGCACGAGATCCTCGCGCTCGCAGGCCCGGGCCACGGTCAGGCCGAGCTGGTGCATGTGGCTCTTGCCGTAGAGGTAGACGGCGAGCTTGGAGCGTGTCGGTTCGGCGATTGTGGCGAGCAGTTCGGGCAGATCGTCGGCGTCGGCCCGATAGACCTCGCCGAGAAGGTCGAGGGAGACCGGGCAGGCCGGATCCGCGACGGGACCGCTGGTGGGATGGGATTGCGTCATGGAGCACCTGTCTGTGCGAAGGGGGAAGACGTGGCCGGGGCCGCCGCGACGGGAGCCGGGGTTGCCTCGACGGGGGTCGGAGAAGGTGGTGCGGCGGGCGGGCGAACCGGGGCGAGGCAGCCGGTGCAGACCGACGCGATGGCGATACGGGCGCGCTGATCGGCCCGCGCCCACACCGCCTCGTTGCGGGCCCGGGCCTGTCGGACCTCCTCGTCCGTCATCGGTCCCGATCCCGCGCCGAGATTGCGCGGCGCCTCGCCGGGCGGTCGGATCCGGAGAAGCAGCGGCGCCTGCTCCCGGGCGTCGAGCGCTTCCTGCGCGGCCGCAGGCGGGATCGCCGCGACGAGACCGATGCTTCCGGTCGCCAGGAGGGTGAAGCGGGCGAGGATCGAACGGCGCATCGGCTCCCCGTCGGCGGCTGTGAGGGCGGACGATCGCCACCCTATGGTTAACAAGGACCTACCGCGACGCGCTGGGTGGTGACGCAGCGGCAACCCGCCCGATCGACTGCACTGCAGCATGGTCTTAACGTTGCGGCATGGACACCACAATCTGGCTCTGGATGGCTGCGGCCGTTACCTATTCCGGTTACATGGTCTTTGCCATGCGGTCATGACCGCATCGGGACCGGCCCGCCTCAGGTCCGGTCGTCCTTGTCGATGGCCGCGCAGATCGTCACCAGATCGCTGCCGGAATTCGCGACCGAGCACGTGACCAGGGCCCTGCCCGCGTCGACCTTGCTATGGCGCTTGGTTTCCGCACTGGTCCGCGCCGTGCGCCCGGCCTCCGCGAGGGTGTCGGCGGGAAGGCCGTTGACCGCCTGCCCGGCCCGTCCGAACAGCGGGAAGTAGCCCGTCGGCAGGGTCGCCCCCTTGAATTGGGCACCCACGGCCGAGAGGTCGCCACAGGCCAGGGTCAGGCCGATGCCCTCCCCCGCCGAGAATTCCGCGAAATCGACGGTGCGCCGGACGAGGGTCGCCTGCGTCGCCGCCGTCACGCGATCGATGAGATCGCCGCAGCGATCCGCCCGCGCCGGTGTCGCAAGGGCGAGGGATAGGCCGAGGAGCATCAGGGAGGTGCGCATGGCTTCTCAGCTAGGGGAAGGTCGGCACTTGTCGAGCGGGCTCACGCGAGGGATGCCCGCCGGCGGCGCACCACCGTTCGACGGAACACACCCACCACCTCGACGTGGCTCGAATACTTGAACTGGTCCACGGGCGTCACGCTCTCCAGCCGGTAGCCGCCCGCCACCAGGGTGGCGGCATCGCGCGCGAAGGTTCCGGCATCGCAGGCGACGCCTACCACCAGCGGTACCTTGCTTTCGGCGATGCGCGCCGCCTGCGCCTGGGCGCCGGCCCGGGGCGGATCGAACACCACGGCGTCGTAGAGGTCGAGCTCGATCGGCAGGAGGGGGCGCCGGAACAGGTCGCGCCGCTCCGTCGTCACCCGGCGCAGGGACGGCGTCGCGCGCACGGCCCGGTCGAGGCTCGCCAGCGCCGCGGCTTCACCCTCGACGGCATGGACATCGCAGCGTTTGGCCAGCGCGAGGCTGAACGGTCCGCTGCCGGCGAAGAGATCGACGACGCGCTTCGTCTTCTTGTCGAGGGCGGCGAGCACCAGGGCCGTGAGGGCCGACTCGCCGGCCTGCGTCGCCTGGAGGAAGCCGCCCGGCGGCGGGCTGAGGCGAATGCCGTCGGTCTCGATCACGGGTAGGCGGCGCTCGACGAGGATCTCGCCGTGCAGGGACAGGCGCGCGAGGTCGAGGTCGTCCGCGAGACGCACGAGGACGGCCCTTACCCCTTCGGCCACGGGGCCGTGGCCCCGGATGTCGACGTCGAGCCCGGCATCGGTCGAGGTGAAGGCGACATCGAGGGGTTTTCGCCCGTGCCCGAGGGGCGCGCTGAGGGCTGTCGCCACCGTGGGGGCCCGGTGGAGCGCTTCCACGGTGATCGGGCAATGGTCGATGGCCACGAGGTCGTGGCTGCGAGCCGCCATCAGGCCCGCCCTGGCCCCCGCCTCCCCGGCCCGGACATGCAGCGTCAGGCGTCGGCGGCCCTCGCCGTGGGCGTCCTGCAGCGCCCCCGGATCGGCATCGAGGCCGGCCTGCGACAGGGCCTGGCCGACGAGGGCCCGCTTCCAGGCGGCATAGGGCTCGGGCGCCCAATGCTGGACGGCGCAGCCGCCGCAGGTTCCGAAATACGGGCAGAACGGGTCGATCCGGTCCGGCGAGGCGGTCTCGACGGAGACGAGTTGACCGCGACCGCCTTCGCGCCGGATGGCGACGCGCTCGCCCGGCAGGGCGTAGGCGACGGCCGCTCCGTCGGTCGCCATCCCGTCGCCACGCGCACCGAGTTTGGCGATGGTGACGATGTCGGGGGAATCGGTCATGGAACTGCTTTCCGGCGCGCTCCGATGAGGAACTCGCGATTGCCGTCGCCGCCGGTGACGGGCGACGGGATCAGGTCGAGGCCGGTGAAGCCCGCGCCCGCGATGAAGGTGTGGATCTCGGCGCAGACCGCTTCGTGCACGGCCGCGTCGCGGACGATGCCGCCGCGTCCGATCCGGTCTCGGCCCGCCTCGAATTGCGGTTTGACCAGGGCGGCCAGGGCCGCCCCCTCCCCCATGAGGGCCGCGACGGCGGGCACCACCAGCCTGAGGGAGATGAAGCTCACGTCGATGGCGACGATCATCGGGGCCACCGGGATCGTCGTCCGGTCGAGGGCACGCGCGTCGTGCCCCTCCAGGCTCGTGACCCGGGGATGCGTGCGCAGCGAGGCATGCAACTGATCGTGGCCGACATCGACGGCGTAGACATGGGCGGCCCCGCGCCCGAGGAGCGCATCGGTGAAGCCGCCCGTCGAGGCGCCGATATCGAGGCAGGTGAGGCCGGCGGGATCGAACCCGAAGGCGTCGAGGGCCGCCACGAGCTTGAGCCCGCCGCGGGAGACGAAGGGATGCGGGGCCTGCGCCTCGATCCGCGCGCCCGGCGCGATCAGGTCGGAAGGCCGCGCCACCACCCGTCCATCGGCCCGCACCAGACCGGCCGCGATGGCGCCCTGCGCCCGCGCCCGGCTCTCGAAATGGCCACGCTCGACCAGGAGGCGATCGGCCCTGATCCGGTCCCGCGTCATTCCCAAACTCAAAACTTCGGCGCCCGGCTGCCCGCAGGCCGGCGCGAATTCCCCTCCGCTACACTACAAAGTGGCGCGCGCGAACGAAAAATCGTGCGTGTTCGGCTCGCGTCGACGGCGCCGCCTGTCGCATACAGGAACCCCGAGGCCCGCTCTGCCCCGGGGGAACGGATGCCGGGCGACGGCTTTGAGATCGCGCAAGTCGGCCGTTCCCTCAGACCCGACCGCGACAACAGGACGAACCATGGCCACGCCGCGCGAGATCGAGTTGAAGCTGGAATGCGGGGTCGCCGACCTCGCCGCGCTCGCGAACCACCCCCTGTTGCGGGCGGACGGGACGCCGGAGGCGGTGGTTCTCAGCTCGACCTATTTCGACACGGCAAAGGGCGACCTGCGCAAGGGCGGACTGACCCTTCGCGTGCGCCGCGAGGGCGACCGCCGCATCCAGACCGTCAAAGCCGCTTCCGCGAGCGTGGGCCTGTTCGACCGGGCGGAATGGGAGGCCGAGATCTTCGGGGAGGTGCCGGACGCCGAGGCGTTCGCCGAGACGCCCGTCCCGGCCCTCCTGGGCGACGCGGCCGATCCCGCCCTCGTGCCGGTCTTCACCAGCGTGGTGGATCGTACGACCCGTCTCGTGGTCCACGGCGCCTCGCTCATCTCCGTGACCCTCGATCAGGGGCGCATCGAGACGGCCGAGGGCGCCGTACCGCTCTGCGAAGTCGAACTCGAACTCGATGAGGGCAGCCCTGGCGACCTGTTCGGCCTCGCCCAGGCCTTGGCCGAGACCATTCCTCTGCGCCTCGGTGCCCTCAGCAAGAGCGCCCGTGGCTGGCGCCTCATCGACGGGACGTTGCGCAAGTCCAGCAAGGCCAGTCCCGTGCGCCTCGAACCCGGCGCCACGGCCGGCGAGGCGTTCCGGGCCGTCGCCCAGGCCTGCCTGCATCACCTGCGCCTGAACGAGGACGTGTTCCTGCACGGGCGCCACCCGGAGGGTTTGCACCAGATCCGCGTGGCGCTCCGGCGTCTGCGATCGGCCCTGACCCTGTTCAAGCCGATCCTGACGAGCGATCCCGCCGCCGCGCACCTGCGGGACGAGATCAAGCGCGTGACGGAGCCGTTCGGCCGGGCTCGCAACCTCGATGTCTTCCTGGAAACGACCTTGCCGGCGGAACTCCAGAAGCGCCCCGAAGAGGCCGGCCTCCAGGATCTGCGCACCCGCCTCGAAGCCGAGCGCGATCGGGCGCACGATGCCGTGATCGCCACCCTCGAATCGCCGGCCTGGCGCAGCCTGATCCTCGATGTCGCCGCCTGGATCGAGACGGGGGCGTGGCGAACGCAAGGACCCGCGGAGGGTGGGACGCCCGCCCGCGATGCCACGGCGGAGGATTTCGCCGCCGACATCCTCGACCGGATCCGCCGCCGCATCCGCAAGCGCGGCCGCCGCCTCGAACGTCTCGACCATGAGGCGCGCCATCGGGTGCGCATCGAGGGTAAGAAGTTGCGCTACGGCGCCGAGTTCTTCGCCAGCCTGTACACGGACAAGAAAGCGCACAAGCGCCACAAGGCCTTCGTCTCGGCGGTGTCGGATCTCCAGGACCATCTCGGGGCCCTGAACGACATGGCGACCGCCCACGAGGTGTTGTCGAGCCTCGCCACCGCGGGCGATGGGGTCCCGGCCGAGACGCTGTTCGCCGCCGGCCTCACGGCGGGGGACAACGAGGCCGAGACCAAAGCCCTGCTCGCCAAGGCGGCGGACGCCCATGCCGATCTCGTCGATCTCAAGCCGTTCTGGCGCTGAAGGGCTCGCCTCAGCGTCCGACGCTGAGGGCGTAGAGGGTGATGGCCGCGGCGTTCGAGACGTTGATGCTGCGGATCTCGCCCCGGAACGGGATCCGCGCGAGCACGTCGCAATTGTCGCGGGTCCGCTGGCGCAGGCCCTTGCCCTCGGCACCCAGCACGATCACCGCCGGACGCTTGGCAGCGATGGTGTCGAGATCGGTCCCGGCCTCGGAATCGAGGCCGATGCGGGTGAAGCCGCGCTCGCCGAGATCGATGAGCGCCTCCGACAGATTGCGGACGATGACCAGGGGCACGTGCTCGAGGCCACCCGACGCCGATTTGGCGAGGACGCCGGTGGCGGTCGGCGAGTGCCGGGCCGTGGTGATGATGCCGGCGACCCCGAAGGCGGCGGCCGTACGGACGATGGCCCCGACATTGTGCGGATCGGTGATCTGATCCAGCGCCAGCAGCAGGGCATCGTCGGGCAGGTCTTCGAGGTCCGGGCCCGGCAGCGGATCGGCTTCGAGATAGAGGCCCTGGTGCACGGCATCGGCCCCGAGAAGCGCATTGATGGCGCTCGGCCGCACCAACTCGGGATCGATGCGAAGCTGCCCGATCTCCTCGGTGAGGCGCAGCATGGCGTTCTCCGTGGCGAGGAGCCGGTGCAGGCGCCGGCCCTCGTTGGCCAGCGCCTGGGCAACCGGATGCCAGCCGTAGAGCACCACGTGGTCGCCCGCCGGTCCTGCCGGGCGGGGGCGGAAGCGATCGCCGCCGGGGCCGGGCCGTCTCGCCTGCCGGTTCGGCGGGCCGTCGCGTCGCGTGGTCATGGGGGCTGTCCGCTCGTGCCGGGCGGGGCCGGGGAACGCCCGCCGCTGTCCTGCGCGACAAACCGGCCACCGGCGTTTTCGTCAAGCGGCAAACTTGTCCGGAAACGCCCGTTGCCCCCGCCTCCGATCCCGCCTATAGAGGCCTCGCTCCGACCAGCGCCCTTCGTCTAGCGGTCCAGGACGCCTCTATTCCCCTACCATCCTACCAAGTACGTGGTTGCGAGGGTCAGGCATGGTAGGCATCCGAGGCCTGTCAACGAAGGATGCTTCTCGGCCGGTACAGGCGGTTGACTGCCCGGCTGTGCGAACGTAGAAAACTGGTATTGGTGAACCAAAGCGCCTATCGTCTATCGGTTAGGACAGGTCCCTTTCAAGGATCAGAGCGGGGTTCGACTCCCCGTAGGCGCGCCAATACAGTATCAAACTCCATGGCGACTGCCGCAGAGCTCAATCGAGCTTTTGTTTATCGACGGTAGGGCGTGGTTTTTCCGCACTGAAAGACGGGGTCGCCCTCTGTAGAGCGAGCCATTACCGTCCAGGACCGGGAAACGTCTCGCCGGTTTATCCTCGGTCGCCACCTTCAGCGTTAGCCCTCGGAGGTGCGTAAGACACTGCATCGGAACCGCCGAGGCCGGGTCCTGGATCGTGTCGAACGCTGCGTGCGCGATCAGCCCGGATCCTGACGCGTGCTCCGGCCGTTCCGATCCGCCGGTTCGACGACGATGTTCGGCGGGATGTCGGACCCGGACCCGAGGAGGCTTCTCAGATGCCCATCGGCGACCGTTTGCGTGATGTTCGCGGGTCCTGATCCGCCGACGCGGTGGGTCCCGGTTTCGGTATCGCTCGCGGTTTCACGCTCGGAGGACACTGCTCCACCGCTCTCGGGCGCAATCAGGCCGAGACCGATCGCATGATCGGCCATGACGGCACTGTCGGCTGCGAGGACGAGGCTGCTTCCGGCGGCACTGACCGCGACGGCGAGGCGCTCGATCTCGACGATGCGGCTCTCGCCGCGCGAGACGTTGCGGATGTAGACGGCGAGCACACGCCCCGGGTGATCCGCCACGACCTGCGCGTAGACCTCCGGGTCGTGTTGACCGCTGTCGCCGAGCAGGACGACGGGCAGGTCGCGGTAGAGTGCCAGCATGTGGCCGATGAGCTCGCGCTTGTGATGCTCGGCCTTCCGCGGCAGGGGATGCCGCCAGGACAGCCCCCATTCCCGCAGGAACAGCACCGGTCCCACGGGGATCGCATGCTGGCGGAAGAACTCGCCCAGCATTTCGTAGATGCCCCATGGCGCCCGGGACACGTAGAGCATCGGGTTGGCCTCATGGCCGCTCGCGCCGTCGTGGAACGCGCGACAGAGGGCGGCGGCGCCCGGAAACGCCACGCGGTTCTCGGCGTCGGCCACGAAGAGGCGCCAGAGCATCTTGAACTTGTTGGCGACGCCCGTGTGCATGATGGTGTCGTCGATATCGCTGATGACGACGAACCGGCACCCCGTCGGCGGGATGTAGACCTGCCCCTGTGCGATCACCGGTGGATCGGCCTCGAGGGTGAGTGCGACGGGATGCCAGGCGATCCCGCCGGGAAGTGCCTCGCATGGGCGGAGGTGGACACGAAAGTACCCGTCCCGGTCGGTCGCGACGCGAACCTCCGCCCCGCCGAAGCGTGCCGTCACGGTGGCCCCGGCGATCTTTCGACGGCGGATGCGGCACGCGATGTCACGCAAGCTCGCCCGGAGATCGTCGCCGTTCGCCGTTCGATCGGGGTGCGATTGCCGGAACACGCGGCCGATCAGGAAGATCTCCCGGCTCGTTCCGTAGCCGCGGTAAGCCTCGACGACCGTTCCGCCCCGCCCCTGCGCCTTGCGTACGGGACGGGCCGCGAGGGCCAACAGGCGGACGACAGCCGTTCGCCAAGTGGGCTTCGTCGAGGTGGGGCTCTCCATGTCAGCGGCGCACCGCCTCGACGTCGTCGACGTAGATCGAATCCGGCCCGCACGGGTGCCACGCCTTCTTCGCGTCGGTCTGTCCCTTCCTGCCCCAGCAATAGCCGGCCTGGGCCAGGCGACCACTCAGACGGTCGCGCAGCACGCACTGCTCGCGGATCGCCGCAGGATCGCCGCTTCCTTCACAGCCTTGCGTCGCCTTGGTTTCGGCGGCGAGCAGGTCACGCACCGTCGGCATCGGCTGCCCGAAGGCGCTGCCGGCGACAAGAAGCAGAGCGAAGGCGGCCGAGGTGGAACGCATCCCCACAGGATAGCCGCAAGCCGGTCGTTGTCGAGGAGAACCCTGCTGGCCGGCACGGGAGGCCGTCGAGGATGCTTCCCCGACGCATGGGGCATGACGCGGAACCGGGTCACACCGCCCACGATTCACTTCCGAGAACGGATTTTGGGAAGAGCGCAATGGTCTCTCAGGACAAGACACCGCCAGCCGGCCTCGACGTACCCGCCAAGGGAAAATCCCTGGTCGAGCCCAGGATCACCGAGGACCCGGCGGAAGCCGGACCGACATCGCCAGGGCACGTCGCGCCGGCGGATGATCCGGGCCCGGAGACGGGCGGATACGACGATCATTCACCGAGCCGCCACCCGACGAACGAGGAGGGTGGCTACGGTGCAGGTTGAACCGCCCGCCGGGCTTCGCGCTCGCTGATCGCCACGATCCAGCGCCCCTCCTTGGGGTGCCGTCATCGTGGATGAGCAGCGCCCTCCGAAGACCGACGGTGAGAGCACCGCGAGACGGGCGATGCGACGTACGGGTGCGTCAGACGCGCGGGGTTTGCGGGATTGCTGGTCCGAACGTCGAGACGATGGTGTGGCGAGAGCAACCCATGCCATCGCCGACCCCCGATCGAACGCCCGAGATCGCGCTTCCCTTTGAGAGCCCGGCCTCGAACCGTCCGGCTTCGGCGGTGGGTCGTTCGTTGTTGCGTGAAACTCCCGGGGCCTGCTGCTCGTACCTCCCATCACCTCGCGATGGCGCGGCAGGGAGACCGTATTGTCGAGAACCAAGTCTTTCGCCGCGGGACATCACCGTCGCCCGCTGCGATCCTACCGTGCCATCACCCGCCACAACGACGGGTGCATCATCCATGTGCGAGACATCCAGGCGGACAGCGACGAGGAGGCGATCCGGATCGTGACCGAGCCCGGCGCGGATGTCTGCACCGACCTTTGGAGCGAGAGGGGGCTGGTCCAGCGCTTCGGGATGAAAACCGGGTAGGGTGGAACCCCGCGGATGCTGGGCCGTTCTTCAGTCCCAACGAGACCCAACCTTCACCCGCCCGGAGCAATCCGCGGCGGGCTTTTCATGTCAGGAATTGGGCAGCCGCTTCTCCGGGGCGGGATGACGCAAGCGTGCCTTGGCGTGCCGGGTCGCCTGTTCCGTACGACCGGCGCCTGCCGTCTGCGAAGAACCGTAATAGTCGTGTCCGGTCAGCCCGAACGATCCGCCATGCACCACCCCGGGCGCATCAGGAATGCCGCCAAGAAATTCGAATGGCCCCGCCGAAGCAGCGGAGGCGTAGGCGACGAGGAGGGCGACGAGGGCGTAACGCATGCGCCGCTTTTACGGTCATATGCTGCACAGCACCTTAACGGCTTTCGCGGATCGCAGAGCCACCGGGGGAGGATCACTACCGCCGAGGTAAGCATCATAGCCGATCGCAGGTGCAAAGCCGTGAGATACTGTCGGCGGATCACCCCATCGATAGCGTTGCCCGCTCGGATAAGCGCTCGGTTGATTTCTTGGCCAATCCGGCGGTGGCGTTGCGGGCAGCAATCCGCTGACCGGAAAACGATCGGACCTGCGGCGTTCCCGGAACACCAAGAAGGCCGATGCCACGATTCGCATGTATGCCTCCAGGTGACGATGACGCTGGAAACAAGCACGCAGAAACGACGTTCCATCACCAAAATGTCAGTCGAACGATAGAAAGATAGAATAAGCGGTGGCTTCCCATGTTGGCAAAGCGGATCATGGAAGATCCAATGGTTCCGGAATACGTGTAAAGGGGCGGCCCCTAAGAACTTGCGAGCATCCGCGTCGATTGAAGAACCACGAGGATCAGCGTGGCGAAGGCCGCCGTGGCGACCAGATAGGTGATGATCTTGGTGAACTTGGTCATGATTCCCGTTTCTTCCGCCGTATGACCTGGGTCGCCCGCCCGGCGGTTTGCCTTCGTTCGGCGGCGCGCGGACAGGGTCGGGTAAGTTCAGGCTCCGGCGCTGGTCGGTGCCGGAGTTCGTGATGGCGCGCCCGTGCGGGCCCTGGATCGCTCCTTGTGGGGCTCAGTCGTCCGCTTCGTCGGACGGGCCGCCATGCGATCGTTCATAAGCGGCGATGGCCCGGGAGCATCCCTCCGACAGGTTCGGGCGATTGCGCTTGAAGCAGGCTTTCACCTCGGGGCCGCCCGGTTTCATACCCGCGCACAGACGGAGGTAATCACCGCCGCAACTCGCGCGCATCGCCTCCATCTCAGGCCCTTCCTGCGCTACGACCGCTGATGGGAGCAAGGCGAGTGCTCCCGCGAGCGTCAGTGCCTGCAGGGCCATTTTACGAAGGTTCATTTCAGGTTCTCTGTTTGCCTTGAGTCCGAGGGCGTTCCACGCGGAGCCACGTGGAGGTCCGCCTTGCACGGCTCGGGCATGCGATGATCTACACCGAGGCCTTGGGGGCCGGCACGTGTCCGCGGTGCGCAGCGTTCGCGAAAGCATCGGGCTCCGGAAACCCCGCCGTCGCGAGCCCGGGGCCGCCATCAAGGCGGGCCCGATGTAGGCTGGGATCGGGCGCGACCGTGTCAGGGGCAAGCGTGACGGTCGCCGTCGTTGCCCAGATAGGTCCCGCTGGCCGCATCGTAGGAACGAAAGCGGCGAGCGCAGGCTGCGACGGCCTCGGGATTGGGGCCTCCCTGCACCACCACGGGAGCGGCTTGCGCCTGCGCGTTGGCGATGGCGCCACCGATGATGGCGCCCGCGGCCAAGCCGGCTACGCCCGCCCCCACCGCAGCGCCGACGCCCGGACCACGCCGATGGCCGTAGCCGCGCCGATAGCCGTAGCCTCGGCCATACGCGCGTCCACCGCGCCAACCGTGGCGAGGACCGAACCGCCGGTACTGAGCGTACGTGGTCGGCACATCGCCTCGCTCGAGCGCCGCGATCGGCGCGGCGGTTGCCTGAGAAGCTTGGGCCGGTAGCCCGACCAGAGCGGCGACGACGGTGGTCGCGAAGGCGAGAGTCAGTCTCATGTGAACGTCGTTACCTATCGAGTGAGGATCGGTCCTATCGATCGACGTCAGTAGCCCCGGCGGTTCGACGGAGCGGAGGTCCGACCGCGAAAGCGGCGGCTGACGTAGGCGATGATCTTCGGAAGCACGAACGCGGTCAGCAGCTTGCGGATCATGGGTGGTCTCCGGGGTTGGGGTGCGTCACGGCGCGAAATTCAGTGCCTGGAACGGGACAGCCAACCGACCGCGAACGCGATGGCGGCGAGGCCGAGCAGGGCGGAGGCGCGATGGTCGTCGGTGTAGCGGGCGGCTTGGCGGCCATAGACCGTACCGCGCTCGCGGGCGTCGCGAGCGACGCCGCGTCCCTCCTCGATGAGATGAGCGGCCCGGCTCCGGACTTCACGCGCGAGATCCCGTCCGTCGTCGACGTAATCTTCGGCCCGATCGCGGGCGCGGCCGTAGGCGTATTGCGCACCGCCGGCCACCTGGTTGACGGCGCCACGCACCTGCCGGGCCGGATCACCGGTGAGGCCGCCGACGGCGGTCTGCGCGCGACCCTTGAGGTGGCGGGACGCGCCGCGGAACTGGTCACCGTTCATGGGTACTCCTGGGTTCGAATGGTGGGGCGGCGGGACCCGGTCGGGTCACCGGCCGCCCGTATGGGATCAGTGCTTGCCGGTGACCTTGTCGACGAGCGAGGCGACGCCGTCCTTGGCCTCGCCGACGGTGCGCTGGGCCTCGCCCTTGAGTTCCTGGGCCTTGCCTTCGACGACGAGCTTGTCGTTGCCCGTGACCTTGCCTGCGGCCTGCTTGACGTTGCCGGCCGCCTCGTTGGCGAGGCCCTTCAGCTTGTCCGTGGTGCTGCTCATGGGATGGCTCCTTCGATTCGAGGATGAACGGGAGGCCGGCCGGTCGCGGTGACCGACCGGGGATCGTCTCAGACGCGGCGGGCGTCGTAGCTGTCGGCGAGGGTGTGGAGCTTCGGGGCGCCGAGGCGGCCACCGAAGAAGCCGGCGAGCGCACCGAGGATCAGGGCGAGCGCACCGTAGAAGGCGCCCTGGGTGGCAGCCGACTTGGCGGCGACGGCCGCCTGCTCGGCCTTCACCTTGGCGGTGGCGATGGTCTCGTCGTACTGCTTCTTGTAGTCTTGGATCTGCGTCTTGGCCTGGTCGACCGGGATGCCCTGAGCCTTGGCCAGCGCGTCGGCGGCACGGTTCTCGGCCTGGGCCTTCTGGGCCGGGTCACCCGTGAACAGGGCGCGGATCGCGGCGACGGCTGCATCCTTGGCGGCCTGCGGGTCCTGACCGGCGGCCTGGTTCCGAACCGACTGCTCGATCCCGTCGAAGGGGTTCGAGATCTTCGACAGCGACGGCGCGGCAGCCTGTGCCGCTGTCTGCACCGTGCCGCCGACGAGCGAGCCGGCGCCGCCGAGCGTGCTGGTCACGCCCGAGAAGGCACCGCCGATGAGGCCGCCGGCCGCCGAGGTCAGTAGGTACAGAACCACGAGGGTGGTCACGGCCCACGAGACGAGGCCGTGCAGGCCGGCGGCACCCGTGACGGGCTTGCCCGACAGGCGACCGGCGATGAAGCCGCCGGCCAGCGCTGCGACGATGCCCGAGCCGACGAACCAGACGCCGGCACTCATCGACAGGGTGGAAGCGGCAGGATTGTCGGCGGCCACGGGGCCGACGCTCGACAGGCCGACGCCGACGCCGACCATGTTCAGGATGACCTGGGTCACCAAGGCTGTGACGGCGCCGGCGAAGATGGCGCCCCACGAGACCTGGTTCAGCAGAACGGTGCGAGTGTCGGCCGAGGCCGTGGTGGTCGAGGTCGCGAGAAGGGGGGAAGTGGACACGTACAGGTACTCCGGGTCGTCGGTCGTCCGAAAAGTTCGGTCGTTCGAGGGGGCAGTCTGGGGTGGAACTCAACGGTCCGACCGAGCCGTCGCGGCGCGGTCGGACCGATCGATGCCGGCTCTGCGGATCAATCGCGGCCGTGGATGAGGAGGCCGAGGCCGTAGCCGACGAGGCCGGCCACCAGGAGGGCGGCAACGGGGTGCTCCGCGATCTGGCTGGCGGCATCGTTGCCGTTCCGACGAAGGGAACGGGCGCCGGTCTCGTAGGCGTCTTCCGCCCGGTCGTACGCTTCGCGGCCAGCACTGCGGACGGAACGCTCGGCGCGCTCGTAGGTATCGCTGGCGGCACCCTGCGCCCGGCGTGCGCGGTCCTCGACATCGCCGGACCCGATCAGATTGCCGACGGTGTCGCGAACTTTGCCGCCGATCTCGCGGGCTGTCTCGGCCACGTGGTCGGCCGCATCGCGCGCGGTGTCCTTGGCTTGGCCGTACAGGTTCTCGGCGGCACCCTGCGCCTCGCGGGCGCGGCCCTCGACCGAGTCCCGGTTCGAGCCCGTGAGGTCGCCCACCGCGCCCTGCACCTTGCCGCCGAGTTCCTTCGCGGCGCCGGTGATCCGATTCGTGTCGACCATGATGGTGTTCCTGTTCTCGTTTCGATGACGTTCGTCGGCTGTAACGTGCGAGCGAAGCTACGTTTGAACGGCAATGTTCGGTTTCAGTTCGAGCTTCGGTAGTGACTACTGAGAGGTTTCTCGCCCACGACTTCGGACATGAGCGCCGATGCTCCGGCGGCTTCGTTCTCCGGGCCTTCCAGCTACGAAGAAACCTAGATCGCCTTCCGCATGCACTGGCTTCCACTGGCTTCGCGAAGTCCGGTGCGAACCCGTCCCTCAAGTGGTCCGCCGTGGCCCGTGAGCAATGGTGCAAATATACTGGTAAGGCAGTTTTTATTTGCTAGCCTCCGAAATCGGGAACCCGTTGTTGCGACCCCACACGATGGCTTCCGAGCGCTTGTGGACGGCGAGCTTCCGGTAGAGCGATGCGGCGTGGTTGCGGACCGTGTTGCGCGAAAGCCCCAATTTCTGTGCAATGCCATCGTCGTCCAGTCCTCGGCAGATGAGGTCGAGGATCTGGCGCTCGCGACCCGTCACGTTCGGAACGACGGCGTCACGGGTCTCGCTCGCCGGCCGGCGAAGGGTCGTGAGCTTCTCGATGAGTCCGCGGCTGAACCAGGAGGTGTCGGCCATGACGGTTTCGATGGCTTCGAAAAGCTCCCGCTCGGTGCGCTTGCGCTCGGTGATGTCCTGCAGCACCAGAAGGGCGAAGGTCTGGTCGCCGATCTCCACGCGCTCGGCCGAGACGAGGCAATCGAAGTTGGTGCCGTCTTCGTGCCGGAGGCAGACCTCCAGGCCGAGGACATAGCCGGTGCGCGCCACCGCCGTCTCGAACCGGGTTCGTGCGGCGTCGTGCACCCAGAGACCAAGTTCCGCGGGCGTACGTCCCGTGACCTTGTCGGCGCTGTAACCGAACACCCGGGTGAAGGCCTCGTTGACGCCGGTGATGGAGAATCCCTCGGCCCGTGCCAGCAGGGTCGGCACGGGAGTGAGGTGGAACGCCTTGGCGAAGCGCTCCTCGCTCTGACGAAGGGCCTTCTCCGCCTTGCGGCGCAGTTCCAGGTCGGCGAAGGTGAAGAGCATGCAGGGCTCGTCGCCGAACTCGATGGGTTGGCCGGCGACGATGACGAAGCGCGAACTGCCATCGGGCAGATCGAGGCAAGCCTCCATCTGCGGGATGGTGGCGCCGGTATTGAGCCGGGCGATCGCCAGATCCCGGCTGCGGGCGCCTGCCAGCACGTCGACCTCGTAGACGCTGCGGCCGATCACGGCGTCGCGGGTATAACCGGTCATCTCCAGAAAACCGTGGTTCACCTTGACGTGACGCAGGTCCGACAGCCGGCAGATCACTGCAGGTGCCGGATTGGCGTTGAAGGTGGCTTCGAAGCGCTCCTCCGCCTCGAACTGCTCCGAGACGTCCTTGAGGATGAGTGCCAGACAGCTCGGATTGCCCTCCCGGTCGGTGGCGACGAGGCTGCGTAGGGAGTGCACGAAATCGACCTCTGGCCGGTCCGTTCGGGTCACCTCGACGATGACGTCGTGGAAACGTTCTCCCGAGACGACGCGCTCCATGGGGTATTGGTTCGGAGCGTGGTTGTTGCGGTAGCGCAGTGTGAAGCGCCCACGATAATCGTCCACGGTCTCGCCGAGTTCGCCGATGGTTTCCGCGCCATGCATCGCGAGGGCCGCCTCGTTGGCATAGGCAATGGTCTGGTCGGGCTCGACCAGGATCACGCCCTCGCTGAGGCCGGCGATGATCTGCCGAAGCTCATGCCTGTCGACGGCAACCACCACGTCCCACCGCCTTCCGTACCGCTCGATTCAAGCCAGGCCGTAACAGCGGTCGTGGACGGACGGTTCCGGGCCGGGAGGTCCGCAGACCGGTATATCTGGATCATTGACGTGAATGTGAACGATCATCCAGAACCGGCCCGGTAGAATCTACCGTAGAGGGGCAGCCTCTCAGGGCTGATATCCCGAACAAGGACTCCTCCCCAGAATGCTGACAAGCATCGTCACCGACGAACCTTCGCCGAGCGAAGGATTGCCCCGTCATGTCCAGGATCAGATCGGGGCACGGCTGAACGAACTCATTCCCAGCGTGGATACGGTCGATGCCGATACGAGGCTCGGCCGAGTTCTGCTACGTCTGCGAGCCGCCCTGCTCGACGCCGAGGCCGAACGTCAGATCACGAAGGCGTTCGGCGACGAACTCATCGCCGTGGTGCCACGTCTCCGACGCTTCGCTCTGCTCCGTACCGGCAATGCCGCAGAGGCAGACGACATGGTTCAGGCGACCCTCATGCGGGCATGGGAGCACCGATCCCAGTTCCGCACGGGGACCAACCTCGTCGCGTGGCTGTTCACGATCCTGCGCAACATCCATCTGAACCAGCGCAAGCGTTTCCGCCGGGAGGTCGAGGACGTCGACGGCGTCATCGCCGGTTCGGTCTCCGCGCCGCCCGAGCAGGAACACCGCGTTGCCCTCGCCGAGCTACAGTTCGCCTTGAACGACCTCCCGCCGGAGCAACGCGAGACCCTGTTGCTCGTGATGGTCGACGGCCTGCTCCACACGGAGGCCGCGATGGTGCTCGGGTGTCAGGTCGGTACCGTGAAGAGCCGGGTGAGCCGGGCACGCGAACGTCTCGCCCTTGCCCTCGGCCTTTCGGGATGACACCGTCGGACACTTCGGGGCCAACCAGGGCTTTCACCTTGTGGGTCTTGCGTTCATCGCCCGATGACCCGTTGTCTTTCGGGCGTTCGAGGGGCCGAACAACGCTCGTTTTTCCCGAGTTAGGAGGTCGTATCGTCGGTGGTGGCGAGGCGGTGCGTGATCCAGTCCTGGGCGGCGTCGAGGCTGGGGAAGGTCGGCGGGTTCGGGTGGTCGACGCGGCCGAATCCGGCTTCGAGGAACCACCGGCCGGCGTCCGACCCGTGCTGCTCGCACAGGTGAACCAGGATCGCCACGAGGAACCCATCGTCGAACACGAGATGGCTCTCGGTATCGTTGCTGCCCNGAAAGGTCGCAGACGTTCAGGAAAAGAGGCGGCGCCGAGGCTGGCGAAGGTCGGCGGGTTCGGATGGTCGACGCGGCCGAATCCGGCTTCGAGGAACCACCGGCCGGCGTCCGACCCGTGCTGCTCGCACAGGTGAACCAGGATCGCCACGAGGAACCCATCGTCGAACACGAGATGGCTCTCGGTATCGTTGCTGCCCGTCGYGACCTGCACAGGCTGGAGGTGGAGGCTCATCCGTCAGCCTGCTTCTTCAGATGGAGGTAGGTGGGATCGAACTCCGCGGAGCGGCACAGGTCGTTCCAGGCGTTGACCACCAGGGTGCTGCTGCGCAGRGTGATCAGCCCCTGGCCCCGCATCTCCTGCAGGGTGCGGTTCACGTGCACGGTGGTGAGGCCGAGCGCATCGCCGAGTTCGGTCTGGGTGATCGGCAGGGGGCAGCGGTGATCGCCGGCGAGGCCCACCGCTTCGAGCTTGAGGTACATCTCGCAGAACAGGTGSGCGATCCGGCCATAGGCCGACTTGCGGCCCATGCCGGTCATCCATTCCCGAAAGATCGCCGCGTCGATCAGGGTGTCGCGCCACAGCACCGCCCCGAGGCGCGGGAAGCGCAGNGGCCGACTTGCGGCCCATGCCGGTCATCCATTCCCGAAAGATCGCCGCGTCGATCAGGGTGTCGCGCCACAGCACCGCCCCGAGGCGCGGGAAGCGCAGAGTCAGGTCACGGACGCTGTCGTGCGGGATGAACGCGACCGTGGCCACGGTCACGGTGCCGAGGCTGTGATCCATCACCGGCAGGTGGAGGCTCTGCAGATCGGGAGTGTCGCCGGGAATGTGGAACGAGAAGATCTGGCGGCGACCCTCGCCGAGGATCTTGTAGCGGCACAGCCAGCCTTCGAGGACCAGGCAGCATTGCGAGGGCTTGTCGCCTTCCCGCACGATATCCTGCCCGGGCTCGAGGGTCCGCGTCCGCGCCGGCAAATTGCGAACGGCTTCCTGCTCCTCATTCGAGAGGGTGGCGATGCTGTCGAGCTTGCGCAGCAGCATGGTCATGGGAGCGTTGTTGGAAACCGGGTGCATAGCAACTTCGCCTTTCACTTGTGGCGCGAGCGCTCTGCTCTTCAAGGCACCCGCCTCTCTTATTGCTCCGCCGACGCTGGAAGCGTTTCTAGATGTGCGTGATACCGATGCATTATCATATGATAATTTGAAATCCCCCGCGCGCCCGATGCGTTACGCGACCTTTTCGCTGCTCGGTAGTGGTCGGGCGATCGATTGAACGGGAGGCATGGGCCGTGGGTCCGATGGCTCTCGTTGCTTCTTTGGACGATGTGTCGCGCGGGATCCCGGGGTGGCGAGACGCTCGATCGGTCGCCTGCAGCCGTCGATGGAAGGTTTCTCGCAAGGCGCAGGGGCACAACGTGGCTTCAGACCAGAATGGATTAATCCGGCGTCCTACCGCGGATCGGCATTCGGGCCGTCAACCGACGCAGCGTTTGAAGACGCTCGATTGCCCAACCATGCGGCAACGGGGTGAGGTGCGATGCCTCGATTTGCGGCATCGACAGGAATGTTGCGGTGCACTAAGTCTCTCGCCTTCGATGGGTCGGGCCCCGGTGCTCGGCGGAGCTGTTCGGCCTCTTCCGGGTTTCCGGCTGCAGCGTTTTCTTTCGAGCCCGCATCGGAGAGTCACCCCATGGCGTGGGTCATTCTGAGCGTGGCGGTGGCCACGGAAATCGCTTGGGCCTTGAGCCTCAAATGGGCGGCTGTGCGGGGAGATTGGGCGACCTCGTCGGTCCCGATCGTCCTGAGCTTCGTCAATATGGGCCTGTTGGCTTTTGCCATGCGTGGTCTGCCGGCCGGGACGGCCTATGCAGTGTGGACCGGCCTCGGCGCCGTCGGGGTGGTCGTGTTCGGCGCGCTGGTCTTCGGCGAGAAAGTGAATTCGACCCAGATGGCCTTCATCGCCCTCACCATCACGGGTGTGGCCGGCACGAAGTTTTTCGCTCAAGTGTAGTCGATCGCTTACGGGGGCTATGGCGGTTCGCTTGAAGCCTTCCAGCACGGGACCGGGAGACGACAGCTTCTCAGGCGACAATGCTTGCGGGTGAACGACATCGGGCGCCTTCGGAATGAGGTCGCTCTGCCGGTGCTCGGTCCCTCCATCCAGGCACCCGGTCGAGCGAACGATGCGATCGGCCCGTGCTGAGGCATGCGACCTCCCGAGACCCCATCGCGCGACCGAATGCGGATAGGCGAGCCAGCTTTCCTGGCCGGTGGGTTCGTCGCAGCGCCACGTTCCGGGGCGTCGCTGAGCCGTCGATGTCTCATTCCCATTGAGAAGCTCTGCGCCGTCAGTGCCGGACATACTCCCAGACCTTGGAGATCACGACCGAGCCTTCGCCCACGGACGAGGCCACACGCTTGACCGAGCCTGCGCGGACGTCGCCCACCGCGAAGATTCCGGGATGTGACGTCGCGTAAGGTGATCCTGCCCCGATCGCGTCTCCGGTCAGCACGAAGCCGTGGCCATCCAGTTCGATGAGGCCCGAGAGCCATCCGGTGTTGGGTGCGGCCCCCACCATCACGAAGACGGCGCAGACCGGGCTCGTCCGAAGGGTTCCATCGACAACGCTGCGGGTGGTGACCGCTTCGAGACGGTGCTCGCCATGGAGAGCGCTGACTTCGGTGCCGTAGTCGATCGTGATCGCCGGGTCCGCTTCCAGACGGCTCGAAAGGTAGTGCGACATCGAGGCTGCGAGCGACGGTCCGCGCACCAGGAGGCGAACATGCTTGGCCGACCGACTGAGAAACATCGCAGCTTGACCGGCTGAATTGCCGCCGCCGATGATGATGACCTCGGCATTCCGGCAGTAACGCGCTTCGATTTCCGTTGCCGCGTAGTAGACGCCGGCTCCCTCGAACGCTTCGAGCCGATCGATCGGCAGGCGACGATATTGTACACCGGTTGCAACGACCACGGCACGGCCGCGAACCCGTTGATCGTTCTCGAACGTGGCGCAGAACGCTCCGTTTTCGAGCTGATCCAGTCTGGTGACCCGGCGCGGCATGGCGAACCGCGTCCCGAACTTCATCGCCTGGACCTCGCCGCGCCAGACCAGATCGGCGCCGGAGATCCCGGTCGGAAATCCCATGTAGTTCTCGATGCGGCTCGATGTCCCGGCTTGGCCGCCGATCGCGACATCCTCGATCACCAGGCTGTGCAGCCCCTCGGCGCCCGCATAGACGCCGGCCGCAACGCCGGCGGGGCCACCGCCGACGATGAGCACGTCGAAAGCCTCGTCGTCGACGAGGTCGTGGTTGAGGCCCAGCAGATGCGCGACCTTGTCGGATGTGGGTTCGGTCACGACGATGTCGCGTCCGAAGATCACGGCAGGCCTGTCGACGGCAATCGAACAGCTTCGTGCCACGGCATCGGCCTCCGGGCTTGCCAGCGCGTAGGACCTGTAGGGCAGGCGGTTGCGGCTCATGAATTCCGCAATCCGCCGAACCGCCCGGTCGTCGTCCTCGCCGAGGAGGACCAAGGTGCCGTCCTGCGTGTCGAGTTGCCGCCGACGGCGGGCGGCGAGCACCGTGATGACGATGTCCGACATCTCGGGGATCTCGGACATCAGCCGCAGCATCTCCAGTCGCGGCACCTCGATCACGCTGGTATCCCGCACCGCCCGCATCGGCATCGACCAGTTGCCGCCATTCAGGAACGCGATCTCGCCCATGAACTGCGTCGGCCCGAGTGTCGACGGAAGATGGCGCTCGTCCGTGAATGGGTTCACCACTTCGACTTCGCCCGTTTCGACGTAGACGAATCGATCAGCGGGCTCGCCAGCACGTGCCAGGAACCTCCCGGCCGGGTAATGCCGCTCGACCCCAACGGCCCGAAGGGCTGCGATATGCGATGCCGCGAGGGGAACCCGCTGCATTTCGGCGAGATCCCGGCCGATCGATTCCATCTCTCGTTCTCCCTGGACATCATCGAGGTGCGGCGCAGAGTCGATCACTCGAGCCCACCGGGCAAGGGACGGCTCCTGCAGGAGGTCCGATGTTGCGCCGCGCCGCCGACGATACGGATGCAGGCGTCGTTCGGTCGACCGGAAAGCCTCCGTCAGTCCGAGGCGCTCTACGACCTCCCCGCGACCATCCAGGAGGGATGCCTGTCGCGCCCATCTCGGCGTTGGGTGCGACGGGTCACGACTGCGTCGTGTTTCCGACCGGAGGCATGGATGCAGGATCGCGCTTTGCGCAAACCGGTCTTGTCGGGGCGAGTGACGCAGCCACAACGACGATACGCGGCGCGACCGCGCCCGTTTCCACCCTTGGATCCGAAGCCCCGGTAAGGTGCGGCCTGTTGCGAACTCCGATGTGAACGCCGCCCGGGTCCAGAACGATCGACGCCGGGATCGCGCGAACCGGACCGGCGGCCCGCGATACCGCAAGGGCCCGATGTGCGGGGCGAGTCCTGCGACCCGAGCCGTGAATGCCGAAGCGAACCAAGCCTGCCAGAAAGGCCGGCCCGACCCAGTCGCTCACGACAGGTAGTTCACCAGCGTCAGTTTCGAGAGCATCGAGGTCACCTGATAGCTCGCCTGCAACTGGTTCTGCATGGCCAAAAGTTTGGATGCGACTTCTTCGGTGGAGATCGAATCCGTGCCCGCGAGGGTGTTCTGCAGTTGCGCCTTGGTGGCGCCGTTCTGTGCCTTGGCGTTGGTGATCTGGGCCGCGGCGAGGCTGAGTTCGGTGGCGATCTGGGCGATGCCCTGATCGTCCTGTTTGGATGTGAGAACGGTGCGGACACGGTCGGTCAAGGCGGTGTAACGGCTCCGTTCGCTCAACGCCAAGGTCCGGTCCGCGGCCGAAAGGGTGGTGTCGTTCGGTTCCTTGGTGCTGGCGAAGCTCTCGCTCGCCAGGGCGGCGATGCCCGCCAGCGCGTTGCGGATGCCGGCCTCGTTGGCCTGCGCGCCGATGCCGATGGATTGGCCGCTGCTGACCTGGACGGTTGCCGTGCCACGCGGATCGGCGAGGCTCTCGTCGCCCGTGTACCAGATCACCGTCTTGCCGGCTGGATTGGTGGAGAAGCCGCCGGTGGCGGTGTCGACCCGGCGCGGGGCGAACGCGTCCGACTTCGAGCCCGCGAAGAAGTCCTTGGAGGCCAGGACGGCGGACGAGGCCGCGAGCGTCGTGCCGGCGCTCGTCTTCACCGTGTCGGAAAGCGCCTTCTGGATGTTCAGGGCCGTCGCCTCCGGGCTGGCGCCGATGGCGAAAACCGAAGGATCCTTGCTGTCCGCGACGGTCCTGGCCGTCAGCGTGATCGTCGTCGGGGTGCCGTCGCGCAGGCCGAGGGTCAGCGTGATGGTGTCGCCGTCCTTGGGCGGCGTGACGGCGCTGACCGTCAGGGAGGCGCTGGCAGGGGTACCGCCCGAGAGGGCCAGGGTCACGCCCGGGGGAGATTTGCTCTGGGCGGCGGCGATCCCCCTTTCCCCGACGGCCATCGTCAGGCTGGCGAAGCTTCCGGCCGTGTCCGGCCCGATCACGAACTCGTTGGCCGCGCCCGTTGCGACCGTGCGTGCCGTGTAGGTTACGACGGTTCGAGTGCCGTCGGGCTGCACGATGGTCACCGGGACCGACGCGCCGTCGACGGGTTGCGCGGCGAGACTTGCGGGAGCCGCCATCTGGCTCTGCCCGAGTGCCAACTTCAGCTTGGCGCCGCTATCGGTGCCGATCAGGAATTCGTTGGCTCCGAGGGCGGGGCCTGTCCGCGCCGTGTAATCGACGAAGGCTTGACTGCCATCGGGCTGGTTGACGCTGAGCCGCACGACATCGCCGTCCGTCGGCTGCGTGCCGAAACCGAGAGCCACCCTCGGCGCACTGGCCGCGTCCAGATTTTCGCTGAACGCGGCCTTATTGGAGCTGTCGATGCCCAGCAGGGTGAACCCGAAATTCGCGCGTCCGATCGCGCTCGCTCCCTCGGAGACCGTGACCGCCGCCGTCCCGGTGGCCGGAATGCTGAGGTTTCCCGTCCCGGTGATCCCGTCGGCGGCCTTGCGCTCGGCGATCATGGCGTTGAGGCCGGCCTTGGTGCCGTCGCCGTTGAGGATCTCGTCGGCTGAGATGACGGGTGGCGTATCTGTGGCGCGCCCTCCGAACAGGTAGGTTCCGGCGTAGTTCTGGTTCAGGGTATCGACGAACAGGTCGAGGTTGGCCACAGCCGTCTGGCGGGTGGTGTCGCGGGCCGAGGACGAACTCGTGTTGGTCAATCCCTCGGCGATGCCGCTCACCGTTGTCGACGTGACCTTGGACAGATTCTGCAGGCTGGTCGAGCCGAGCGTGATGCGGTTGAGGGCGCCGGTAATGCTGGCGGCGTAACCATCGAGGCGCGCGACCTGGGCATGTGCGCTCAAGCTCGTGGTACGGGAGGCACCCAAGCCGCCATAGGTCTCCGCCACCCGGCCCGTGGTCAGCTGGGTGGTGAGCGTGTCGAGCTTGTCCTTGGTCGCGAGCAGGCGCTGCGTGTTCAAGGTGGTGGTGTAGCTGCCGGCCGCGAAGGGCGTGATGGTCATGGGCGCGATCCCGGGAACGGAGGACGGACGACGTTGGGCGGGACCACGGCTCAGATCCGCAGGAGCGTGTCGAGCATGTCGCGGGCGGCCGTGAGCACCCGCGCGTTGGCGCCGTAGGCGGTCTGGAGCTGGATCAAGTTGGCCATCTCCTCGTCGATCTTGACCCCGGATTCGCTGGAGAACCGACTCTGTGCCGTCGCGAGGGCGATCTGCTGCCCTTCGTCCAGGCTCTGGCTCGACGCCGCGTTCGCTCCCTGCGCGTCGATGATGCGCAAGGTGAAGTCGGCCACGTTGGTCGTGAAGGGCGCCCGCACGCCGCCGATGCCGGAAGCGGCCGAGAAGGTGTAGGGGCGGGTGATCAGCCCGTCCAAAATCCGTTGCGGACGCGTTGCGTCGCCGGACTGGGTCGTCGCCGAGGACAGCACCAGGGCGCTGGTATCGGCCTTGATCGCCGGATTGAGGGCGATGCGCTGGGCAAAGCCCGTCAGCTGCGAGCCGCCATCGAAGTTGCCCGTGTAGAGGCCGTTGGTTCGGCCCGAATCGACGAACAGGGCGATCTCGGCGGTGTTGGCCGAACTCTTCGTCTCCGTCGCGGTGGTGGGCACCGTCACGGTGGCACCCACCGTCGCGATGGCTGAAGCCGTAGAGGCGGCGCTACGGGTGATCGTGAGCTGTCCGCCGGCGACCGCAACGGAATAGTCCGCCCCCAGCGCCGCGCCGATGCTGGACGCCATGGCGGCATCATTCGCGCCGAGGGTGAAGCTCCGGACTGAACCGGCATCGACGTCGCCCGGCCTGAACGCCGCGTTGCCATCCTTCGAGGCGACGAGGGCGATCTGCGATCCGTTCGCGAGGGTGAGAGTGATGCGGTTGCCGCTCTTCAGCCCGGCAATGTCGATGGCCGTGCCGCCTGGCGCACTCACCGTGCGGTCCGTGGTCGATTGCGCCAGCCCGGCCGCCAGTTCGTCGATCTGGCGCTGTGCCTGGACCAGGGTGTCGTCGCGGGCGGTCACGGCGGCCGCGAGGGAGCCTGAGCGCAAGGCGCCCGTGGCGAGGAGATCGATCCGAGCGCCACCGGGTGTCGTTGCGGTGATCGTGCCGACGCCGCTCTTGCCCGCCTCCGTGGAATAGAGGGCCTCGGGGCTCAACACCGCGCGGCTGTCGAAGCCGAGCGATGCGGAAACGCCGTGATCGACCAGGGTGACGCCCGACTGGGTCATCACCGTGATCGAGCCATCGCCCACCTGGGTCGCCTGAACGTCCATGTACTGGGCGAGCTGGTTGATGGCCTGGTCGCGTTGATCGAGGAGATCGGGACTGGCACCGATGCCGTTGGCGGCGACGATCTTCACGTTGAGCTGTGCAATGGACCTGAGCAGGGAACCGGCACTCTTCACGTCGCTGGCGATCTGCGATTCCATCCCCGTGCGCAGGGTCTGGATGCCGTTGGCGATGGTGCCGATCCGGCTCGCGAGGGTCGCAGCGTTGCTGGCTACGGTGGCGCGTACGGAGCTCACCGTGGGATCGTTGGCGAGTGCCTGGAGGGACTGCGTGTATCCGTTGAGGACTCCATCGAGGGATGTGCTCGAACCGGGAACGCCGTAGAGCGCATCGAGCTGCGTCCCTACGTTGGCGGCAATGCTCGTATAGGCCGCGCCGGAGCTCTCCAAACGCAGTTGTTTCTGCGACGTGGCGTTGAGAATTCGCGAGACATCGCCGCTGTTGATGCCCGTTCCGTCGTTCTGGGCAACGGAGGACTGGACACGCTTGACGTAGCCGACCGTGTTGACGTTGGCGATGTTCTGCGAAACGACGCCGATCTGGGCCTGCATCGCCTGCAGGCCGGCCGTGGCGGTGTTGATCGCGTTCAGCGACATCGATTCGGGCCTTCCCCTCGCGCGAGGTCCTGAAGCGGGCGTGCAGGGTGTTCGTCCTGCGGCCGGGTACCCCTTGCGTTCCTAATCTGCTCTGGAAAGTGAGGCAGAAAACGTTCGCAGGGGCGGCATTCCTAGAAAGATGACTTGGATGGTTGATGTTTCGTTTTCATCATAGCATCGATGTTAGCGAATGATATTGATCAGGTCGCTCATCATGGTCTGTGCCGTCGACATCACGCGGGTGTTGGCTGAGTAGGCCTGCTGCGTGACGATCATTTTCGAGAATTCGGCCGCGATGTCGGTGTTCGACTGTTCGATCTCGCCACCCACGACGGACGATCCGTTGAGGCCGGAGATCGGCGCGCCGGAATCGAGGGTCTGGGTGTAGGTCCCGTTGGTGTCGCCCTTGAGGGCGTCGGCGTTCTTGAACTGCACGATCCCGACCTGGGCGAGGGCCGCCGAGTTGCCGTTGGAATAGGTGCCGGTGATCTTGCCGTCGCTGGTGACCGAGAGCGAGGTCAGGGTACCCGACGCGTAGCCGTCCTGCTGCACCGTGTCGGTGCGGACGCTTCCTTCGCTGGTGGCGTACTGGGTCAGGGCGCCTGCGGCGATGTTGAGGCCGACATTGCTGAGTTTGACCCCGTCGACGGTAAGGTCGGGGATGATCGGGGCGGTCGGCGACGTGAGCTGGCCGCTCTTGAAGGTGAACGCTTGGCCGACGTTCTGCCAGGCGTCGTCCGCGGCGCCGGCATTCGAGTTGCCGAGGTAGAACAGGTTCCACACGTCATCGGTTGCGGGCTTGGCCGGCGCAGCGGCGATGGGTGGCGTCGCCGTCGGATCGGCCGTCACGGCGGCGGTGGCCGCGCCTCCGTTCTGGACCTTGGCCCAACGCATCTGAACGGTCATCGGAGCGCCGGAATCGGTATAGGCGGTGAGCGAACCCCCGGAGAGGGTGTCGTTGAGGAATTTCGTGGCATCGCTTCCCTTGATCGGCGTTCCCAGGGCGGGGGCCGCCGGATCGGTGAGAACGGGGGTGTAGGCCCCGGATGTCAGGGTCTTGAGCAGTGCCGAGTCGGCATTGCCCGCGACGGCATTCTTGGTCGACGGCGTCATCGGCAGATTGGCGCCGTAGGCAATGCTCGTCGTCGGTTTGGCGGCAAGCGACGCCGTCGAGATCTTGATGGGGCCGGTCCCGGTGGTCTGTCCGGTCCGGGGGTCGAGACTCTGGCCGGTCAGGTAACCGCCGGCCCCGTTGACGAGATAACCCTGGTTGTCGGATTTGAAATCGCCCCGGCGGGTGAAGTACTGGGCTGCGGAAAAGCTGGCTTGACCCGCCGCGTCGCCGGTCTTCGTCTGAACCGTGAAGAACCCCTGCCCGCTCAGGGCCATGTTGGTGTCGATCCCGGTGGAAACCAAGCCGCCCTGAATGGTGTTGGTCAACCGTGAGAAGGCGCCGACGGAGCCGGAGACCTGCTTGTTCAACGGCTGCTCGGCGATCATGTCGACGAAGTTCGTATCGACCCGCTTGAACCCGGTTGTCTGCGAGTTGGCGATGTTGCCCGAGATGTTGTTCAGCGAATACGACTGGGCCTGGAGGCCCGACACCGCGGTTTGTAGCGCACTGAAAATGTCCATGGTCGGCCTTGGGGTCCGCGAGATCGGTCATACCTGGGTCAGCAATCCGTATGCCGTCGGTGTTGTCTCGGAAAATCAAGGGCTTAGGTCGTATCGTTCGTCCCGGGCGGCGCTGCGCCCCGGCAAGTCTTGCCGATGCGGCGGCGGTTTATGCCGGCCCCTCGGCGACGTCGAATGTCCGATATGCTACGGGTCCCGGCAGCGTGAGGTTTACGGAAATGCGTGCTGTCCTTCTGGTCGCGGGCCTGCTGACAGGCTTACCCTTGGGTGCTTCGGCGCAACCCGATCCGAGTCCTCATAAGCCGAGGCCGTCCGCGCCTCGGCTCGAAACCGCCACGCCGGACGCGCCGTCCACGTCATCGGAGGAAGCGCAGGCGCGGCGTGATCGCGCCGAGGCCGAGCGCAAGGTCCGCGAGAAGGCCTTCGACGATCGCGTTCGTCGCGCGACCTCGTCCATCTGCAGCAATTGTACGACGGGTCCGACTCCGCGTCGTCGTGTCCGCGAGCAGGCAGCGCCGGAACCGCGCGATCCGATGTTCGACCCCGCGGAAGCGCCGCCGATGCCGGACTGAGTTTACCGTTGACGCTGTGGGGCGTCATCGCTGCCCACCTCGATCTCGGTGGACCGGCATGGGTCTCAGGACGAATGGTCCTGCCCGGCGCCGTGCCGAGCGAACTGATACCGATGTGACCACCCTGTATGCAGGGGCGGAAGCGCAGCCGCCTCGGTCCTTTTCTCTGCCTTTTGAGGTGAGGAGCAGGGAGCTTCGAACCTGCAGGGAGGCTGCGCCGCGTGAGGGCCGAAAGGGTTGGGGCAATGGCAGGTGATCTGTTTCATGAGAACTGGCGTCACGAACAGCGTGCCGATGGGCTCTATGTGATCATCGAAGAGATTGGTGGGCTCGGTGCGCTCGGCCCGTTTCCCGACGCGGAAGCCGCTCGGATCGGTTTCGCCCGTTACTTCCTCGGGCTGGATCTCGCACCGCCCTCTGCGCCCGTTCTGCCCAAAGCCGACACGGTCTCCGTCGCGGACAGGCGATCGCACGATGCGTCTGTGGATGACGGCCGCACGCGTATCCTCGATATGCGCGATGGCGAAAATCGGTGACCGAGGTGACGGATGCGAGGTCGGCTACGTGACTGTATGGTCATAAGGCCATTGATTCTGGCGTGACCCACCCTGTACCCCCAGAGAAGTGAGCGCCGCGTTTTGCTTGACAACCAACGGACGATGAAAAATGCCTATGCATTAGGCTGCGGCCACGCCTGCTTGGGGAAGGATGTGGGATCGATCCGCGCGGGGGTGCCATCCCATCCCGCGGAATCGTCACGATGCCGTAGGGGTATCGTCATTGCTGGTTGTTCGGGGGCAGGCGGGTCCCGGCGGCTGGAAGTTCAACCGTGCGACTGCTGGACATTCTGACGTAATGAAATCAATCAAAGCCTTGTTCGGCACCCGCACGCGGCACGACAGCAACCTCTCGATTCAATCCGACTACGATCTGCTTGCACGCAGCGGGTTATTTGATCGGGGCTACTATCTCCGTGAGAACCCGGATGTCGCCGAGAATGGGGCGGATCCGATCCATCATTATCTCACCATCGGCTTCGTCGAGGGGCGTGAACCCTCAGCGTTCTTCGATGGCACGGGTTACCGGGAGGCGGACCCCGCGATCAAGAGCGAGGGTATCAACCCTCTCGTCCATTGGTTGCGCTCGGGTGCAGCTGAAGGGAGGCCGGCCCCCGTACGCATGGGTCGGTCACCGATCTCTGGTGAAGTCCGGTCGGATTACGCCTTGGTCGCCCGCAGCGGTCTTTTCGATATTGGCTACTATCTCGCGGCCAATCCGGACGTTGCTGCCTCCGGGGAAGATCCCATCGTCCATTATCTCCAATTCGGATATCTCGACGGACGCGAACCATCGGCATTCTTCGATGGAACCCGCTATCGCACCGAGAATGGAGACGTTCGCGACGCGCGCATCAATCCTCTGGTCCATTGGTTGCGCCTCGGTAGCGCGGAGGGACGCGTAGCGCCCGTCCGCACCGCTCCGACCCTTGCGCGGCCGGGTACCGATTACGCGCTCGTTGCCCAAAGTGGGATGTTCGACGTCGGCTACTATCGGAGGGCGAATCCCGATGTCGCGGACAGCGGCATGGATCCGATCCTCCATTACATCACTAACGGCTTCTCTGAAGGACGGGAGCCGTCTGAATTTTTTGACGGCCAGACCTACGCTGAACGTTATCCTGACGTCCGCTCAAGCAATCTCGCCCCGCTCGTCCATTGGATGCGCGTTGGACTTCACGAAGGCCGTTTTGCACCGATCCGAAGTAGCGAAGGCGTCAGCCCCGGGACCGATTACGATCTTGTCGCCCGTAGCGGCCTGTTCGATGCCGCGTTCTACTTAAGAACCTATCCGGAAGTGGCCGCAGCCGGGTTGGATCCCGTCGCTCACTACCTGCGTAGCGACCATGCGGATGGGCTTCAGCCCTCGGCATTCTTCGACGGCGCCGCGTATCTCGCCCGGCATCCCGAGATCGCAGCGGCGGGCGTGAATCCACTGGTGCATTGGTTGCGAGTTGGTCACGACGAAGGCCGTTCCGCACCCGTAGCCGTTGGCCCGTCAGGGCTGCACGGTCCTGGGTCCGACTATGATCTTGTGGCCCGCAGCGGCTGGTTCGATGAGGCACACTATCTCACGCAGAACGCCGACGTTGCCGAGGCCGGTTTGGATCCGGTGGCGCACTACCTGACGGGAGGTTATCGCGATAATCGTGAGCCGTCCGCGTTCTTCGACGGACGTGGCTATAGTGCACGCTACCCCGATGTGGCGACGGGAGCCATGGCCCCGCTCGTCCATTGGCTTCGTATCGGTCGTACGGAGGGGCGTCATCCACCGATCCACGTCCTACCGAGCCCAGGTCACGACTCCGATTATGCCCTGGCAAACGGAAGTGGGCTGTTCGATCGTGCATACTATCTTTCGCAGAACAAGGATGTTGCCGAAGCCGGTCTCGATCCGGTGGTTCACTACCTCGCTTCCGGTTTTCGAGAGAACCGAGAGCCGTCTGGGTTCTTCGACGGGTGTGGTTACAGCGCCCGCTACCCCGACGTTGGGCTCGCAGACACTGCGCCCCTGATTCATTGGTTGCGCATCGGTTTGGCCGAAGGCCGCGATGCTCCATTCCACAGCGGGATAGCCGAGCCGGAAGGCGGCTCCGATTACTACATCGCGATCCAAAGTGGTTTGTTCGATCGAGCGTACTACTTGCGGGAGAATCGGGATGTAGCTGAGGCTGGCCTCGATCCCGTCGCACATTACTTAACTTCGGGCTTTCGCGAGAATCGTGAGCCATCGGGGTACTTCGACGGAGGTGGTTACCGCGCGCGCTACCCTGACGTAGGCCTCGCCGATATCGCGCCCTTGATTCACTGGTTGCGTATCGGGTTGGGTGAAGGTCGCGACGCACCGATCCGCGCCCTGACCGACGTCGGAGCCGGGATCGGCTCGGACTATGACGTTGCGGTGCGCAGCGGATTGTTCGACCGGTCCTACTACTTACGCGAAAATCCTGACGTCGCCGCGGCTGGGTTCGATCCGGTGGCACATTACGTCACTTCGGGTTTTCGTGAGGGACGCGAGCCGTCGGAATTCTTCGATGGACGTGGCTACCACGCCCGTTATCCCGATGCTGTGGATACCGCACCCCTGGTGCATTGGGTACGCGTGGGCCTCGTCGAGGGGCGGCGGCCACCATTGCGCGGCGCCCTACCGCCCGGTGCTGGTATCGCCTCCGATTATGAACTCGTCGCCCGAAGCGGCCTGTTCGATGTCGGCTATTATCTGCGCACCTATCCCGACGTCGCCGCCGACGGCATGGATCCCATTGCCCATTACCTCACGAGCGGGCACCTCCAGGAGCGCGAGCCGTCGCTGTTCTTCCACGGCCAGACCTACCTGGAGCGCTACCCCGATGTCCGCGCCAGCGCGATCAATCCCCTCGTGCATTGGTTGCGCACAGGAACCCTGGAGGGACGTGAGGCGCCCCTGAACCCCCGCGGGATCGGTCAGCAACTCAGTCTGCGCGACCTGTGCGAGCCCACCCGTTCAGAGGCCACCGCCGGCCTGTCGGACCCGGCGTTTCGCCCCAGCGTGGTGACGCCGGCCTTCAACACCGAGCCTTCCTATCTCCAGGAACTCTTTCAGACCCTGCTCAATCAGAGCTACGTCGGCTGGCGCTGGATCATCGTCGACAACGGATCCGAGCGGCCCGATACGCTGCGAACCCTGCGCCGGATCGCAGCCGCGGATCCCCGCGTCACCGTGGTGTTCGCCGAGCGCAACCTCGGCATTGCCGGCGGCACGAATCGCGCCATCGCCGAGGCCGACGGGACGCACGTCGCGCTGGTCGATCACGACGACCTGCTGCCGCGTACCGTGTTCGAGGCGATCTGGAAGGCGATCGAGGCCGAGCCCGATGCGGACCTCGTCTACACCGACGAGTGCAAGATCTCGGACACGGGCGAACTCTACGACGTGGTTCTGAAGCCCGGCTGGTCGCCGGTTCTTCTTGAGAACACCATGTATCTCTCTCACCTTTCCGTCTACCGCCGGGACTTTCTCGCGACCGTGGGCGCGTTCCGGCCGGACTTCGACGGCACTCAGGATTACGACTTCGTCCTGCGCGCCTCCCGCCATGTCGAGAAGGCGATCCACGTGCCGGTGATCGGCTACGTCTGGCGCGCGTCGCCGACCTCGACAGCGACGTCGATGACGACGAAATCCTACAGCGTCGGGCGCCAGGAGGCGTCGCTCCTCGAATTCGCCCGGCAGCGCGATCCGGGGGCGTCCGTCTCGCCCGGCTTCGGCGATGGATTCTGGCGCACGCACTACACCCTGCCGGCCGCGGCACCACTTCTGTCCTACGTGATTCCCACGGGGGCGGGGTCCAGGATGGTGCGGGACCGGCGCATCAATCTGATCCTGAACTGCGTCCGGAGCTTCGAGAACACGGAGTTCTATCCGAACCGGGAATACGTGATCGTCCACAACGGCGATCTTTCCGCTGAGCAGAACGCGCAACTCGCCGAGACACCGGGTATTCGCTTGGTGCACTACGAGGACCGCTCCCTCAACATCGCGCGGAAACTCAACATCGGCGTCGCCGCCGCCGCGGGTGAATTCGTTTGCCTGCTGAACGACGACGTCGAGGCCATGACGGCGCGCGGCGGCGAGGAACTCGTCGCCTTCCTGCTCGCGCATCCGGATGTCGGCATGATCGGCCCCCTTTGCCTGTTCGAGAACGGCACCGTTCAGCACAACGGGGTTATCCTCCTCGAACAGGGGCCCTCACACGCGGGGCTGTTCGTCGCCCCGAGCCATGCCGGCGCCACGGGCAATCTCCTGCAGTGTCGGCGCGAGGTGTTCGGCGTCACCGGGGCCATGGCCATCGTGCGCCGCGCCGATTATCAGGCGCTCGGCGGCTTCGACGAGCGCTTCCCGCTCAATTACAACGACGTCGATTTCTGCCTGCGCCTGCGCGAATCCGGCCGCACCTGCGTCGTCGATCCGGGCGTGCGGGTCTATCATTACGAGAGTGCCTCGAAGACCGGCACCTATCGCTGCGAGAAGGAAGCGCTCTACGCCCGCTGGCCGGGCTTGCGCGATCCGTACTTCAACCCAGGCTTCGACCAGCGCGATCCGACCTACCGTGTGCTGCTTCGGCCCGAGCGGGCCCCCGTCGAGACGGACCCGGCCGCGTTCGAGAATTGGCTTGATCGCCATATCGCCTGGCGCATCCGACATTACCCAACCTCCGGCGCGATCCGGTTCACGCTCTGCGTGCCAGTCTACGACCAGCCGGCCGCCTTCCTGGAGGAAATGCTGCAATCCTGCCTATTGCAGACCTACACCAACCGCGAGATCGTCATCGTCGACGACGGATCGACCCGGCAGGATACCTTGATTTGGCTCGCCAAGGTCGAGGCCGCGGGCCATGCCCGGGTGATCCGGCACGAGGCGAACGCCGGCATCGCCGGCGCCAACCGGACCTGGCTCGCCGCGGCCGAGGGCGAGATCCTCGTACCCCTCGACGCCGACGACTACCTCACCATCGACGCGCTCCAGGTGATGGCGCACTGGATCGAGCGCTTCCCCGAGGCACGGGTGTTCTACTCGGACGAGTTCAAGTCCAATCCCGCCTCCGCCAAGGCGAGCCCGTTCTTCAAACCCGCCTTCGATCCGTTTCTGTCTGCGAACTGCTGCTATCAGACCCATCTCATGGCTTGGCGGCGCGACTTCCTCGTCGAGATCGACGCGTACAGCGATGATCGCGCGACCTGGTGCCACGATTGGGATGCCATCGGCCGGGCCTGGGCCGTCGGGCATGAGCCCGTGCATGTGCCGGAACTGCTCTACGCCTGGCGGATAAATCCCGGGTCGACGGCCTCGGCGGAGACCGGGGACAAGCCTGCAGCGGTGGCCTCACAGAAGTTCGTCCTCGATCGGTTGGTCGAGGCACGCGGGCGGTCGGGCGATGTCGCCGTGCGTTCGAACGAGAGCGGCCAGCACACCGGCATGTGGTCGCTGAGACCACGGCGCACCCTCGACAGTGTCATGAATCTCTGTGTCGAGGAGGCTTGGCGAGACGGCGGGGCTGTGTTGCGGGCCGCTGCGAGCACGGACGCCGAATGGCTGTACCTGCATACCGGGGCGTCGCCCGTTGAGGCCGATCTGCTGGAGCTCTCGGCCCTCGCCCTGTGGGACGAGCGCCTCGACGTCGCCTCGGGTCTGCTCACCGATGCCACGGGAACCCTCATCACGTGGTCCGGGGCGTTCTTTTGCCCGGACGGGACGGTGCTCGACCCAAATCTCGGCCGGACGTTCGACGGCTCCTATCACGGGCAGATCCATACCCAGCGCTGTGTCGACGTTGCCGCACCGACCAACGTCGTCATCCGGATCTCGGCCCTGCAACGGGTCCTCCGCACGAGCGGCGACGCTCTGACCTCCGACGAGCTCATGATTCGTCTCGGACTCGACGCGGTCCACAACGCCCGGATCGTTGCGGTCACGCCTTACCTACGAACGGTGTGGAAACCGGCACCCGGCCTCATTCTTCCAGTCGACCGGACAGGCCTGTTGGCTGGGCTCGAGGAGCGACTGCTTGCTAGCCGTTGGTACGATTCACGGCTCAGTCCCGAGCGCCCCTATGGGATCGAGCCCGAACGTTGGAGGTGCTGAACATGCGGGCCCACGATCGCGTGCGGCGTTGCGATCAGTCTGCGGTCGGGCGTCTGTCGGTCAGGCCCATCCGATGAATCCATCGCCGCCAGCGTTCCTGCTGTTACGGCAAAACCGTCGATCAGCAGGACGCCTTTTCGCGAGGCGGAGCATCAGTGATCGTCGATGGATATCGGCATTGGGGGGAGCAAAAGTCCGCCGCCTGACGGCTGGCGGCCGCACCTACGAACGCCGGCCCCCTCAGCCCAGCGGCACCGCCTTGGGTATCGGCTACGACGCGCAGGCGAGCGACCGCTGGATCGGCACCGGCAACTCGCTTCTGCGGCGCAATACCTGTTTCCCGAGGCCGACCCGTTCGATCCGCGCCTCAGTCGCTCGGGGGGCGAGGATTACGACCTGTACGTGCGCCGCGACCGCCCCGGTCGCCGCATGGTCTGGTGCAACTCAGGCTAGTCGGCGCCCTCTGGGCGGTCGCGCGCCTGCGCAACGCTCCCGATACGGGCGCGCGCCGGCTCAAGGTCGCGCAGGTCGCCGGCAAGCTGCTTTGATGGACAATGCCGAAGGGGCATCGCTGATGGACGAGTTGACCCTCCGCATCTATCCGTCGGTGCGCGCCGCTGCCACGGATCTCGAGACGCCCGGCCTGGCGGGCTACGCCTTCGCGCGTCACGCTTGGCTCCAGGCCTGGGCCGATACCTTCGGCGCACAGGCTCACATAGAACCCGCCATCGTCGTAATGGCGGATGCGCGCATCCAAATGGTCCTGCCCCTCGGCATCACTCGGCGGAACGGCCTGCGCACGTTGGAATTTCTCGGTGGGATCGTCACCGACTACAACGCGCCCGCTATCGATCCCGACTTCGCCCGCAGCCTCGACGCCACGGCCGTGCAAGCTCTGTGGCGCCGGATCACTGCCGCCCTGCCGTCCCACGACGTCGTTTGCCTGACACGGATGCCCGTGACCCTGGACCCGCCCGAGGGAGCGGTCGGGGAGCGGGTGCCCAATCCCCTCGCCCTTTTGCCGGGCGTCAACGCTGCCGGGCAAGCGCGAAGCGTGACGTTCCCGGACAGATACGAAGCGCTGACAGGGACCCTGCGCCCGAGATTCTGGGCCGACACGCAGCGCTGTCGCCGCCGACTCGCCGAAGTGGGACCCATTGCCTTCGTCGTCGCCGACGATGACGCCGGCATGCGGGCGCTTATCGTCTCGCTGAAGCGGATGAAGTCGCGGCGATGGCGTGAGACCCACTCCAAGGATTGGTTCGCCGTCCCGGCCTTCTCCGATTTCTACGACGCCATGGCCCGGATCGACCTTCCGGAGGGGCGAATCCACGGGAGTTCGCTCAACGTCTCGGGCACGGCCGTGGCAGCGCATCTCGGCCTCGTCTATCGCAGCCGCTTCTATCTCCTCCTGATCGGATGGGAGGCGGACGGCTGGCGCCGTTTCAGTACCGGACGCCTTATGACCGAGACTCTGCTGCGCCAGGCCTTCGACGACGGCCTGCGGGTTTTCGACTTTACCGTCGGCGAAGAGGCCTACAAGGACGATTGGGCCAACGCCCTGATGCCGCTGGTCCGCTACGACGAGGCCATTACCGCCCGTGGTCGCTTCGCAACGGTCCTGATGACGGCGCGCGACAGATTGCGAGCCCGCGCCACGCAGGTCGCGTGGCTCCGCAGGATCGTGCGCCGGTTGGCGGGCCGGCCGCTCGCATGACCGGCTTCGAGACGATCCGGGATGCGGAGGGTAGGCCCCTGTGATTGGCCCGGGGTGGCGCCCTGGGCCGGAGGCTGATCTGGCCCGACACCCGGCGGGCGACGACCCTTCCTAGAACCCCGATCGAAGCATTTCATCGCCGCAGCTTGGCAACAATCTCTTCAGCCGGATGCTTCTTCCGTCCCATGATGACACCCTCCTCATGGCTCAGAGCCATATGTGGAACGGCCCTGCGGACAAGAGCGCTCAGCAACAGATCCCCCACCGCGAACGGTGCAGTCATATGTCCGGCCTTTGGGCGCGGTCATAGACCGCTGGCCTCGATGGAGTCCGCGAGGTGAGTGGCAGATCATACCTGCGCGCTCGGAAGTGCATCGGCTTTGGAGGCCTGTCTCACTTCGGGGTAACGTCCCGTCGGGTCTCATCGCTGCTGTTGCACACCTTATCCCTGCCCGGCAGCGGTCCGCCGGTCAGCTCTGTCCGGTCGTTGCCGTCAGGCGCCCATTGCGCTCGATGCAGCGAGACCGGGGTTCCGATAATGGCTACCCTTCGTGAGGAGAGCCCAGACGATGCGCGCCGTCTTGTTGGCCAGCGCAACGGCGGCGACCTTCGGAGGACGACGCGACAGGAGCGCCTGCAACCACGGCGAAGCTTTGCCACCATTGCGCGCGTGGCGCAGGACCGTGGTCGCGCCCAGAATCAGCAAGGTTCGCAAGGTCGGATTGCCCATCTTCGAGATCCGGCCCAGACGCTCCTTGCCTCCGCTGGAATGAGCGCGCTGTGTCAGGCCAAGCCAAGCTGCGAAGTGCCGTCCCGAGACGAAGCCACTTGGATCAGGGACGAGGGCCTTCAGCGACGCTGCCGAGATCGGTCCGATACCAGGGATCGCCGTCAGCCTCCGGAGATCCGCATCCTCCCGTGACTGGGCTACAATCTCGCGGTCCAAGCGGTGAAGGCGCTCATTCAACGCTTCGATGTGATCGGCTAGATCCCTAAGCGCCTGCCGCGCGATGACCGGGAGCCGCGCATCGTCAGGGTCTCTGACAATCTCCATCAGACCGGCAACCCGGCTGAGCCCCGTGCCGCTCACGATACCCAACTCCGACAGGTGAGCCCGCAACGCGTTCACCGCCTGGTTCCGCTGGCGTACGAGCAGATCACGTGTCTTCAGCGCCATGGCGGCGGCCTGCTGCTCGGCCGTCTTGACCGGCACGAAGCGCATGGTTGGGCGGCTCACCGCTTCGCAGATGGCTTCGGCATCGCCGGCATCGGTCTTGCCGCGCTTCACGTAAGGCTTGACGTAGCTCGGGGGCATGAGGCGCACCTGATGGCCAAGTCTTGCGATCTCACGCGCCCAGAAGTGAGCACCACCGCACGCCTCCATCCCGACGAGGCTGGATGGCAGCTTGGAAAAGAACGTCAGCACCTGCGAGCGACGCAACTGCCGCCTCACCACTCCGGCGCCCTCCAAGGAGATCGCGTGCACTTGAAAGATCTGCTTGGCCAGATCGAGGCCGACGACGTGGATCTTAGACATGTTCGGTTCCTCTGCGTTCGAGAACTGATCCGGAATCAAAACCCAGATCAGCGCTGCCGCAAGCAGAGCCGTTCCACACCATCATACCTCAGGGAGGACCACTTTTCACGGGGCAGGCCAAACCGGCAGTTCAAGGCCGCGTGCCCGAACAGATCGTGGGTCGCGGATTTTACCTACCTGGTAACCTGGGGCGGTTTCGTCTACGTGGCCTTCGTGATCGACGTCTTCGCGCGCCGAATCGTAGGCTGGCGTGTATCGCGCTCCGCCCGGGCCGACTTCGTGCTCGATGCCTTGGAGCCGGCCCTGCACGAGCGCCGCCCCTCCACCGGTAGCGCCCTTGTCGGTCATTCGGATCACGGCTCGCGATACGTGAGCATCCGCTACACAGAGCGCTTTGCCGAGGCCGGCATCGAATCCGCCGTCGGTAGCGCCGGAGATTCCTACGATAATGCGCTCGCCGAGACGGTAATCGGCCTGTTCAAGGCCGAGGTGATCCATCGGCGCGGACCATGGCGATCATTCGAGGCCGTCGAGTATGCCACCCTCGAATGGGTGAATTGGTTCAATCACCGCAGGCTGCTCGAACCAATCGGCAACGTGCCTCCCGCCGAGGCAGAAGCGCGCTACTAGACCAAGGCCGAGGCACAAGCCTTGGCCGCCTGACCCAAACCAAATGGCCTCCGGGAAACCCGGAGCGGTGCAGTGGCGTTTGGCCTGCCACCGTCTGAGCCTTGGCTCAGTTCGGGCAGGCGCTTGGGATCGTTCAAGAGCACTGGTATCGGTGAACAGGATCCCAACCCGGGATGGTGAGGTGAGTGTGGAATGAGCGTGACGGGATCCGGATCTGAGCGCCCGCGGCGGACCCTCGTCCTCGTGATCGGGATGCATCGCAGCGGGACGTCCACCGTGGCGGGAGCGCTCGGCGTGCTCGGAGCGACTATGCCGGCCAAAGGGCTTGGTCTCTCAGACGACAATCCAAAGGGGCATTTCGAACCGAAGGAAATCGTCGCCCTGCACGACCGGGTGCTGGCATCGGCTGGCATGCATTGGTGGGATTGGGACAGGTTTCCCGACGCTTGGTACGATTCCCCGGCCGCGCAGGAATTCATCGATGAACTTGTCGACATTGTGCGAGCGGAATTCGGGGACGCCCCGGTTTTCGTCGTCAAGGATCCGCGCACCTGCAAGCTGATGCCCCTATGGCGGCGCGTTGCGGCGATCCTCGACCTCGACGCCGTGGCTGTCCTACCGTTCCGCCACCCCGACGAGGTGGCGCGTTCGCTGCACGCCCGGGATGGTTTTCCCTTGCCCAACACCCTGATGACATGGCTGCGCTACGTCCTCGAGGCGGAGCGTGAGAGCCGTGGGATGCGCCGGGTTTTCCTCCGCTACGAGGATCTTCTGGCGGACGGCCGGTCGGTGATGCGACGGGTGGTCGAAACCCTGCAATTGCCCCTCCCCCGTTTGTCGGAAGCAGACCTCGCCGCGCTTGATAGGTTCATCGATCCTGATCTCAGGCGGAGCCGGGCCGGGTCCGGGAGCATCGACCATCTCCACCCATGGCTTCAGGACGCCGTGACATCCTACGTGCGGGAGCTGACACCAGCGCACGAAGGAGCTGGGCAGCAGCCGGTCTCCGTGGTTCTGGATCAGACCCATGCAGCCTTTGCAACAGCCTGCGCCGCGTTCGTACCGGCTTTGCACGCAACGAATAAAGGGTTCGAGGACGCCCAGGGCCGAAATATGTTGATCCCTGGCCTCCAGGCGGAGCGCGATGCGGCACAAGACTTGGCTCGCAGCGCAAACGCGAAGTGGGCCGAAGCAGAGGCCCGGATCGCAGCCCTGCTCATTGAGGGCGCTGAGGTCGCCGAATTGCGAGCGGCGTTACAGGCCAAAAACGATCAGATTGGTCGATTGGAATCGGCGATTCAGCAAGCCAAATCCAAGGACGCCCCCCCGCGGCGGTGGTGGCAACGCAACTGATGCGTTCTTTTAGCACGCCCAAAATGTTGCCTATGAGGGGGATTGGACAAGCGCCATGTTTAGCGCCCTAAGTTTATCAGGCACATGTAGATGAGCATATAAAACCTGAGGTTTTGTGTATGTGGGACAGTGGAGAATAATTCGTTGAAATTCTATTAAATCGATCACTATAGTTCATATACGGTATTGAATACTATTTAATTCTATCGTTAGGTGCCCTATTTTTAAATCATGTTTAGTTTTTAGGCGTTGTAATAATTTGAGCGCCTACCTCCGAAACGACGATGCGTTCGTATAGCTTCAGCAAGTCGTTTCCTTGATCCGCCGTGGTCCGTTCCGAACTGCGAACGTCCGACGGGCTTTTGCTGAAGCGCACGGGATCGTTGTTGATGCAGACTAGGACGTCACGCAGGGAGTCAGGCGATTCGACATCAATACGGAACCCGTCGACCTTGTCGGTTAGATCCGCTCCAATGGCACCCCTATCGCTCGCAACGACCCAAAGTCCGGCAGCACGCGCTTCTCGGGTCACAAGGCCATAGCTTTCCGGCCACAAGGAAGGCGCGAGTAAGACGTCGAGCTCGGCGTAGAGCTCGGCGATGGAGTCCTGCGGCTGTCGCCCGATGAGACGAACCGGTGTGCTCCCCCAGATCTCCGTGGAGGTTTCCCCAGGCGCTCGCGCGTGATCGACAAGCGTGAGATCAAGGTTTGGAAAGGCTCCGGTCCGCACGACGGATTCGATCAAGGTTGCGCCCTTGTGCGTTGTCCGACCACCAATCTGTCCGAGGCGCACGCGTCCCGCCGGGCCCGGACGCCGTGGTACAAAAGCCATCACCGGGACCCCGTTCGACACAGCGACCGTTCGGGGATGTCCGGCCGCACGATAAAGACCGGCGAAACTCTCCGAGACGGCGATGAGAGCGTGTGCAGCATCGAGCAGGTCTCCGAGCTTCCTACGCCGACTCAAAGAAGCGATCGGGTCGAGGGAGCCGTTCGTGGCGTCCATCAACGGATCTGCGGAGGGCGCATGAACGCGTCCATCCGCATCGACGAGAAACTGAAAATCCGAGATCCACCACGCGTCGTGGAGCGTGACAACATAGGGAATGCCACGCGCCCGAACGGCTTCCACCACGGTACCGGTGAGGTGCTGCACGCAGTGAACGTGGACGAGATCGGGATCGAAGCGATCCAAAAGTTCGTCGAAGGGCTCGCGCATGCGCGCGTCGAACGGTTGCCAACCACCATGCTCACTCTGAAGTGGCGCGATCCGGTACACCGGTGCGCCACGGTAATGGTCGATGCGCGTGCTGTAGGCCGGGTGAGCGCCATCGTCAGCCGCCGCGACCGCGAATTCGAAACGGTCAGCGGCATGATCGAGAAAGTGATCCAGGTTGTCCCGAACGACGCGCGTCGCCCCACCCACGAGTTGCGGGGGAAAATAGACATTCAGAATGAGAACACGCGGCTTTCGCCCAGCGACCGGCCGGTAGGTTCTCGGGCGAGGCTGAGCGGTTCCCATAAGATTGGGGGGCTCAGGCCGCGGCGGCGGCAGTGCATGGGTAAGAACCGCGACGGCCTGATCCAATCCGTACTCGCGCAACGCTTTCAGACGAGCCCGCTCCCCGATTGCCCGCCGCAGAGTATGATCGATGATCAACCGGTCGAGGGCCTGAAGCCAATCTTCGGGCGTATCGGCGAGCACCGCGTCGACCCCATCGCTGAGCAATTCCCGGTAGGTGCGCGTCCCGGAAACGATCGACGGAACCCCGCACATGGCGGCTTCCAACCATTTGATCTCGCTCTTGGCGTCCGCCATGGGGCTGCGCATGAGCACCGCAAGATTGATATCGGTGGCGGAAAGGACGTCCCAATAGGACGCCACGTCCCGACAAAAGCCGAGTTGTCGAACTTGGCCCGCGAATGCGTCAAACCGTACGTCGAGGTGGAGGTAGCCGGCGATCACGAGCCGCACATGCTGATGGCGGGCTAAAATTTCCAACAGGGCGGGGGCAAGGAGGACGGTGAAATCCCGGTTATGGGCTTTCGTCCCCGATCCGTAGAAGAGCGTTACGGAGCCCTCCGAGAAGGGGGCCGCCCGTTGTGCGAGGAAGGGTTCGTTGCGCTGGTCGAGCCCATTGCGCAGAACGTGACAGGATCCTTGAGGAAGATGCGGCCGCATGGCGTCCGCCAGGGCAGGTGTCGACGCAAATCCAGCGTCGCACAAGCCTAGGGCGTAACGGAACAGCGGTACGCCATACTGAAGTTCAATATAATCCTGTTCGGAGATCTGCCCCTCGAAACTGTCGAACGGATCAGGGTAATGTCGCGGGTCGAACAGCAGATCGTCGATTTCATAAAACGTCGGTAGCCCGAGCGCCTTTGCATAAAGAATTGCATGCAAAACCGCGGGAAAGGCTGCGACTCGATAGAAGATCACCGCAGACGCAGAGTCGAGGCTCGATCGGCATCGATCCGCCTCGTCCTGCTTGAAAAGTTCGACGGTCCATCCGCCATGCTCGAGCTGCCGACATTTCTGCACCACGCGGTAGTGGTCGCACTGGGGGAGGTCGCGATTGGCAACGACCACGATCCGGCCGTTGCGAAGTGGCGGAAGTCGCCCCGGTAAGGGGTCGACGGTTGCAATGACCCCCGTCAACCGGTCGAGACAGGCGGTAAGGTGATCGTCGGCCTCCTGTCGCCGGCCGAGCGCATAAAGGGCTTTTGCGTCCCGGCTGATGCTGGCGAAGACAAGCGCGACGGTCTGATGCGCAGCGATCCGCCATTCTGGTGCACCACGGAAGGTTCTGGCCGATCGTTCGATCCGGTCGAGTGCCTCCTCGGATGCACCAGGCTTGGCAGCCAGTCCCAAAGCGGCGTGAATATGGGTCCACAAGCCCGCCCCAGGGAGATTGGCCGCTACGGCATAGTCGGCTGTCGCTTCACCATCGCGGCCGAGTGCTCGCAGCGCTTCGGCGCGTTGGTGTAGGAGCAATGGGTCCGAGGGAGCGGCGGCAAGTCCGTGCCCGGCGGCCGTCAGGGTCCTATCGTGATCGTTGCGGATGAGATGATAGTTGGCGATCTGGCCAAACAGGCGAGCTGCACCGGCCCCCCGCACGACTCGATGATGCTCGACAAAGCCGCCGGCGACGAAATGCGCGAGGGCAGCGAACCGACCCGCGGGAAAAGGCTTCTCGCTGAAAGCTTGGCTGGCATCATAGGCTACGTCATCGAAGCAGTCGGGGAACGTGTCCTCACCGATCAGTTGAGCCAGGGCGCTTCCTTCGCTGCCTGGAACGTCATCGACGATCCCGAAACTCAGCCAATCGCGATAGAGTTCGACATCACCCAAGGACGCCTTGTCGGGAAACTGCGAGCGGTAGAATTGTGGATCGAACTTGGCCTTCATGGACATGGGTGCCAATCGTTCGACCCCCTGTTCCAGGAACAAGTGGATACCCTCCAAGCGTGAAGCCGGGCGATGGGGAAGCCAGCTCGCATTCAGGATGGAAAATTCGTAGAGCATGAAATGGTCAAGCACGGGCTCGGGCAAAACACCGGCTGCGGCGGCGGCCCCGCGGATATTGGCAAGATCCCGCTCGCCGGCCTCGTTCCGCCGACGGCGATAGGGGCGGCCCTCAGCCCGACCATGGCGCAGAAAATGCTCCTGCAGTTCCCAGGGTGCGACCTTATCGAAGAGGTCTCCGTAGAGCCGGCGGTAATGGCTCGGAATGAAATCGTCCGGAAGCCGCCCGAATTCTTCTTCGAGTCGTCTGATGAGCACGCGCGGGTTCGGCGCTCGCCCCTCCAGGTGACCGAACTGTAAGAAATGCTCGATCAGGCCGCCATCCGGAATCTCGGATAGGTCGTGATAGTAGCGCTGATAGAATGCCGCGTCGAAGTCGTCTGGGAGGGCGTACGCCCGACCCTCCCCGCGACCAAAACGCAGGTAGTGTTCCGCGAGCGCCCAGTCCTCTCGTATATGAGAAAGATCACCATTGAGCTGACGATAGCGTTCAGCATGGAAATCAGTTGGTAGTTGCCCTAGCTCAGAACTCAAGGCGTCCATGAGAGCGGATGCATGCGGGTAACGTCCCTCCCGACGACCATGCGCCGTGTAGTGCTTTAGCAACGCACGGGGGGTCGAAACATTCGATAGATCCGAATAATATGTGCGGTAAAACTTATGATCGAAACTTTTTGAATTGGTTTTGCCGACTCGAGAACTTTTGCGAAATAGCCGCCTAACGAACATGCAATATTTTCCGGGCGTGTCTAAGAGCTGACTTGAGGGCGGTTTGCTGTCCTTACATTGCCATCCCTATCATGTGACGCCGGACCAATCACCCACATACCGCATGGATCAGGGTATCGGCTTCGTTCGCTCTATCGTCGATTCCTGTAGCACGTTGGCCTAACACCGGGTACCGAGCGAGACCATAGGAATTGGGTTCACAAGCGATAGGGGGAAGGGAGGCGCATGGCGTCGAAGGCACGCTTCGTACCATCAGCTCCGGATGATTGAGCAATCCCGCCGCAAGGCATTACGGTTCCAGGCCCGAGGATGAAATCGGCCCGGCCCTGAAATTGCTCCGATCTGCCACGAGCAAACGGGTATAAATTCGATAAACCGCGTTCCCCACCAACAGAAGAGGCGGGGATCCGACGACAAACAAACTACTGACGGACGACCCGCTCGCGCAGTGCCCGAACGAGCGTACGAGTCCATGATACATCCGGAGCCCGAACGCCACATGTCCTTGTACGAAATCTTTCTCTCCAATACCGGTCGACCAATCCACAAATCGGGGCACTACTTCTTCGCCTATGAGCGCCATTTCGGTCGCTATGTCGGCCAGCCTGTAACATTTCTTGAGATCGGCGCCGGGAATGGCGGTTCGTCGCAGATGTGGAAACGTTGGCTCGGGCCGCTTGCACGTATCGTCACCATCGACATCAATGATGTTTGCCGACAGTACGGTGACGAGCAAGTCGCCGTAAGGATCGGTGATCAGTCCGACCCCGCTTTCCTGCAATCGTTGATCGATGAGTTCGGTGTTTTCGATGCCGTACTCGATGATGGCAGCCATCACATGGCGCATGTCACGGCGACGTTCGAGTTTCTCTACGAGCGTATCGCCGCCAATGGTATCTACATGATCGAGGATATGCATACCGCATACTGGCCGGATTACGGCGGCGGTCGTAACGATCCGCGGTCCATGGTCGAACGTTTCAAAGGGCTTATCGACGATCTCAATGCGGATCACGTCAAGGACGGTACCGTGGCCCCAAGTGCCTTTACGCGACAAACAATCGCAATGACTGCCTACGACAGCATTCTTGTTTTCGAGCGCGCGCCAATGATTAATAAATTTATGAAAATGATCGGCAACGAATCGCTTCGCGTCAACTATTGAGTCCCCATGAGCCTCCTCCGATCCTGCACGAGCTTATGGGGTACCGCGGAAATTCGCGGCCTCGAACCGGACGTCTCCGTCGTGCAGGACGGATTCTACTTACCTTACACCCATGGTCAGGCTTGGGGGTTGTTCGCACAGGACGGAACCCCCATCGCCGCGGCGACGGATTACCGTGAACGCACGCATATCCCGCCGGATCAACGTTTGGAGACCAGCCTCACCGCGGAAGACATCGCGTGTGAGGCCCTCCACGGAGCATACATCTACGGTGGACGTATCAACCCGCATTTTGGGCATTTCTTGATCAACACCCTCCCGCGTTTCTGGGCCATGGCGCGCATTCGTTCGCCCCGGACTCCGATCCTGTGTCATGGACCTGGAACGCCGGCTGAATGGTTCGGCGTGCCTTTCATTGCCGCCGCCTTCGGTCTGCTCGGTCTATCGCCGCGGGACTTCGTAAATTTTCACGAACCTACACGCGTCCGCTCTGTCGTCATTCCAAGTACGAGCCTGGAGGAACAATCCGCGGGCTATCAGGTCTATGGCGACATGTGCCGCAAGATGGGTGACCGTATACGAGCCACGAGTTCTATTAATCAAAACACCACACCGATTTACTATTCGAAGACCAGGCTAATGTCAGCGGTAGGCCGGATCACCAATGAGCACGAAATCGAGACGGTTCTCGATCAGGCAGGTGTCGAAATCGTCTATCCGGAGACCTTGAGTTTCGTTGATCAAATTCGCTTGATGTCGTCACGCGAGCGTATCATGGGGTCTGCAGGTTCATTCTTGCATGCCAGTATCTTCTGCCCCAACCGTCGTATCACATGCCTCAATGTTACGGAGCAGATCAACACCAACTACTTGCTCATTGATGGATTGGCTGGAAACACCTCGACCTACCATTATCCCCCGGCCCTGCAGGTTTTGGAGCAGCAAGCCAATTTCCTCACCCTACGATATCTACCCGACGCTTCTGATGTTGCCCGGGAAATGCTGGAGCTTATAAACTAGATCCCAAATTAATCAGGCTTAGTATATGCGGGTTTGACTGGTAATATTTTTGTAATTATTGCTGACTTTACATTGATATTCGGTTGTGCCGACTATCTGATCTTTGCTTGTATGCGAGCGAGACCATGGCGGGCCATTTCCTCATGCTCCGAACGTGCAACGCAGAGATAATTCATTACTCGTGCACCAACGTTCTCGGAGAACCATTCAGCCGCAGACGATCCCTCGTACGGAATTAGCCGCAGGTTCTCGTCATCGATTGCAGAGACACGGTAGCCGTGCGCTGCCAGAATTGCATAGCAGGCGGCGAAGTTCTCATGCCCTTGAACCTCCAGAAACAGGGTGGGCTGATCTGCCAATGTCTTGCGAGCTCCGGCTAAAGCCATAGCCTCAACGCCTTCGACGTCGATTTTGATCAGATCCAGCTTCGCAAATCCGTGTTCCGCCAGGATCACGTCGAGCGGCGCCGCCGTCACGATCTCCGTCCTTATGGGGAGCCAGTCCGGCCGGTTCTGCGGAGCGTTCAATGACGATCCCGTATCAAGGATGTCCGGCCCCCAGGCGACATGCAGCGACAATGTACCGAGCGCGTTCGAGACGGCGTAGGGGGCAACTTTCAGTTTCGGGTAGCAACCATTCGCCACGAGATTCATGAACAAGCGCGCACGCACGGCCGGATTGGGTTCGATGGCGATCACCGATGCATTGGGGGCAGCGACCTGCGCCAAGATGCCGAACAAGCCCGTGAATGATCCGACATCGGCCACGGCTGCCGAATGTTTCGCGATGGCCAGCCACGCAGCGACGCTGGCCGCTTCATAGGCGTCCGGTCCGAACGCGTGGTAGACCATGGCAACGCCATCGTCGTTGCTCGAAAACATCGTCAGCTCGATCTCGTCGATCTGCACGTGTGTCCACCCGAAATAGGGATGCGTGCCGCGAAAGTCGTGTCCCGCCTGATCATGCTGGCTGGCGGGACGGTAACGGTAGCCCGGCTGGACCCATGGCCTGGCAGCCAGAGAACGAGCGTTCAGTCCCGCCATGGCGTCGGCGCGCGTTTCCGATGGCATCAGGTGCCCCTAAAGTTGTAGCGGACGGAAATCACCCGAGGCGGTCTCGCACCGATAAACCTTCGACGAACCGCGAAAGTTGGAAGGGTGCCTTGCGCCGGCGCGGTTCGCCTAGCGCTCCTTGAGGGCGCCCTTCAGCGAATCGCGGACCGGGCTGGTGACGTAGTCGAGGACCGTGCGCTCGCCGGTGCCGATCATGGCGGTGGCCGACATGCCGGGGTAGAGGCGAATGTGCTTGACGAGGTCTTTGAGGGCCTCGGGCTCGATGGAGAGTTCCACGGTGAAGTACGGCTCGCCGGTGCGCTGGTCCTGCTGGCGGTCGGCCGAGACCTTGGTGACGGTGGCGGGGATCGGCGGAAGCTGGCGCGCCTCGTAGGTGGCGAGCTGGATGTGCGCCTTCATGCCTTGGGTGACCTCGTAGGCCTCGTCGGGCTTGAGCTTGGCTTCCACCACCAGGGGGGCGTCGGTCGGCACGAGGTCCATGAGGCGCTCGCCGGGGGTGACGACGCCGTTCTTGGTGAACTGGGTCAGGTTCAGCACGTAGCCGTCGTCGGGGGCGCGGACCTCGACCATGTCGAGGGTCTCGCGGGCGGCGTGGAGGCGGGGCAGCGTGTCGTTGATCTTGGCCTGGACGTCGCGGAGCGCTTCGGCCACCTCGGCGTAGCGGGTCTGGCGCATGCTGGCGATCTGGAACTCGGACTCGGACATCAGCTCCTTGGTGCGGGCGACCTCGGAGATCTGGGCGCCGCGGTTGCCGACGAGTTCGGCGGCCGAGCGCTCGAGCTGGCGCACCCGGGCCTTCGGCACCAGGGCTTTCTCGTACAACGACTGCACGCCGACGAGTTCGTCCTGGATCAGGGCGGACTGGCTCTCGATGGACTTGATCGTGGCGTCGAGGCCGGCGAGGCGCGTCTGCGACTGGTCCATGCGCTTGCGCAGCACGTCGAACTGGCTCTCCATCGAGGCCTTGCGGGTCTTGAACAGGTTCTCCTGGTCGCGGATCATCATGGCGATGTCGGGCTCGGACGCGCGGGCCACGATCTCCTTCGGCAGGGTGATGCTGTCGGCGCCGTCGCGCTCGGCGTGGAGGCGGGCGCGCTGCACCAGCAGGCCGTCGAGGCCGTTCGACAGCACCTCGGCCTGGGCGCGCGGCATGGTGTCGTCCATGCGGATCAGCACGTCGCCCTGCTTCACCACGGCGCCCTCCTTCACCAGGATCTCCCGGACCACGCCGCCGTCGCGGTGCTTGATGGTCTTGCGGCTGGATTCGACCCGGAGGTAGCCCGGGGTGACGATGGCGCCGTGCAGGCTCGCCACCGCCGACCAGACGAATGTGCCGAGCACGAACACCACCACCACGGCCATGCCGGCGACGATGGGCTTCCTCACCCGGGCTTCGAGTTCGCGCAGAATCTCCGCCTCGTCGGCGGAATGCGGAATGGGGGCGGCCGGCGCCAGGGCGAAGGCCGGCATCTTCACGGGCACGATCCGCCCGATGGCGGTGCCCACGGTCTGGCCGAGATTGGCGGGGAGTTTCATCGGAGTGCCTTTTCGGGCGATCGGTCTGAACCGTGTGGTGAGGCCGCTCTGCGGCCGATGTTGGGCGCCCCTCCCTCCCCTTTGCGGGAATCCCGAACGAAGCGGGGATCGGGCGCGGGTCCCCTCTCCTGAAAGGAGAGGGAGTCCCGGCGCGGCTCCGAGGTGCCCTGCCGTGTGGCAGGTGCGGGTGGCCCTACCCCTGCGCCACGGCCGGCGGCGGGGCGGCGCGGGTCTCGGCGGTGCCGGGGACCCCGGCGGGCTGCATGAGCTGGCCGAGGATCACGTCGCGGTCGCCGAAGGATTGGACCTCGCCGCCGCGCACGAACAGGATCTTGTCGACGTGCCGGAACACGGAGGCCCGGTGGGAGACGATGACCACGGTGACGCCGCGGCTTTTAAGGGCGCCGAGCACGTCGAGGAGCGCGGCCTCGCCCTCGGTGTCGAGGTTGGCGTTGGGCTCGTCCAGCACCACGAGGCTGGGGTCGCCGAGCAGCGCCCGGGCGAGGCCGAGGCGCTGGCGCTGGCCGACGGAGAACACCGTTGTGCCGGAGGCGCCGAGCTCGCTCTCGTAGCCCTTCTCCAGGCGGACGATGAGGTCGTGGATGCCGGCCTCCTGGGCGGCGCGGGTCACGGCCTCGTCGGACACGTCCGAGCGGAACCGGGCGATGTTGTCGCGCACGGTGCCGGTGAACAGTTCCGTGTCCTGGGGCAGGTACCCGACGTGGCGCCCGAAGGCGGCGCGGTCCCAGGCATGGACCTCCATGCCGTCGAGGCGGACATGACCCTCCGTCGGCTTCCAGATGCCGATGAGCATCCGGGTCAGGGTCGACTTGCCGGCGCCCGAGGGGCCGATAATGCCGAGGGCCTCGCCGGGCCGGAGCGCGAACGAGATATTTTTGAGCAGCGGCTCTTTGGCGTTCGGCAGCGTGAAGACGAGGTTCTGGACCTCGATCAGACCGGTCGGCCGGGGCATCGCTGTGGCGACGGGGTTAGGCTCGTAGCCATCGAGCAGCTTCGTCAAACGCTTGTAGATCTGCCCGGCCTCGACGAGGCCTTGCCACGAGGCAGCGACCCGCTCGAACGGGGCAAGGGCCTTAGAAGATAGGATCATGTTGGCGAACAGAACGCCGGGTCCGATGACTTGCTTGAGAACCAAAAAGGCGCCGAGGGCAAGGATCATGATCTGAATCAGCATGCGGGTGAACTTGATGAGTTCCCCGATCTTTCCGGCTAGTTCACTGGCGTGAGCCTGCCCTTCGATCATGGTCAGGCGATCCACCTGCCAACGCTTCGTCAAAGCGGGCAGCATACCGAGTGCTTTGACGACCTCAGCATTTCGCAAAGCCATGTCAGTGAACTGATATCCTCGAATGGCGGCATTGTTCACATGCATCAAGGCTTTTCGCGACACGCGATCTTGTAGAATCGCGAGACCAAGTAAGATTAAGCCGCCGACGAGACAGAGTAGGCCGACCCATGGATCGATCAGGAACAAGGCGCCCATGAAAATTGGCAGCCAGGGGAGATCGAAAAACACGGCCATGCCGCTGCCGGTTAGTGTCTGACGAAAAACGTCGAGGTCACGTATAACTTGGCTCTGGCCAGCATTATTTTTTAGCTCAGCAGCGAAAAGAGCGCCGAAGACATGCCTTGACAACAGGCGATCGAACAGCACGCCAAAATGAATTAAAACTCCCGACCTGTAATGGTCAACAAATGCAGAGATCAGAAAAGCGCCCGTCACACTGAGCGCCATGATTACTAGTGTGGCTACGCTCTGACTTGCAAATACTCGACCGTACAACTGCACCATGTAAAGCGGCAGCGACAAGTACAGGACATTTGTGGCAAAGCTAAACAGGAAAGCATAGCCAAGCGGCTTCATAGCCGACCGCAATGTCTGGTCGAGCAAATTAACCCGCATTTGAGACATGCCGTAATCCGGTTGGGTGATTGCGCTTCGGGTCAATCGACGGCGACATCAGCACCACCGACTCAGCTGAACAATAGTTTGTCACTGAACATGAGCTTGTGTCAGGACTGGGGCATCGTTCCATGCAAAAAAGGGGTGGCCTAAGCCACCCCTCCCTTAAATGATTGTCGTCGAAAGCTTAGACGATGGTCGTGGCAGTCGAGAGAGCGGCGAGATCCGTCACGCCAGTCAGCTTGATCGCAAGGTCCGTGCCCGCGTTGAACACGTTGTTACCATCGTTCTGGACAACCACGAAGGCATTGCCCTGGAACACAACAGCGGAGACAGTACCAGTCGTTCCAGTCCGAACGGCGAGATCGAGAGCAGCCTGCTGCGTCGTGGCAGATGACGCGTCGACGATGTTGAACGTACCGGAAGCAGAGATGCCGTTCTGGATCGTCAGCTTATCGCCGCCAGCGACACCAACGAAGTCCGTGATGGTGACACCCGTTCCCGACACGGCAGCGTAGGCCGCCGTAGCAGCGGACTGAGCGACGGCACCCGTGAAGGTAACGACAGCCGTCGTGCTAGCAGCAGTGGCGGTGCCGAGCGTGCCGGAGAAGATACCACCAACGCCTGCGTTAGCCGTGTTGAGCGTCGCAGCGGTCGATCCGGAGGCAAGGTTCGCAAACTTCGCGGCGACCTGCACGTCCGTCAGGTTCTCGGTGGCCGTGAAGGTCAAACCGGAAACAGTCTCCGAGTTGCCAGCAGAAAGGGCCTGGAAGGTGACATCAGTGTTGCCACCGTTGGCAGCAACGACGGGGGCCACCGGGTTGGTAAAGCCACCGATGACAACCGAATCCACACCAGCCCCGAGGGTGATGGTCTGAGTGCCAGTCGCCGTTGACGTGTTAGCGACGACGAAGGTGTCGTTGCCGTTTCCGCCGAACGCGGTCACCGTGCTGGTCGAGTCCGCCGTGGCACCGATGGTGTTGAGGAACACCGTGTCGTCGCCGCCAGCAGCGTAGATCGTCGCCGTGCCCTGACCAGCATAGATGATGTTGTCGCTACCATCAGCGGCGTCAGCAGCAGCCGTTCCACCGAAGATCACGGTCGTGCCAGCGTTGCCAGATACGCGGATCGTGTCGGCATTCGCAGTGCCAAGGTTGTTCTCGTCACCGTAGGCAACAACCGAGGCCTTCACGTTCGCAACGTTCACCGAGATGCTGTCGGCATCACGTCCGCCGTGGATGGTCACAGCAGCGGTCGAGTCGAGACCACCACCAGCGGTGCCCAGCGAGATCGTGTCGTTACCAGCGTTGCCGAAGATGTTGACCAGGCCACCACCGTTGAAGGTGATCTGATCGGCGCTGTCAGCCGCATCAGCCGCGCCAACGCCGCCGAAGATGGTCGTGTTGGAGTTCGTGCCAGTGTTGGTCACGGAGATAACGTCGGTGCTCTCACCGCCATAGATCGCCATTTTAGCGTTGGTGTTGGTACCGCCACCACCGTTCAGAGTGATGCCGTCCTGACCCTTGCCACCGAACACAGTAACGAAGCTGGTGGAATCGAAAGCGCCGGTCTGCTGGATCGTGTCGGCACCAGCGTTTCCGTAAACAAGGAAGCTGCCCTTGTTGCCGATGGTGAAGGTGTCAGCGCCATCGTTCGGGTCAGAAACACCGAGGCCACCGAAAAGGGCCTTGACGCCCGGGGCCGCATCGGCCGGGGAAACGTTAGCAGCAACCGTACCGGTCGAACCGATGACCAGAGCATTGGCAGCAGTCGCACCGGGGCCTGCCTGACCCGTCGAAAACGTACCGCCGCCCTGAAGGCTGATGTTCGGGTACTGAGTGGTGTTGTCGCCGAAGGTCGTGCCCGTGACGGTCAGAAGACGACCACCGAAGTTGAACACCACATTGCCGCCGGACTCGGACACGCTGGTGAAGGTAGCCGGGTTGGCGGAGATGACAACAGTATCGGTCTTGGCAGCGGTAATGCTCGCCGAGCCGTCGAAAATGAAGCTAGCCATAAAGCTCTCCTGGGGTCTTCTACAGAAATTCGCTTCGCAGCCCGGCTATTCTTGCCAGTACCGTGACACCCACCGCGGGGACCCCTTCGTGAGGAGTGTTCCGTTTAAGGTTGGGCTCTTTTTTCAGAGAACCGAGCGCGGTGCAACCGGATTTTGGGTTAACCGCACAGGCCTCTGAAATCCTCAAATTCGTGTTGTGGAAGTATCACAGAGTTCCACCTGAATGGGACGTTCAGGCAACGAACAAGCCCATGAGCCGGCTTGTTTTTTTCTCAGTAATGGATTTTCCACTCGTCGTAGCGCTCGTCGAGGGCCGCGAGGTCCTCGAAGCGGTAGCGGTAGCGGTGCTGGTTGGCGCCGCTCTTCTCGTAGTGCGTGTGGAACTCGACGGTGTTCACGTTTTCCGTATCGCACTGGCACGAGGAGAACGGACAGGGTGCGGGCCCGTTGCGCAGGGTGATCTCGGGTGATTCGGCGAGGTTGCCGAGCGAGCCGTGGTACTTGCCCATGCCGCAGGGGGTGACGACGCCCATGGGGTCGATGAAGATCGCCCGGTAGCCGGCGTTGCACGCGCCGGGGCGCTTGGCGTTGAGCAGGTATTCGTAATCGTGCCGCGAGTAGATCATCGCCTTGATCTGTGCGCGCTCCGCGTCCGAATACGCCTGCGGGTACCACTTCTCCTGGTGGGGGCCGACGAAGGGCTGGATGAACACGTCGACGCCGCGGGCGTTGAGGCGGGCCTTGTAGTCGGCCAGCACGTCGAGGGCCTCGGGGAAGGCGACCATGATGACGGCGAAATCGTAGCGGCGGTTGAACTCGGCCGCCTTGTCGAACCACGCCTCGTGGTCCTTGATCTGCTCGGGGTGGAAGCTCGCCACCATGGCGATCTTCGCCTCGTCGAAGCCCTGGAAGGTCTTCTCGAACTGCGGCACCGACAGGGTGAGGTTGGTGATGAGGTTGAGGGCGTGGAGGTTCGGGCTCTGCGACAGGGTGCGGGCGCCGTCCACCAGATCCTTGGAGACGAAGAACTCGCCGCCCACCCCGATGCGGATGTTCACCGCATAGGGCAGCTGCGCGATGTTGTGCATGACGCGGCGGTAGCGCGCGGGGTCCCACTTCGAGGTCGGCGGCTTCTGGAACGTGGTGCCGTGGCCGGCCACGCAATAGGAGCAGGCGAGGTTGCAGGTGGGGTAGTCGGTGTAATACCGGATGTTGAGGGGCGGCAGGGTGGTGGCGGCCTGCGGGGCCACTCCGGGGGCCTCGGCCGGGACCGACTTCGCCGCGGGTTTCGCGAGGAAACGCGAAAACAGGTGTTGCATCGGTCCTCGGTCCCTCGTTCGGTCCCCGTCGCTACAGGGCGCAATGGCCGAGAATGTGGCGGTGCGCTATAGGGCGCGTCGATTGTTGAGCCGCTGAAAGTTCCGCGCGTGTCGAAAAAGCCCGTGATCGCCTTCGTGCATCAGAACATCCCGGCGCAGTTCCGCAACCTCGCCCCCGCGATGGCGGCGGCGGGGAACGACGTCTACTTCATCACCGCCGGTGGGGGCGAATCGATGGGGACGAAGCGGGTCCAGTACCAGATCGACGTCAAGAACGAGATGCCGGTGATGGCGCAGTTCACCTACGCGCGACAAGTGACGAAGGCGCTCCTCCACCTCCAGACCGAGCTCAAGGTGGTGCCGGACCTCATCATCGGCCACGTGGGCTGGGGCGAGCTCCTGTACGTCAAGGACCTCTACCCGAAGGTGCCGGTGCTCGGCTATTTCGAGTGGTATCTTCGCGCGAAGCCGCTCGCCGACTTCGAACCGACCGAGCCCGTGGACCGCGACGCGCCGTTCGTGTTCCGGATGAAGAACACCGCCAACGTGATGTCGGCCGAGCTGTGCGACGCCGGCCTGACGCCGATGCACTATCAGTACGCAAGCTATCCGGCCTCGATCCAGAAGAAGCTCAACGTGATCCACGACGGCATCGACACGGTGTCGATCCGCCGCCCGGCCCGGGGCAAGCTCACCCTCCCGGACGGGCGCGTGCTGACGAGCGCCGACGAGGTGGTGACCTATGTCGGGCGCGGGTTGGAGCCCCTGCGCGGCTTCCCCACCGCCATCCGGGCCATCGCCGAGCTGTGCAAGACCCGGCCGAAGGCGCATTTCGTGATCATCGGGGCCGACGAGCCGGCCTACGGCAACCCGCTGCCCAACGGCGAGACCCACCGGCAGCGCCTGCTCGCCGAGCTGGAGATCGATGCGACCCGCGTCCACTTCCTCGGGCGGGTGCCCTACACCACCTTCCTCGACGTGCTCTACGTGAGTTCGGCGCACATCTATCTGACGTACCCGTACTTCCTGTCCTGGTCGATGCTGGAGGCCATGGCGGCCGAGTGCCTGGTGATCGGCTCGCGCACGCCCCCGGTGGAGGAGGTGATCGTCGACGGCCACAACGGCCTGCTCGTCGATTTCCACGACGCCCACGCGCTCGCCGAGCGGGTCCGCGCCGTGCTGGAGCGCCCGCGCGACTACGACGCCATCCGGCTGGAGGCGCGCCGCACCATCCTCGAGCGCTACGACCTCCACGGCCATTGCCTGCCGCGCCAGAAGGCGCTCATCGCCTCCCTGTTGTGAGCGTCACGATTCCGCCACGGCGCGGACCGACATCGCTTGCCCCACCCTTTCGAGACATCGCGTCGATGCTGAACCTCTTCAAGCGAGCGGCCCCGGCTCCCCTCCCCCCTGTGGGCGAGCCCTTCTTCAAGTTCGAGGACGCGTTCCTCCAGGAGAAGGCGGCGCATTACGCGCCCGGCTACAACGGCGCGCACCCGTTCCCGCACGTGGTGATCGACGACTTCCTGCCCGCCGACGTGGCCGAGCGCATCCACGCCGCCTATCCGGGGGTCGATGATCCGGTGTGGTTCGACTGGAAGGCGGGCGATACGGTCAATCAGCCGAAGAAGCTCGGGGTGCGCCACGCTTCGCGGATGGAGGGCGCACCGCCGCTCATCCACAACATGTGCTACGCGTTCAATTCCTACACGTTCCTGCACTTCCTGGAGACGCTGACGGGCCTGAAGGACCTCATCTCCGACCCGTGCCTCAACGGCGGCGGCATGCACCAGATCCTGCCGGGCGGGAAACTCCGGGTGCACGCGGACTTCAACATGATCGAGCCGTTCGGGCTCTACCGGAAGCTCAACGCGATCCTCTACCTCAACAAGGACTGGGACGAGTCCTGGGGCGGCGACCTCCAGCTCTGGAACCGCGACGCCACGAAGTGTGAAGCGCGGGTGATGCCGCACTTCAACCGGCTCGCAGTGTTCAGCACCCTGTCGACCTCGCATCACGGTCACCCCGAGCCGCTGGCCTGCCCCGAGGGGCGGACGCGCAAGTCCCTGGCGTTCTTCTACTATTCGCGCCATGCCGAAGAGGGCGACGCCACGCCCCGCACGGTGCAGTGGCAGTCGCACGAGGAGAAGTCTCCTGTCTGAGGCCCTTCCACCGCTCAACGGACGCTATCCGGAGTTTTTGCTCGCCGAGCGCGCCCGCGCCGCCGCCTCCACGGACCTGCGCGAGCGGGCGCGCTACGACGTCGAGGCGCGGCCGTTCTACCTGTTCGGCCTGCTGACGGCGGCCGACGTCGCGCGCTTTTCCGGCATCGACCACGTCGCCGCCATCGAGTTCGGCGTCGCCGAAGGGGCGGGTCTACGCGCGCTGTCGGAGCTTGCCGCGAAGGTCACGGCGGTGACGGGCGTGCGCTTCACGATCTACGGCTTCGACACCGGGGCGGGCCTACCGCCGCTCGTCGATGTGCGCGACCATCCCGAGATCTGGCAGGCGGGCGACTTCCCGACCCGCGACCCCGAGGCGCTGTCGGAGCACGCCAAAATGGTGTGGGGCGACATCGCCGAGACCCTGCCGGGCTTCATCGCGGGGCTGACGCCCGCCATGCCGGTGGGCTTCGTCAGCGTCGATGTCGACATCTACCGCTCCAGCGTCGATTGCCTGACCTTGTTCTCGGGGGCGAAGGCCGATTGCCTGCTCCCCGTGGTGCCGGCCTATTTCGACGACACCATCGGCGGCCCGGCCCGCATCGGCAGCCTGTTCCGCAACCGCTGGTGCGGGCAATTGCTCGCCATCGACGAGTTCAACCAGGGCGCCTCGGCATCGCGAAAGATCGATACCTTACGCACCCTGCGCTACCGGCGGCCCTTCGTCGACGAGCCCTGGCTCGAACAGATGTACGGCCTCCACGTCCTCGACCACCCCCTGCGCCAGCCCGGTGCGACGCGTCCGGCCTTGAGCATCGGCGGTCACGCGGCCGAGGACCGGATGATTTGGCCTCTATGAAGTGACTTGGCCTCTATGAAGTGACTTGGCCTTTGTGAGGTGACCTGGCCTCTGTGAGATGGTTCGGCCTCTCTCGGATCAGCCCGTCCCCTCGAGCGGATCGGAGCGGCCATCACGACGTGGCCCCCGAGGCTCGACCGCCAAGGCTTGGCCGTTCTGCTCTGGGGTTGTAGAACGGGGCAACAGGAGTAGCCCCCGCGTGTCGCATCCGTTTTCCCGGCGTCCCGATTGGACGGGATTGTGCGACGAGCTCTTCGGATTCGGCACCGGTGTCGGCCTCGATCCGGGTCCGCAGGCGCGACTTCGGGCGTACGTTCGGAGCTTGGCACCGGCCGCACGACTCGATGCCTCGCTCTGGAGCGACTATGCCGAACTCTACGGCGAGAGTCTCGCCGACCTCGCCGGCGACGACCCGGTGCGTGCGGCGCGTGTGGAGGAACGGCTCTACGCGACGCCCCTGACCCATGGTTTCCTCCAGGGCCACATGGTCCACGAATCCCTCACGTCCAATCCGGCGGCGCGCCTTCATGTCGGACGGATCATCCTCGACCGGCTCGTACGCCTCTCGGAGGCCGTCGGTGCCGGGCGGGTCCAGAGCCGTGAGCACGGCCAGACGCAGTTCGTCCTCGACGGACTCGATGCCCTGTTCGCAGCCATCGAGGATCGGATCGGGAGCGACCTGACCCCGCCCCGCCAGGCCGGCGAACTGTTCGGCGTCCAACTCGCCAAGGGCACGTTTTCCGATCGGCACTTCGACGGGATCTATGGGGCTTTGCGCGCCCACCGGATCGCCCGCGATTTCGGGATTCGGTCTCCCGCACTCCTCGAGATCGGTGGCGGCTCGGGCCACCTCGCCTATTACGCCCGGCGGATGGGCTGCGAGCGGTTCGCCATCATCGACCTGCCGCCGGTCCTCGTGCCGCAATACATCCTGCTCGTCACCGCGTTCGGAGCGGACGCGGTCGGCTTCGGCCACCGAACCGAGCCCGGTATCGCCCTGGTAAACGCCTACGCGGGAGGCGCAGACCGGTTTGCCGATTGGGATGTGGTGATCAACATCGACAGCATGCCCGAGATGGCGCCGGCGGATGCCGGACGCTACCTCGACCGTATCCGCCCCGGCGGCCTGTTCCTCAGCATCAATCAGGAATCCGCCGTCCAGAACGGCGACCACCGCCAGAATGTCGTCGCGGACCTCGCCCGCGACCGTGGGTTCCGCTGCCACGCCCGCATGCCGGCCTGGCTCCGCACAGGATGGGTCGAAGAAGTCTTCCAGGCCCCTTGACGCGGACCTGAGACCCGACCCTGGGTCTCGGCCCTCGACGTGCCGAAGGCCCCCGATCTGGGATATCGAAGGATCGGGACGTCGATCGAGAGCTCCCGAGCAGCCAATTCTCGGCACGGGGTCTCATACCGCCTCCGGTTGATCATCTCGGATCGAACGGTCGCGTCGGTGCTCCCTCTCCTTCCAGGAAAGGGGACCCGCGTTTCACCACCCTGCCGAACTGATCAAGCGGAAAGCGTATCATTCCCGATCGGTTCACGCCGCCCGCACGGTGGCGAGAAACCCGTCGACCTCGGCGCGCAGGCTCGTGGCCTGGCGGGCTAGGTCGCTGGCCGCGGTCAGCACCTGGTCCGAACCGGTGCGGGCGGACTCCGCCGCCTGGCTGACGCCGGCGATGTGGGTCGAGACCTGGCGGGTGCCGTCCGAGGTGAGGATCGTGGTGCGGGCGATCTCCTGGGTGGCCGCGTCCTGCTGCTGGACCGCCGCGGCGATGTCCTGCGACAGGATGCTGAGGCGTTGGATCACCGTGGCGATGCCCCCGATGGTCTCGACGGACGCCGAGGTGGAGGCGGTGATCTCCTGGACCTTGGCGGCGATCTCCTCGGTCGCCCGGGTGGTCTGGTTGGCGAGTTCCTTCACCTCGGCGGCGACCACCGCGAAACCTCGGCCGGCGTCGCCGGCCCGCGCGGCCTCGATGGTGGCGTTGAGGGCGAGCAGGTTGGTCTGGCCGGCGATGCTGGAGATGAGCCCGACGATTTCGCCGATGCTGCCGGCCGCCGCCGCGAGGCGGCGCACGTCCTCGCCCATGCGGGCGGTGTCGCGCTCGGCCTGGGCCGCCACCGTGGCGGAGGTCTCGACGCGAGTGCCGATCTCGCGCACGGAGGCGCTGAGTTCCTCCGTCGCCGCCGCAACCGTATCGGCGCTGAGTGCCGCATTCCGCGAGGTGCTGGCGACGGCGCCGCTCAAGGTCGAGGTATCGTTGGCCGCCTGCGACAGGGCGTAGGCCGCGCCTTCGAGCTGGGCCGAGGCCGCCGAGACCGCTTCGACGATGCCGCCGGCCCGCGCCTCGAACCCGTCGGCGAGGGCGAGCATCGCCTGGCGCCGCTCGGCCGCCGAAGCGTGCGTCAACTGCTCGGACTCCGCACGGATGCGCCGGCCCTCGCTCAGGCTGTCGCGGAACTCGGCGGCCGCGCGAGCGATGGCCAGGACCTCGCGGGGGCCTTTCGTGGGAAGCGGGCCGGCATCCGCGCCGCGCCCGATGGCCGACAGGGCATCGGCGATCCGGGTGAGCGGACGGGCAATGGCGGTGCCGAAGCCGAAGGCGACGAGGCAGGACAGGGCGAGGGTCGCCACGCTGGCGCTCAACCACAGGACGGCGCTACGCTCCACGCCCGAACGTGCCGCTGCCGCGGCGCGCCCGAGATCGTCGACGAGTCGATCCTCGATCCCCTTGAGCGCGTCGATGCGCTGGGTCGCGGCGGTGAACCAGCCCGGTGCATCGGTGATGCCGAGGGGTTGGCCCGGGATCGTCGCCAGGACGATCGCGCGCTGGCGCTCGACCTCCCGGGCCGCCGGGCTCGTGGCGACGGCGTCGAGGAGTTCGGCCTGCACGCGATCGGCGGCGAGGCGGAACAGGGTTTCGTGGATCGCCTGACCGGCGCCGAGGGCCGTCAGCCTTGAGAACCCCGGCAGATCGAGCTGGCCGCTGCCGATGACGGCGGCCCCGGTCGCACGCTCCTGGCCGGCGAGTTCCTTGAGGGACAGGAACGACGAGTAGGCCGAGACCCGTGCGCTCAGGGCGGCGTCGTCCGCGACCTGGGACATGTCCCGAACGAGGTCGAGGGCCTTGCCGATGAGATCAGTGTAGGCCGCGAGGTTCTGGGCCGGGCTGCGGGCGAGGGTGTCCACCGCCTGACGGTGCGCGGCGAGACCCTCAAGGGCGGTGGCGAGGGTTCTGCCCCTTAGGGCGAGTCCGCCGGCGGCGCCCGTCTCCATCGAGGCGTAGCTCGTCATGAGACGCTCGCGGCTTGCATCCGTGCGGCCGCGCTGGGCGTCGAGTTCGGCGCGGAACCGGGTACCCTTCGATCCGAGATACAGGCTGGAGGCGCCGCGTTCGCGCTGGGCCTCGTGCACGAAACCGCCGACATGACCCGCGAGGCCGAGAAGGCGCTCCACCTCGACCATACGGCCGCGCTCTTCGATTCGCCCGGAGAGCGCAATGCTCGCCACCACGGCGAAGGCGAGGCACGGCGCCAGGGCGACGAGGAGAATTCGGCCGCGGAGGGACGAGAGAACGGAACCGAGCATCGGAGCAACCCAGAAGAAGAAGTCCCGCTCTGACTGCATTACGAATGTAAACGTCGTGTTTGTGCACGATGAAATGCCTAATTTTTAATCCTAATTGATGCAAACTTCATCGCACGTCGAGGCGAACAATACAGCGAACCGATACTGCGTTTTAGTTGTGATCTATGGGTTTGACTCGCCACATGATTGCGTGCGGTGCGGTTTCAGTGATGAACCTTGGTAGCCATGCGGGTGGGGATGGCCCGCGACTCCCGGATGGCGTGCGGCCAAGGTCCGAGGAGGACCACCCACGGGGCCGTGCGGACCGAGCGTGGCCGATCGGACCATCGCAGCGTGCCTCCCGGGGCAGACGTCGCCGCGACCGGCGATGGTGGAGACGCGTGCCAGTGGCCCGACCCGTCGGTCCGGTCGACCGGCCCGAAAATGCCGATCGGGTTACCGGAGTCTGGGATTTGCCGCCTCTGAGAAGAAAAACTTTCGCCTCGACCAAGTTATTTTTGCATTGGAAATCAACGAAAACCTGGGGAATGCGCGGGGAGCATGGCTCGAACCAATCTCTCCTGTGCTCTGCAATATAGGATCGGCGCTATAGTTGATCCGCGACCCCGGCTCGGCGCTATAGTGCGCTGCAAAAACAGCATGCCGCACCGCACAAAAGCGTGGTTTAATCACTCCATCGGGCGGCATCGAGCTGCCCAAACGGAGATTTTCCCATGCGCGCCATGAACGCCCTCACCCTCGCCACCCTCGTGTCGGCCGCTTTCGTGTCGGGCGCCGCCGTTGCCGGCGAGGCGACGTACCTGACCCCGCCGCTCTTCCGCGAGCAGGCCCGCGACACCCAGAAGGTGCGTCGTGTCAGCGACCTCACCACCACGCCGAACCTCGTGGTCGTGGCAAAGCCCCTCAACGCCGCGCGCACCATTCAGATCGTGGCGGATGCCGAGGCGACCGCCGCTCGCTAAAATCCCATCCGATGCGCGGTCCGACGCGCACCGGACGGGTCTGAGGGGCAGCGTCTACGCCTTGGTCGTCGGCGCGTTCGCGAGCCAGGCCCAAGCCGCCCCCTCGTCCGCGAGATCGAAGGTTTTCGTCTCCACCGGCATGACGAAGCCTGACAGGTCGATCATCGCCTTTGCGAAAGCCGGCGCACCCACGACGACGTAGCGCCGGATGTGCGCCAGCGAGCGCGCCTTCACGCTCGCCGCGTAGCCGTCGAAGGTCGCGCCGAGGTCGGAGCCCTCGTAGTTCGACATCACGATCAGCATGTCGATGGTGTCGAGGCTCTTCATGGCCTCGTCGGTGACGGCCGACATCCACTCGATATCCGCCTTTGTGATCCGGTCCTTGATCTCGAAAGCCAGAAGATCCGGGCGCGGTGATTCACGCCGGATCACCGAACCGTCCGGTGCACTGTTCATGAACTCTGCCTCGTCTTTCGGGCGGGGGGCGTCAGCTCGGCTGTTCTTCGGTCTTCTCGATCTCCGGATCGTCCTCCTGCGGGATCGCCGGATGCGGCTCGCCCTTGGGGGGCTGCTGGGGGGTGGGCTGCGTCTGGTCCGACTTCGTCTCGGACGCGTCGTGGGTCTCGCCTGGGCTCATGGTGCTCTCTCCCGCTGAAATGCAGAGACCAAGCCGCGACGCTCGGGTGTGTTCCCGGCTTTCGCCCGTGACCGACACGGCAGGGGCCGAACGCCGGAAGGGCCGGGCGTCGGGCCCGACCCCATTCGTGACGTATGACCCCGGGCGACCGCGACGGCGATCGTCAGGCGGTCGCGACCCCCTGCAAGCTCTCGGCAAGGTGGCTCGCGAAGGCGTCGCCCTTGTAGATCTCCGAAACGGCCTGCTTGAGCTTGGCCTCGTCGTCGGACTTGCCCAGCGCCTTGGCGTAGGCGGCGGCGGACCCGAAACCCGCGAGGCCGTAATGGGCCATGCGCTGATACTGCGCGATGATCACGATATCGCGCAGCTTGCCGTCCTGCGGCGCCTCTTCGCCGGCGTGCTTACGCGCCTCGCTGACCAGACCCTCCATGCCCTTGCAATGCTCGGGCTCGACGGTTCCGCCGCATTGCTCGATGAGCGCTTTGAGAATGCCCGTGTGCTTGTTGATGCCGTCGACCGACCCGTCCAGCATCTGCTTCAGCGTCCCGTCGCTGGCCTTCTGGCTGAGCTGCTGGACGACGCGGACCATCTGGTCGTTCGCCGACCAGCTGTCCTTCAATTCGTCGAGATAGACGTCTTTCAAGCTGCTGGGTGCCGACATGAGGAATCTCCCTTGGTTTCCTCCATCAACCGCATCGGTCCGCGAACGTTCCGGGCAATAAACGGCCTTCTCCAACGTGTTTTGATTGCTGCGTTGTTCGACGCCGCGGATCGATAAAGCCTCGCTTGCCTGCTTTAACCTATGTCTAAGTGAATTTGTCCTACATCCGGATGCCTCACAGGCGGAACCGGACCGGGTCCGCCCGGTCGCCCCCGAGGGTGCAGGCGGCGTGGATCAGGGCGAGATGGCTCAGGCCCTGGGGCGTGTTGCCGAGGCCGTCCCCCGTCACCGGGTCGACCATCTCACTCAGGATGCCGACGCCGGGCGGCAGGGCCCCCAGGACGGCCGCGAAGGCGGCTTCGGCCTCGTCCTGGCGCCCGAGTTCGGCCAGGGCCTCCGCCACCCAGAACGAGCACGCGAGGAACGCCCCCTCCTCCCGCTCCGCCCCGGAGTAGCGGTAGAGGAACGGGCCATGCCCGAGTTCCGCCCGCACGGCGTCGAGGGTGGCCGACAGCCGGTCGCGCCCGTCGAAGCCGAAGCGCACGGCCAGAGCGATGGAGGCGTCGAGGCGCTCGGTTCCGGGATAGAACGTGTAGGCGCCCCGCGTCTCCGACCAGCAATGCGCCTCGACCCAGGCGGCGATGCGGTTGCGCTCGCGCTTCCAGCGCGGCACGCAGGTCGAGGGGAGGTGCCCGGCCTCGGCGAGCTCGACGGCGCGCGCCAGCCCCTGCCAGGCGCTGATCTTCGACATGGTGTAGTGCTGCGGCTCGTGCAGTTCCCAGATGCCCGCATCCTTCTGCCGCCAGCGGTCGGCGCTCTGGTCGGCGAGCCCGGACAGAACCATGGCGCTGCGCTGATCGAGGATGTTGCCGTCGGCGACGAACAGGGCCGCAGTCTCGAAGATGTCGCCGTAGATCCCGTGCTGGTGCTGGAGCGCGGCGCCGTTGCCGACCCGTACCGGACGGGAGCCGCGATAGCCGGGCAGGTCGAGGGTCTGTTCCTCGGGGCCGACATCTCCGCACAGGGTGTAGAGAACCTGCGGGCCGTGCCGGTCGAGGCGGTTCATCAGCCACGAGAACGCCGCCTTGGCCTCCGGCATCGCGCCCACCCGCAGGAAGGCGTTCACCGCGTAGCCGGCATCGCGGATCCAGGCGTAGCGGTAATCGTAGTTCTTCGGGCCGCCGATGCGCTCGGGCAGCGACGTGGTGGCCGCCGCCGCGATGGCGCCGCTCGGCGAGTACAGCAGCAGCTTGAGCGCGAGCGCGCTGCGCCGGACCGCGTCGCGGTACGGACCCGCGTAGCGCAGGCTCTCGGCCCAGGCCCGCCAGGCACCGTCGCTGATGTCGATGCGCCGGTCGATCTCGTCCATCGCCGGCACGCTCAGGGGCTCGTCCTCGCCGGCGAGCAGCGCCACCGTGGCGCGCTCGCCCGCCGTCAGGGTCACGGTCGCCGCGATGGTGCGATCCGCCTCCTCGGTGATCGTGACGTTGTCGCTGCACCGGAACAGGCCGAGGACCGGGCCGACATGGAACACGCAGCCGTTGGGGGTCGGCTGCAGCCAGGGCGAGGCGGTGTCGCCGCGGGTGCCGAACACCGCGCGGATGCGGAAGGTCATCGTGCCTGAGAGCACCTCGATGCGGCGGGCGAGCTCGCACCAGGGCAGGCGTCCGGCCGTGGAACTGTTGAGCGACTCGGTGAGCCGCGCCCGGCCCGTGTCGGAGGCGAACACCGTCTCCAGTACGTTGCTGTCCTGGCGGTAATGCCGTGCGACGCGGGTCGCGCCCTCGGGAGTGATCTGGAAGTAGCCCCCGGCCTCCGGGTCGAGCAGGCTGTCGAACAGCGGCGGCGAGTCCATCTCGGGCACGCACCACCACGCGACGGTCCCGTCCGGCGCCACGAGGACCACGGACCGGCCGTCGCCGAGGGCGGCGTAGTCCTGGATCGGAACCTCAGCGCCGGAACTCCGCCCTGATTCATCCGCGCGGTCCAGGTCGCCGCTCGTTCCCTTGTGCATGGCCGAATCGCGTTCCAGAGTCATCATCGGGGTCTGCGGGGGGCGGTCAGTTCTTCGGGACTTTGTCCTTGCCCTTGCCCGGGTTCGAGGTGTTGACGAGCGCCGGTGATTTCTGGGCGCGCAAGGTCTCTTCCTGTGCCTTCGTATCGATGCGCTTGGTGCGGGTGAACGGTTCGAGGGCCACGGGGCCGCCGGTCTTCAGGGCCTGGACGATGCCCTCCAGCACCCGCACGTCGGCGTAGCCCTCCTCGCCGTCCGGCTCCGGCTCGCGATCCTCGAGGATGCAGTCGGAGAAGTACTTCAGCTCCCCGCCGAAATGGTCGGTGTTCTTGAAGCTTGCGTGGCTCTTCGATTCGCCGAGAGTCACGGTGTGTTCCAGGGGCTTGCCGTACATGTAGGCGGGATTGACCTCGACGCTGCCCTTCGTGCCGACCACCGCGTAGGTGTCGAGGGTGTTGCCGTAATAGGACAGGACGAATTGTGCGAGGCGGTTGCCGGGAAAGCGCAGGGTGACCGCCACGGTGTCGTCGAAATCGCCCAAGCCCGCATTCGGGTGCCGGACGCCCACTGCCGAGACCACCTCCGTCGGCTCGTCGCCGAAGACGTAGCGGGCGGCGTTCACGGGATACGGCCCCATGTCGAAGATCGGGCCGGCCTCGACGCCGTTCCGGGCCCGGTGGTTCTCCGGCGAGACCATCTGGGTGAAGGTCGAGGAGAAGGTAAGGAGGTCGCCGAGCTTGCCGGAGCGGATAAGATCGATGGTCGCCAGGGTGGCGGGCTCGAAATGCAGGCGGTACGCCACCATCAGCTTGGCCGGCGAGGTCTCGGCGACGTTGAGGATGGCGCGGCACTTCTCCGTAGACACTTCCAGGGGCTTCTCGGCGAGCACATGGATACCGGCTTTGAGGGCCGGGATCGCAAACTCCGCATGGCGCCAGTTCGGCGTCGCGAGGTAGATCGCGTCGATGGTCCCAGAGGCGAGGAGTTCGTCGAACTGGTCGTACGTGTAGGAAGCGGTGACGCCGTACTGCTTGCCGACGCCGGACGCCTTTTCGGGGTCGCCGGTGACGAAGGCCACCACCTCGGAATTGCCCGTGTGGGCCACGCCGGGCAGCATGGCTTCCTGGGTGATGTCACCAAGAGCGACGAAGGCGTAGCGGACCTTTTTGCCGGAGGTCAGACCGAGGGCCGAGGCGATGCTCATGCGGGTCTCCAAACGAGGGCGAGCGAAGCGTGGGGATCGAGCCGGCCTGGGCATCGCACACGGCCTGCACGGGCCGCCGCGACCGCCGAAGGCGGCGCATGAGCTGTCAACGGAGCGCCCCATGGATCGTTGCAGGGGGATACGATCCGCCTCAGGGCGCCTGCCGATGCTGCCGATCCTGCCGCCAACGCCCGTGCGTTCGCGCTCATCGCCGCCGCCCGCCTCGACACGACGTGGCTCCGACCCTGGGGGCCGTCGCGGATCCGGTCTCGCGCCGAGAGGTTCCGGAGCCCGGGTTTCCCCCGACCACCCTCGTCCCTCCTACCAAGGGGACTTGTTCCGTGTGTCTGGGGCGCGGACCTGTGTATCGGCGACCTAGGAATAAGGGGGTGCGATCCCGGTCTTCCGTCCCGGAAACACATGCCAGCGTACACACGCCGAGGGACACACGCCGAGGGACACACGCCGAGGGACACACGCCGAGGGACACACGCCGAGGGACACACGCCGAGGGACACACGCCGCGCCGAGGGACACACGCCGAGGGACACACGCCGAGGGACACACGCCGAGGGACACACGCCAAAGGACACATGCAGAGGGACACATGCCGAGGAACACCGGCCCGAACTTTCCGGGGACCGACGCTGCGTCGCGCTGACCGTGAGCGCCGTGCCAGTCGATGCCTCGCCGGTTCGGGGAGACTTCAAGGCACGGCCGCGTTCGTGTACTCAGTTTGTTCCGAATGATACCGTTGCGGTCGATGCCGGTCGGCGTTTCTGCCCGTCCAGCCCGCCACCGGCCGGACTTGCACGGCCGGTGGCGGCACCTTGTCTTGGACACCCGACGCCCGACATGCGGGTGGCCGGCGGATGCGAAGCCTGTCGAACCGACCCGAAGCGTGAAGAGATTCCATGGCCAAAGCCAAAGCCAGAGCCGCCGCCCGGCAAGCGGAAGTCGAGAAGGTCGAGGCCGACATCGAGAAGCTGTTCGACGGCGCCCGGGACGCCCGCGTGATTTCCGTGCGCGGCGCGCGTGAGCACAACCTCAAGAACATCGACCTGACGATCCCGCGCGACCGGCTCGTGGTGTTCACCGGGCTGTCGGGCTCGGGCAAGTCGTCGCTCGCCTTCGACACCATCTACGCCGAGGGCCAGCGCCGCTACGTCGAGTCGCTCTCGGCCTATGCCCGCCAGTTCCTCGAAATGATGGGCAAGCCCGACGTCGACCAGATCGACGGGCTCTCGCCGGCGATCTCCATCGAACAGAAGACCACTTCGAAGAACCCGCGCTCCACCGTCGGCACCGTCACCGAGATCTACGATTACATGCGCCTGCTGTGGGCGCGGGTCGGCATTCCATACTCGCCCGCCACCGGCCTGCCCATCGAGAGCCAGACCGTGAGCCAGATGGTCGACCGGGTGCTCGCCCTGCCGGAGAAGAGCCGGCTCTACCTGCTCGCGCCCGTGGTGCGCGGCCGCAAGGGCGAGTACCGCAAGGAGATCGCCGAGTTCCAGAAGAAGGGGTTTCAGCGCCTGCGCGTCGACGGCGAGTACTGCGCCATCGACGACGTGCCGGCCCTCGACAAGAAGGTGAAGCACGACATCGACGTGGTGGTGGACCGCATCGTCGTGCGGGCCGACATCGCCGCGCGCCTCGCCGATTCCTTCGAGACCGCCCTCGATCTCGCCGACGGCATCGCGCTGATCGAATTCGCCGACACCCCCGAGGGCGAGGCCGCGCGCGAGCCCATCACCTTCTCGTCGCGGTTCGCCTGTCCGGTCTCGGGCTTCACCATCGCGGAGATCGAGCCGCGGCTGTTCTCGTTCAACAACCCGTTCGGCGCCTGCCCCACCTGCGGTGGCATCGGCCACGAGATGCGCATCGACCCCGAACTCGTGATCTCGGACGCCAAGCTCAGCCTCAAGCGCGGCGCCGTCGGCCCGTGGGCGAAATCGACCTCGCCCTATTACGGCCAGACCCTGGATGCCCTGGCCCGGCACTACAAGTTCAAGACCACCGTGCCGTGGGCCGAGCTGCCCGAGACGGCGCGCACGGTGATCCTGCAGGGCACCGGCCGGGACTCCGTGCGCTTCGCCTACGACGACGGCATGCGCGCCTACGAGGTCAACAAGCCGTTCGAGGGCGTGATCCCGAACCTGGAGCGGCGCTACAAGGAGACGGAGAGCGACACCGCCCGCGAGGAGATCGCCCGGTTCATGAGCGCCACCCCGTGCGCCACCTGCACCGGCAAGCGCCTCAAGATCGAGGCGCTGTGCGTGAAGATCGCCATGGAGGACATCGGCGCGATCACGTCTCTCTCCGTGCGCGACGCGCACAGGTGGTTCTCCGAGCTCCCGGAAAAACTCACGGACAAGCAGAACGAGATCGCCTTCCGCATCCTCAAGGAGATCCGCGACCGGCTCACCTTCCTCATCGATGTCGGCCTCGACTACCTCACCCTGGGGCGGGGCTCGGGCTCCCTGTCGGGCGGCGAGAGCCAGCGCATCCGGCTCGCCTCCCAGATCGGCTCCGGGCTGACGGGCGTGCTCTACGTGCTGGACGAGCCCTCCATCGGTCTGCACCAGCGCGACAACGAGCGTCTGCTCGGCACCCTCAAGCGCCTGCGCGATCTCGGCAACTCGGTTATCGTCGTCGAGCACGACGAGGACGCGATCCTGCAGGCCGATTATGTGGTGGATGTCGGCCCCGGGGCCGGCATCCATGGCGGGCGGATCATCGCGCAGGGTACGCCCGCGGAGGTGCTGAAGAACCCCGCCTCGCTGACCGCCAAGTACCTCACCGGCGAGATGAGCGTGCGGGTGCCCACCGCCCGGAGGAAGCCGAAGAAGGGCAAGCTCAGCCTCGTGGGCGCGCGGGGCAACAACCTCAAGAACGTCTCGGTGGATATCCCGCTCGGCACCTTCACCTGCGTCTCGGGGGTCTCCGGCGGCGGCAAGTCGACCCTCATCATCGATACGCTCTACAAGTCCGTGGCGAAGACCCTGAACGGCGCGCACGAGCACCCGGCCCCGTTCGAGCGCCTCGACGGCCTGGAGAACCTCGACAAGGTCATCGATATCGACCAGTCGCCCATCGGGCGGACCCCGCGCTCGAACCCGGCCACGTACACGGGCGCGTTCACGCCGATCCGCGACTGGTTCGCCGGCCTGCCCGAGGCCAAGGCGCGGGGCTACCAGGCCGGGCGCTTCTCCTTCAACGTCAAGGGCGGGCGCTGCGAGGCCTGCTCCGGCGACGGCGTCATCAAGATCGAGATGCACTTCCTGCCCGACGTCTACGTCACCTGCGACGTGTGCAAGGGTCGCCGCTACGACCGCGAGACCCTGGAGGTGAAGTACCGCGACCGCTCCATCGCGGACGTCCTCGACATGACCGTCGAGGAGGCCGCCGACCTGTTCAAAGCGGTGCCGACCATCCGGGAGAAGATGGAGACCCTGGCCCGCGTCGGGCTCGGCTACGTCAAGGTCGGCCAGCAGGCCACCACCCTGTCGGGCGGCGAGGCCCAGCGGGTGAAGCTGTCGAAGGAGCTGTCGAAGCGGGCCACCGGCCGGACCCTCTACATCCTCGACGAGCCGACCACCGGGTTGCACTTCCACGACGTCGCCAAGCTCATGGAGGTTCTCCACGAGCTCGTCGACCAGGGCAACACCGTGGTGGTGATCGAGCACAACCTCGAAGTCATCAAGACCGCCGACTGGGTCATCGACATGGGCCCCGAGGGCGGCGACGGCGGCGGCGTGGTCGTGGCCGAGGGGACGCCCGAGCAGATCGCCCAATCGAAAAAGAGCCATACCGGGCGCTTCCTGCGCGACGTCCTCGCTCGCCGGCCGCCCGCGCCCGTCGTCGCCAAGGGCCGCAAGGCCGCCGTTTAGGGATCGGGCGGCCCTCCGAACCGGCCCTCGGACGCGGATCGGTGGCGCTTCGGGGTGATTCGCTGGGCCGCCAAGGCTTTTTGGCCATTCGGGGCGGCCCCGCATCGCGGGAGCGGTCGAAGGCCCCCGGCGCCAAAGGTTAACGCTTGCGCAATCGCCGAAGGCGTCTTTCCGGTTTTGCCCGGTCCGTGCGGGAGCGACAAACGCTTGCGCCGTCAGCGATATCGTTCCGGTTCGTCCGAACGGACCCGCGTGCGCCGCGCCACAATGGTTAACGAACCGCGCTGTTGCACCGCGGCAAAATTGCGGCTTTTGCGCAACGGTCAGTTTGGAACTGCCCCGTTTCAGTGCAACGCGCTGTCCTTCCGGGCCAAGCTGTAGAATAGTTCCCCTCGTTGAGACACGAATTCGGGCCGCAAGGGGGGCCTTCCAAACCAACGGGAACACGCTGCTCCAAAGCAGCGGACCGGCAGAATGGTGCGGAAGGCTACGCGGCGCCCGCCTGAAATCCTTGGGAAGGACAGACACATGATGAAGAACTGGCTCGCCGCCGGAGCGGTGGCGCTTTCGGTCGGCATGTCCGCCACCGCCGCCTTCGCCCAGACGACCACGGTTCCCGGTGAGCAGGTCGGCCTCGCCACCGGCGCGCCGCTGCCCGAGGGCATCTACGCCCTCAACACCTTCGTCTACCGCAGCAACGAGAACACCGGCCCCGGCGCCGTCGACGTCGCCGTCAACGTCCCCGTGCTCGTCTGGTCGACCCCGTTCGTGCCGTTCGGCGGCCGCGTCGAGCTCCTCGTCGCTCCCCCGACCGTGTTCGCCTTCGGCAAGAACGGCGGCGCCAACGGCTCGCGTGACCTGTCCATCAACGTCGGCACCTTCGTCGGCGGCATCTGGGCCTTCGATCTCGGCAACAACTTCGGCGTCAGCTTGCTCGGCGGCGTGTACCTCAACGAGCTCAATGCCGGTCGCGGCGTCCTCGTGAACAATGCCGGCACCACGGCCAGCTCGCCGGTCCTGCCGTTCCTCGCCTCCAACACCTACCGTATGGGCGTCGCCGCCAGCTACACCGGCGATGGTTACAACCTCACCGCCAACCTGACCGCGAACATCTACGACTCGCCGGCCTCGTTCGGTGGCAACAATACCTTCGGCACCCGCGGTCCGTTCATCATCTCCGACTCGCTCAACCTCGACCTGACCGCGACCAAGAAGTTCGGCAAGTTCGAGATCGGTGTCATCGGTTACGGCACGATGAACTTCGACATCAGCGCTGCCAGCCTCGCCGCCGGCAACCGTGGCAACTTCTCGGTCGGTGGTCTCATCGGCTACGACTTCGGGCCCGTCACCGCCCAGGCCTACGTCGCCACCACGGTCGCCAATGCCAACGTCAACCGTCGCACCGACACGGTCGAAGGTTGGTTCCGCCTGATCGTTCCGCTGTACTCGCCCACCGCCGTTGCCGCTGCCGCACCGGCTCCGATCATCCGCAAGTACTGATCCGACAAGGACTGATCGCGGACCTACGGGTCCGCGGGTCCCCGGACACAACACGCCGTTCCTCCCCCGGGAGGGACGGTTTTTTGTTTTGGCGCCCTCGGCGCTGGCGTCGACCGCCGGAGGCTTGCGCGAAACTCGGGTCACCGCGGGGGGGCCGTCAGCCACTCCTTAAGTCTCCTGGTCCAAGGTGTCGGTTAGAACGACGCGAGACCCGACCGATGCAAGCCAGCGAGACCGGCGCGATGGGACCCGACGGGTCCGCCCGGGCGTCATGTCCGGAGCGCGGATTGCCCGGCCGCGGCCTGACGCAGGTGGCGCTGTTCTCCGGCACCCTGATGCTGGCGGCTTTCCTGCTGTTCAGCCTGCAGCCGATCTTCACCAAGCGGATCCTGCCCGTCCTCGGCGGCACGCCGGGGGTGTGGTCCGTCGCCATGGTGTTCTTCCAGGCCCTGCTGCTCGCGGGCTACGCCTACGCCCACGCCCTCACTCGGTGGCTGCCGTTCCGGATCGCCGCGACCGTGCACGGCCTCGTGCTGCTCGGCGGCGCCGCGTTCCTGCCCATCGGGATCGCCGCCGGATACGGGAGCGTCGGCACGGGCGACGAGGCCCTGTGGCTGGTCGGCCTCTTCCTCGCCTCCGTCGGCGCGCCGTTCTTCGCCCTCTCGGCGAGCGCGCCCCTGCTTCAGGCTTGGTTCGCCCGCTCGGACGACCCGGCGGCGGCGGACCCGTACTTCCTCTACCGGGCCTCGAACCTCGGATCGTTCGCGGCCCTCCTCGCCTATCCCCTCGCCATCGAACCGATGCTGGGCCTCGCCGAGCAGACGCGGCTGTGGTCGGTCGGCTACGGCCTCGGGGCCTGCGCACTGGCGGCCTGCGCCCTCTCGGTGATGCGGGCGGCGCGAAGGCCGGTTCGCGCGCCGGAGGCCGAGGCCGAGTCCATCGGCCCGTCCCGGCGCCTGGCCTGGATCGGCCTCTCGGCCGTGCCGTCGGGCCTGCTCGTCGCGGTCACGGCCCACATCACCACCGATGTGGCGGCGATCCCCCTCATGTGGGTCATCCCGCTGGCCCTCTATCTCCTGACCTTCGTCATCACCTTCCGGCCCCTCGCCACCTGGCCGGACCGCCCCCTCGCCGTCCTGCTGACGGCCGGGACGGCCGTGGTCCTGGGCGTCGCCGTCATCGTACGCCTGCCGTTCCTGATCGATCTGCCCTTGAGCCTCGGGCTCGGCTTCGTCGCGAGCCTCGTCGCCCACCGGGCCGTCTACGGGCTGCGGCCGTCCGCACGACGCCTGACCGAGTTCTACCTGTTCACGTCGCTCGGCGGCATGCTCGGGGGCCTGTTCGCGGCGCTGATCGCCCCGCGGCTGTTCCCGACGGTGGCGGAATACCCGCTGCTGCTCGTCGCGGCCCTGGCCTGCCGCCCCGGCACCTTCGCGGGCCTGCGCCGCGTGCGCCCCGACCTGCGGCACCGGCTGCGCCCGGCCCTGCTCGCCGGCGCGGTCGTCGGAATCGTCGGGGTGCTGGGATGGTGCGTCCCGGGCCTCGCGCCCCACCTGGCGATGATCGTTCTGATGGCCGGGCTTCTGGTGAGCTGGCGCGCGCCGCGGCGGGTCGTCGGCTTTGCCGCGCTGCTCTGCGCCCTCGGCCTGGCGATGCCGCACCTCGTCGCCCGGGACTACGAGAGCCGGCGCAGCTTCTTCGGGGTCCATCGCATCGAGACCGATGCGTCGGGCCGCTTCCGCCTGCTCACGCACGGAACCACGCTGCACGGCGCCATCCGCATCCGCGCGGACGATGGCGGGCCCGCCCTCGGGCGGCCCGAATCCACCACCTACTACGCGCCCGGCAACGCCATCGCGGATGTCCTCGCGGTCGGCCGCGCGGCGCACGGGCCCCTGTCGGCGGTGGCCGTGGTCGGCCTCGGCGCCGGCAGCCTCGCCTGCCAGTCCGAACCCGGGGAAGCCTGGACGTTCTACGAGATCGATCCCGTGGTCATCCGCCTCGCCACCGACCCCGCCCGGTTCCGCTTCCTCCAGGAATGCACGCCCTCGGCCCGGATCGTCCAGGGCGACGCCCGCCTGGCCCTCGCCGCCGAGACCGGTTCGGTACGCGTGCTCATCGTCGACGCGTTCTCGTCCGACGCGATCCCGATGCACCTGCTCACGGGTGAGGCCCTGGCGCTCTACCGCAGCCGTCTCGACGCGCAGGGCGTCCTCGCGCTCCACATCTCCAACCGCCATTTCGATCTGCGGCCGGCCCTGGCGCGCGTCGCCGCCGAGCAGGGCCTGACCCTCCTCCAGCGCCTCGACCGGCTCGACGAGCCCTTCGAGGCCCACTACCGCGCGCCCGCCCTGGTCGTCATCGCCACCCGCGATCCGGTGGTCGAACGGGAAGCCGTGCGGCTGGGCTGGACGCCCGTCGCCCCCGACATGACGCGCCGGCCCTGGACCGACGACTACGTCAACGTCCTCGAAGCGTTCTTCGACAAGCTCGGGCACACGAAGGCCGCGCCGCTGCGGGATTGATGCCGGCGGCGCGGGGTGCGTGAGCGGGGCCGCTAACCGACCCGGTTAAGCCGGCGCGCGCCGGCGAACCGGTTGAGGAAGCGTGGCTCCTTCTCGGGGGCGATGCGGAAGGCGAGGTGCATGGTGCCGCCCTCCTCCTCGCGCCTGTCCAGAACCTCGCCGTTCTCGTAGAGCCAGTGCAGGGACGCCCCGTCCTCGGGCGGCAGCACCACCGCGAAGGTGGAGCGCTGGCGCGCGATGCGGGCCTCGATCCGGCTGGTGAGCGCCGTGAGCCCCTCCCCCGTGAGGGCCGAGACGAGGACCGGCGCGTCGCTGTCCCGATCCGTGCGCCCCTGCGCGCTGAGGTTGAGCAGGCGCGTGCGCTCGGCCGGATCCAGGAGGTCGGCCTTGTTCCAGACCTCGATGATCCGGGTGGCGCTAGTCTCGATCCCGAGTTCGCGCAGGACCGCGCCGACATCCTCGGCCTGGGCCTCGCTGTCGCCGTGCGACACGTCACGGACGTGGAGCAGGATGTCGGCCTCGATCACGTCCTCCAACGTGGCCCGGAAGGCCGCGATGAGGGAGGTCGGCAGCTCGGAGATGAAACCCACCGTGTCGGACAGGATCACCGTCTCGCCATGCGGCAGCTTGGTCGCGCGGGCCGTCGGGTCGAGGGTGGCGAACAGCATGTCCTGCGCCATCACCTGGGCTTTGGTGAGGGCGTTGAAGAGGGTCGACTTGCCGGCATTGGTGTAGCCGACGAGGGCAACGATGGGATACGGCACCCGTGCCCGGCCCTGCCGGTGGAGCCCGCGGGTGCGGGTGACGCCGTCGAGTTCGCGCTCGATCTTCGTCATCCGCTCCTGAATCATGCGGCGGTCGGCTTCGATCTGGGTTTCGCCGGGGCCGCCGAGGAAGCCGAAGCCGCCGCGCTGGCGCTCCAGGTGGGTCCAGGACCGCACGAGGCGGCTGCGCTGGTAGGCCAGATGCGCGTGCTCGACCTGCAGCGTGCCCTCGCGCGTCGAGGCGCGGCGCCCGAAGATCTCGAGGATGAGGCCGGTGCGGTCGATGACCTTGCAGCCGAACTCCTTCTCAAGATTGCGCTGCTGGACTGGCGACAGGGCGCAATCCATCACCACGAGGCCGATCTCGCGCGCCTTGATCACGCCGGCGAGTTCCTCGACGCGGCCCTTGCCGAGATAGGTCGACGGCCGGATGCGCTGCACCGGCGCGAAGATCGCCTCGACCACGTCGAGCTCGATGGCGGCGGCGAGGCCCGAGGCCTCGTCGAGGCGCGCTTCGTTGGAGCGCAGGATCTCTGTGTTGTGGACGCTCCCGACACTGCGCTGCGCGACCCGGCCGAGATACGGCCCGACGACGAGGGTGTGGGTCGCGGCCGCGATGTCGCCCTCGGGGGCGGCCATCGCCTGGAGCCGGGCTTCGCCGGGCGTCATGATTTCCGTCATAGGCTACGCGTCAGACCCTGTCCTGTGATCTCAGGACATTGGGCGCGCGGACACGCCAGACAAGGGCGCGGGGTGCTAATCCGGGGAAACAGGCCTTCGACTCTCCTCGGATCAAACGGACCCCTTCCATCGGAGGAGATCGAAGCGATCGCAGGCCACACCACCGTCGTTCCGGGGCGTGCGCTGAGCCAACCCGGACGGCCGCGCCGAAGGCGTGCAATCCAGATCTGCAGATTGCGGAAAAATTCGGCGGACCTTGTGTTTCTGGATCCCGGGTTCCGCTGCGCTGCCCCGGGATGACACTGCGCAGGAGACGCCCGTTTCCTCAAGCGTCCCCGCAATCGCTCAGGCCAGCGCCTTCTCCACCGGGGCGGTCTCGTCCGGCTCGAACAATTGCACGGGATGGCCCGGCATGATGGTCGAGATGGCGTGCTTGTAAACGAGCTGGGAATGGCCGTCGCGACGAAGGAGGACGCAGAAATTGTCGAACCACGTCACCACGCCCTGAAGCTTGACCCCGTTGACGAGGAAGATGGTGAGCGGGATCTTGTTCTTTCGAACGTGGTTCAGGAACGTGTCCTGCAGGTTTTGAGCGCGTTCGCCCGCCATTGTTCTTATCCTTGATCAAACTGCCGCCCGCCGCGAATGACGGGTTCTCATCAGTCGGGTGCGGGGTGTTTGGAGCGACGACTTGATCCGGTGCCCCCCGCGGACACCATTACACGTGCATCGGCGCAGCGATGCAAGTCCGGCTCGGAGAGTCCGGCTCCAAAAGTCAGGCTCGGCAAGCCCGTGTTGGCAGCCCGTGTTGGCAAGCCCGTCTGCCGGCCATGCGCCCGGCATCGTCCGTGCCGCGCCTCAGGGGCCGATGCCGAGGGACTTCAGTTTCCTGTGCAGGGCCGAACGCTCCATGCCGATGAACTCGGCCGTGCGCGAGATGTTGCCCGAGAATCGGGCGATCTGCGCCACGAGGTACTCGCGCTCGAAGATCTCGCGGGCTTCGCGGAGCGCGAGGCTCATGAGCTTCTCGCCACCCGAGCCGTTGGGCGTCGTTGGCACCAGGGCCCCGATCTCGGTCGGGAGCATCTCGGAGGTGACCTCCTGCTCCGGGTCGGTGTGGGTGAGGATCATCAGGCGTTCGACGTTATTGCGCAGCTGACGCACGTTGCCGGGCCAGTCGTGCGATTGCAGCACCGCCATGGCGTCGTCGGCGATGCGCCGGCGCGGCAGGCCGGTGGCACCCGAGATCTGCTCCATGAAGAACGCGATCAGCTCGGGCACGTCCTCGCGGCGCTCGGACAGGGCCGGCACCCGGATCGGCACCACGGACAGCCGGTGGAACAGATCCTCGCGGAAGCGGCCGGCGGCGATCTCCTCGGCGAGATCGCGCGACGACGACGAGATGATGCGGACATCGACGTGCACCCGGGTGGTGCCACCGACGCGCTGGAAGTTCTGGTCGACGAGGACCCGCAGGATGCGGTTCTGGGTCTCGCGCGGCATGTCGGCGACTTCGTCGATGTAGAGCGAGCCGCCATGGGCCTCCTCCAGGGCGCCGACCCGCCGCGCCCGCCCCTCCCCCGCCTCGACGCCGAACAGCTCGGCCTCCATGGTGTCGGGGGTGATGGTGGCGGCGTTGATCACCACGAACGGGCCGTTGGCGCGCGTCGACGTGGCGTGCAGGGTGCGGGCCGAGAGCTCCTTGCCGGAGCCCGGCGCCCCGAGGATCATCACCCGGGCGTTGGTGGGCGCCACGCGCTCCACGGTCTGGCGCAGCTGGTTGCACACCACGGAGGCACCGACGAGGCGGCTCGCCTGCCCCGAGCGGGTCTTGAGGTCGCGCACCTCGCGCTTGAGGCGGGAGGCCTCCAGGGCGCGCTCGGCCACCAGGATGAGCCGGTCGGCCTTGAACGGCTTCTCGATGAAGTCGTAGGCGCCCGCCTTGATGGCCGCCACGGCGGTCTCGATGTTGCCGTGACCCGAGATCATCACGACGGGCAGATCGGGGTGGCCCGCCTTGATCTGATCCAACACCTGCAGCCCGTCGAGGCGCGAGCCCTGGAGCCAGATGTCGAGGAAGACGAGGTGGGGCCGGCGCGATTCGATGGCCGCCAGGGCCTCGTCGGAGCCGCCGGCCGTGCGGGTGCGGTGGCCCTCGTCGTCGAGGATGCCGGCGACGAGGTCGCGGATGTCGGCCTCGTCGTCGACGATCAGGATATCGGCGCTCATGACTGCATCTCCGCGATTGGGGGGGCCGTCCGCGCGGCGCCCTTCTCATCCTGCGCGGAGGGTTGGCCCTCCGGCGTCGTCTGCCCCGGGGGGGCCTTCTCCTGCGGAACTTGCGGCACGCGCATCCGCACGCGTCCGCCCCGTCCCTCGGGGTTGTCGTTGAGTTCGATCCCGCCGCCGTGCTCTTCCAGCACCTTGCTGACGATGGCGAGGCCGAGTCCCGTCCCACCCTCGCGGGTGGTCATATAGGGCTCAAGCAGGCGCTGGCGCCCCTCGGCGGGAAATCCCTTGCCGTTGTCGGTGACCTCGATGACGGCGAAGCCCTCCTCGAGGATGAGGCGCACGTCGACTTTCCCCTTGCCCAGATCGGCCTCCGGCACCGCCTGCACCGCCTCGACGGCGTTCTTGAGGATGTTGGTGATGGCCTGGGACAAAAGACGGATGTCGAAGGCCGCGAGCACCCGCTCGGTCCCGGCCTCCGAGAAGCCGAACTCCATGTCCGGGTGGGCCACGCGCATCATGAACAGGTTCTGGCGGGTGATCTCGCTGAGATCGTTCTGGGCGATGGCCGGCTTCGGCATCCGGGCGAAGGACGAAAACTCGTCGACCATGCGTTTGATCTCGTCGACCTGGCGGATGATCGTCGCCGTGCACTGGTCGAACACGTCCTTGTCCGCGACGATCACTTTTCCGTATTTGCGCCGGATGCGCTCGGCCGAGAGCTGGATCGGCGTCAGCGGGTTCTTGATCTCGTGAGCGATGCGGCGGGCCACATCGGCCCAGGCCGAGGTGCGCTGGGCCGAGACGAGGTCGGTGATGTCGTCGAGCGTCACCACGAAACCGCGGGCGCCGCCTTGCGCCTGCTCGCTGGTGACCCGGACCGTCACCGTGCGCTCGCGCCCGTCGCGGGTGAGCTGGATCTGCTGCTGAAGGGCGCGCTGACGGCCCTCGCCGCCCTCGGGGAACAGCGGCGCCAGCTCGGGCACGGCCTGGATCAGGGGCTGGCCCACGATGGCGTCCGCCGTCAGCCCGAGGGTGCGCTCCACGGAGGGGTTGGCGATGGTGACGCGTCCCCCCGCATCGACGCCGATGACGCCCGGCGAGACGCCCGACAGCACGGCCTCGGTGAAGCGCCGACGCCGGTCGATGAGGTCGCTCGCCGCCATCAACCCGTCGTGCTGGCGCCTGAGCTCCTGCGTCATCTTGTTGAAGCTCTCGGACAGGTGCGCGAGGTCGCCGTCGCTCTTCCGGGCCGGGACCTGGGCGTAGAAGTTGCCCGACGCGACCTGATCGGCGGCGTTGATGAGCCGACGGATGGGCGCCACGAAGCGGTTGGCGAAGTTCAACCCGAACCATACCGCCGACAGCAGGGCGATGAGGGCGATGAGCACGAAGACGGAGGCGAAGCTGATCTGGATCGAGCGCTTCAGGGAATCGTAGGTGAGGTACTCGGCCGCCGCCGCCCGCGACACGCCGGGGAACTCGACGGCGAGCTGGCTGACCTCGCGCTGCACCAGCAGCACGGCGCCGTCATAGGCGGTCATCCGAAACAGGGCGGCGAAGATCCGGCCCTCGCTCGGCACGAGGCAGATGGGGTCGGTGGATTTCGCCGCGTCCTCGAAGGCGGCGGCCGAGGGCAGACGCCGGTCCTTCAAGGGATCGATCTGCGCGCGCGCCACCACGGAATCGGGGCCGCGCATGATCTCGGCGACGGGCAGGCCGAGGGCCGTGGCGCGGGTGGTGAGGAAGCTCTCGAACCATTGCCGGTTCACGTCAAAGTTCGGCCGTGCCCGGGTGAGGTCGTCGGCCAGAATCCGGATCTCGCGTGCGAGCGATTGGCACTGGTTCTCCTGATAGGCATCCGCCACCTCGACGGATTTCAGCACCACGTCGCGGACCCGGTCGGTGAAGCCCAGCGACAGGCCCCGGTCGATGGTCACGGCCGCCACCACGGCGAGCAGCACGGTGGGCAGGATGGCGATGAGGGAGAACAGGCCGACGATGCGGGTGTGGAGCCGGGCCACCGCCGCGTTGGTGCGGCGCGCGTGCAGGAAGACCCGCGCCTCCCAGGCGATGATGACGATGAGACCGAGCACGAGGACGACGTTGATGCCGAGCAGTGTCAGCCCGACGGTGGGCGTCGGCGTCACCCGGATCACCCCGGCCAGGATCAGGAAGGTGGCGATGGCCGAGACGAGGGCGGTGACCACCACCAGGGCCCCGACCCAGCCGGGTCCGCGCGGCGGCGGCTTCAACGGAGCCGCATCGGAATCCGGCGGCGTTCCGGCCGTGCCGGACGCCTCCCCAGAACCCTTCGATGCCTTGAAACGCCGCAGCCACGCCATGCGTGATGCATCGCCACAACAGTGTGGCGAAATTAATACGAATTGGGCCGGGAAGAGCCGTCGAAGCGGCGGATGGTCATGGCGCCGACGACGAGGGCGGGCGAGCGATCGGTCGACGTCAGGGCAACCATGGGTTCTCGATCGTCAGCCCACAATCGAGGAAATCCGCCACGTTGCGTGTGACGACGACAGCGTCTCTCGTGCGCGCGATGGCTGCAATCATCAGGTCCATCGTCGCAATGGGCCTGCCCGTTCGCCGCCGCGCCGCGAAAATGCCGGCATAGCTTCGTGCGGCCTCAGCGTCGAAGGCCCAGACCCGTCCACGAAAATCCTCCGCGAACATGGCGTGGGCGGACAATTCAAGCGCCGAACGCCGGCGCCCGTCAGGCATGATGGCCAAACCGGCGAGAATCTCGGCTTCGCAGATGGACGCCGTGAACAGGCTCTCTGTGCTGCGGATCGCAATCCACGCCGCCACCTCCGGAGTGCCCCTGCCTGTCATCATGGCGGACAGGACGTTGGTATCCAGGAGAAACTTCACTCGAGCACGGGCGGATCGCGGGGCGGCCCGCGTGCGGGCACGTCGATCTCGATGCTTCCCAGGGGAGCGAACCGCGCCCGTATGCGCTCGTAGAGATTGCCGGCCTGACGGTCATTGGATTCGCCGAGGGCGCCTTCGAGGATATGGCGGGCCTCGGCTTGCATGGATTGCCCATTCCGGGCGGCGCGGACGCGTAGCCGTTCCTTCAACCCCGGATCGAGGTTGCGAATCGTGAGGCTGTCCTGAGAGGAACGCAGTGGCATTCGATCAGTCTCGTCAACATCGATGGATCGAGCAAGCTGGTTTGGGCAGGGCACGAACCCTGCCTTGCGCCCCGCCATCGACCCGTGACCAAAATTCATTATCCTCGCGCCATCCCAGTCAAGAGACCCCCATGCCCGACACACCCGTCTTCGCGACCGCCGCCGTGGCCGCGCCCCATCGGCTCSCCGCCCGCGCCGGCCAGCACGTCCTGGCGCAGGGCGGCAACGCTATCGAGGCCATGGCGGCCATGGCGGCGACCATCGCGGTGGTCTACCCGCACATGAACGGGATCGGCGGCGACGGGTTCTGGCTGGTCCGCGAGCGCGGCGGCCGGGTGCGCGGCATCGAAGCCTGCGGCCCGGCCGGCGCGCTGGCCACGATTCCCCGCTACCGCGGCAAGGGCTACGACGTGCTGCCGTCGCGCGGCGCCGACGCGGCCCTGACCGTGGCGGGTGCCATCGGCGGCTGGAGGCTCGCCCTCGATCTCGCCAAGGCGCTGGGCGGGCGCCTGCCTTTGGAGACCCTCCTGGCCGACGCCATCGGGCATGCCCGCGACGGCGTCGCCGTCTCGCCCTCGGAGGCGCGCTACGTGCCGAAGGAGATCGACACCCTCCACGACCAGCCGAATTTCTCCGAAACCTTCCTCGACGACGGCAAGCCGTATGCGGCCGGTGCGATCCGGCGCCTGCCGGGCCTCGCCGACACCCTGGCGCAGCTCGCCCATGCGGGCCTCGACGACTTCTACCGGGGGGATCTCGGCCGCGAGATCGCCGCCGACCTCGCCGATCTCGGGTCGCCCGTGACCCGGGCCGATCTCGAAGCCTACGCGCCGCGCGAGCGCCAGGCCCTCAGCCTGCGCCGGCGCGACGCCACCCTCTACAACTTCCCGCCCCCGACCCAAGGCATCGCCGCCCTGCTGATCCTCGGGATCTTCGACCGCCTCGGCGTCACCCGGCCCGAGACGACGGCGCATTATCACGGGCTCATCGAGGCGACGAAGCGCGCCTTCGCCATCCGTGACCGCATCGTCACGGATTTCGACCGCCTCAGCGTCGATCCCGCGCGCTTCCTCGACCCCGCCCGCCTCGACCGCGAGGCCGCCGCCATCGACATGCGCCGCGCCGCCACCCTGCCCCTGCGCAACCCCGGCGAGGGCGACACCGTGTGGATGGGGGCGATCGACAAGGACGGCCTCGCCGTCTCCTACATCCAGTCGATCTACTGGGAGTACGGCTCCGGCGTGGTGCTGCCGAAGACCGGCATCCACTGGCAGAACCGCGGCACGTCGTTCTCCCTCGACCCCAACGCCGTCAATCCCCTGGAGCCGGGCCGGCGCCCGTTCCACACCCTGATCCCGGCGCTTGCCGCCTTCGACGACGGCCGGGTGATGGCCTACGGTTCCATGGGGGGCGACGGCCAGCCCCAGTTCCAGGCCCAGATCTTCGCCCGCTACGCCGATTACGGCATGAGCCCGGCCGCCGCGGTGGACGCGCCGCGCCTGCTCTACGGCCGGACCTGGGGGGCGGAATCCCTCACCGTCAAGGTCGAGGACCGGTTCGACCCCGCCTGCATCGCCGCCCTCGGCGCCATGGGGCACACGGTGGAGGAACTCGGCGGCGCCTACATCGATTCGCTGGGCCATGCCGGCATGCTGATCCGTCACCCCGGCAACTGCCGCATCGAGGCGGTGCACGATCCGCGCTCGGACGGCGGGTCCGAAGGGCTGTAGAAGCCGGCCCGGCGCGTTTCGCGCGCCAGAGCATCAGGCACAGAGCGGTTCAAACTCCATGGCGGCATCCGAGCAGACCCAGAGCGATTATTGGAACGGCGACGCGGGCGCCCGCTGGGCCCGCCATCAGGCGACCTTCGATCGGGTGTTCGCGCCGCTGACCGAACGCCTGTTCGCGGGCGCCGCCCTGCGCCCCGGAGACGCCGTGCTCGATGTCGGGTGCGGTGCTGGTGCCACCGCCCTGCGGGCCGCCGACATCGTCGGTCCGTCCGGCCGCGTCACCGCCGCCGACGTCTCGGCGCCCCTCCTCGCCGTCACCGCGCGCCGGGCCGCTTCCCGGCCGCCCGGCGGCGCCCCCATCGTCCTGGTGGAAGCCGACGTACAGACGCACACCTTCGCGGACGCGGCGTTCACGCACCTGATCTCGCGCTTCGGGATCATGTTCTTCGACGATTCGATCGCCGCCTTCGCCAACCTCCACCGCGCCCTGCGGCCGGAGGGTCGGCTGACGATGCTGTGCTGGCGAGCCCAAGCCGAGAACGCCTGGATCGACCACCCGTTCGGCCTCGTCCGCGCCCTGCTGCCGGAGCCGGAGCCGACGCCCTTCGACGCCGCCGGCCCGTTCCGGTTCGCCGATCCGGCCCGGCTGCCCGGCATCCTGGCCGCCGCCGGGTTCCGCGACATCGCCCTCATGCCCGTGGACGAGCCCCTCGTGCTCGGTCACTCCGAGGCCGGCGACCCCCGGGAAGCGGCCGAGGCGGCGGCGAACTTCGCCCTCGACCTCGGCCCGGCTTCCCGCCTCGTCCGCGATCAGACCCCCGAGATCCGCAGCCGCGCCCACGCGATCGTCCTGCGCGACTTCGCGGAGAGGGTCTCGAACGAAGCGGTGCGGCTCGGAGCGGCGTGCTGGCTGGTCACGGCCGTGCGTTGACGCCGAACGACCAGACGACACCGGACATCCTGGCACGGCGTATGCTTCGGGCGCTCCGCCTCAGGAGTGAATTATGGATACGATCGTCTCCCGCCAGCGCTGGCTGCAACTCGGCCTCGGCCTCGTCGCCATGATGGCGATCTCCAGTCCCCAGTATGTCTGGACCCTCTTCACCAAGCCGCTGATGGCGACCACCGGCGCGACGCTGGCCGCCATCCAGGTCACCTTTACCATCGTCATCGTCCTGCAGACGTTCTTCTCGCCCGTGCAGGGCTACCTCATCGAGCGGTTCAGCCCGAAGGTGATGATCGCGCTGGGCGCCGCGCTCTCGGGCCTCGGCTGGGTGCTCGCCGCCCGGATCGACAGCCTGTGGGGCCTCTACGCCACCTACGGCCTGTTCTGCGGTCTCGGTACCGGCATCGTCTATGTCGGCATCGTCGGCCTGATGGTGAAATGGTTTCCCGACCGGCGGGGCTTCGCCGTCGGCGTGGTTGCGGCCGGCTACGGCATGGGCGCCCTGCTCACCACCTTCCCCATCACCAACATGATGGCGGCCTCGGGCTACCGCGAGACCCTGAACACCTTCGGCATCGTGCTCGGCATCGTCGGCGTGCTGGCGGCCCTCGGCCTGCGCGCCCCGCGCCCCGGCGAGGCCCTGCCGGCGCCGGCCCGCAACCTCTCGACCTGCACCCACGACACGGCGCCGAAGGAGATGCTGCGCACGCCGCTGTTCTGGTTGATGTTCGTGATGATGACGATGATGTCCACGGGCGGCCTGATGGTGGTGGCGCAGTTCGCCTCCTTCGCCCGCGACTTCGGGGTCGCCGACGCCATCGTGTTCGGCTTTGCCGCCCTGCCCTTCGCCCTGACGTTCGACCGGATCACCAACGGCCTCACCCGCCCGTTCTTCGGCTGGGTCTCGGACCGGATCGGCCGGGAGAAGACCATGGCCATCGCGTTCGCGGCCGAGGCCGTCGCCATCGCGCTGATGCTGGTGTTCCGCGAGAACGCCTACGCGTTCGCCCTGCTGTCGGGCGTCGTGTTCTTCGCCTGGGGCGAGATCTTCTCCCTGTTCCCGTCGCTCCTCACCGACACCTTCGGCACCAAGCACGCCACCACGAATTACGGCTTCCTGTACATGGCGCAGGGTGTGGGCTCGCTGCTGGGCGGCCCCGTTGCGGCGATGATCTACGCCGCGCAAGGGTCGTGGATCCCGGTGTTCGGCATCGCCATCGGCCTCGACCTCCTCACCGCCGCCCTCGCCTGGTTCGTCCTGCGTCCCATGCGGCGCGAGTGGCTCGGGCTCGGCGGCGCGCCCGTGGCCGTGGGCAAGCCCGCCCTGGCGTGAGCCCGCGGGCAGTCGCGGAACGAGAACGAAAGACGGCGGGGCCCCGAGCCCCGCCGTTCTTCGTTTCCCATCGCCCCGGGGCGTCTACAGGCCGAGCAGGGCCTGGGATGCGCCGATGAGGGTGAAGACCAGGCCGCCCACGAAGGCGACCGCCATGGCGTAGGAGAACCCGTTCCAGATCAGCGAGACCGCCTTGAGGGACCGGTTCAGCAACGGTTGCCACCCGCGGTCTGGCCGTACTGCTTGACCGGGAAGTTCTGCTGGTTGGCGTTGCCCTCGGCGGCGGAGCTCACCGGGCAATTCGCGGGCGAGCGGGATTGCGGGTTGCCGTAGAGCGTGCCGGTCGTCTCGGTGTCGTTGGCGAACCCGGTGTAGCGGGCCGGGCGATCAAAGGCCATCGCGGACGAGATCGAAGCAACACCAAGGACCAGGGCGGCGGTGGCGGCGGCGATACGGGTCATCATAATGGTCTACTAGCTCCTGATCAGTACAGTCCGGCGGTACGGTCTGTTTCCGTTGCGTCTGATACTGATATAGGGTGCCTTTGCCGGATACGACGTGTCGCGACGCACGCGGCATCGCGGATTAAGCACAGGCGCTTCTCTCGCGTCACGCGGCCGGATTCAGTGCGGTTTCTGCCGGCGCGTCGGCCCACGCCACCGCGTAGAGCGCCAGGTCGCGGGTGTCGCGGCACTCCGAGGGCGGCATGGCCGAAAGGGTCAGGCCCGAGCGGATCGCCGGGCCGAGGAGGCGCAGGAAGACGTCCGACGCGGTTAGGGTCAGGTCCGCCGCCTTGGCCCGCGCTTCGATCCGCGCGAGGGTGTTCATCGCCTGGCCGAGCACCGTGAACTCGGCCCGGTGGCCGTCGTCGAACACCCCGACGAGCACCTCGCCGCAATGGAGCGCCATGGTGATGCGCAGGGTCGGCCGCCCTTCGCGGGCCCGCTCGGCGTTGAGGGCTGCGAGGCGCGCGACGATGGCGCGCCCGCAGGCCAGCGCCGCATGGGCCTGGGCCTGCGGGCGCCCGACAACGAACTGCGCCAGGATTCCGTCGCCCACGTACTTGTCGACGATGCCGCCGTGCTCCGTCACCGCCACGTGGGTCAGGGCGCGGACATCGAGGAGGGCGCGCACCACCTCCTCCTGCGCATGCTCGCGGGTAAAGGCCGAGAAGCCGCGCAGGTCGAGGGCGAACAGGCAGGCATGGCGCGAGCGCACGGCTTCGAGGCCCGCGCTCGCGAGTTCGCCGACCACCCGGGTGGGGACGAACCGCGCCAGGGTGGTGCGCTCGCGCTCCATCCGCAGGGCGGTGGTCACGGCCGAGCGCAGGCGCCGCACCCCGTCGATCACCACGAGGCTCGCGGCCATGAAGGTGAGCAGGCCCGGCACCTCCTCGTCGAGGGTGACGTGCGGGCCGAGCAGGGCGCTCTCGGGGTATGCGGAGGCGAACAGGATGGTGCTGCCCCAGGCGAGGCTGACGAGGCCCGCGAACACCGCCGTGTGCAGGACCCGCATGCTCAAGCCCGTCTGGAGCAGGAGCAGGAAGGCGGGGAGCCGGCTCACCGCTGTCGCGGTCTCCTCGGTTTCCACCGCGCCGACGAGCATGTGCTCGACCACGAGGAACAGGGCGACGCCGGCATTGAGGAGCGTCGCCGTCCAGGCGAGCCATTCCGTGTCGGCCGCCTTGTCCGGATCGGTGCCGCCGTATTCCCGGCGGCGGCCGCGATGGGCCTCGCGCCAGTCGGCGAGGCCGAGGCAGATGGAGCAGACGGCGTAGACGACGAGCACGATCCAATGGTTGGCGGTGTGGCTCGATCCGTCGAAGCCCTTGGCGGTGGCCAGCAGCACCAGCACGATCACGAGGTGCAGCACGAGGGAGCGCCGCCCCGAAGCGGTCTGGATGAGGCGCATGACGGTGGGGTCGCCGTGGGGCGGGCGGCGTGTGAACGGGGGCATGAGACTCCGGCAGGAGGGATTCGGGCTGGCCGGTCTTAGGCCACAGGGCGCGGACCGGGCCAACGCCGCATGACGACGCGAGCGATGTCGTGGGCGCATGCGTCGTGAACGCATGCAGATGCCCCGATCATCCGCCGCGCGTCCCTCCCTCACGGCATCGTCAAGTCCCGGTCCCTCGTCCCACCCCCCGCGCCTGCGTCACCGGGCGTTGCGGAACACCTGCAGGTCGAGGTCGCGCACCTTCTTGCGCAGGGTGTTGCGGTTGACCCCGAGCAGCTCCGCCGCGCGGATCTGGTTGCCGCGCGTGGCCGCCAGCGCCGCGCCGATGAGGGGGCCTTCGATCTCGCGCAGGATGCGGTGATAGAGGCCCGGCGGCGGCAGGGTATCGCGATAATTGCCAAAATACTCGGCCAAGTGCCGCTCCACGGCACCCGACAGGGTCTCGCCCTCCCCGGCGGCCTTGCGGGCCGTGCCGTTGGCGGGCGCGCTCTGGGCGAGCGGCAGGGTGTCGAGCTCCGCCTCGATCACCGGCCCGGTGATGGTCTCCTGCGGGTAGAGGGCGGCGAGGCGCCGGACGAGGTTCTCCAGTTCGCGGACGTTACCGGGCCAGCGGTAGCGCTTCAATCGCTCCATGGCCTCGCCGTCGAGCTGCTTGCGGCTCAGGCCCTCGCGCTCCACCATGACGAAGAAGTGCCGGATGAGGTCGGGCACGTCCTCCGAGCGCTCGCGCAGGGCCGGCAGGCGCAGCGGCACGACGTTGAGGCGGAAGAAGAGATCCTCGCGAAAGATGCCCTGCTGGATCGAGACCCGCAGGTCCTTGTTCGTGGCCGCGATGATGCGGACGTTGGTCTTGATCGGCACCCGGCCGCCGACGGTGGTGTACTCGCCCTGCTGCAGCACGCGCAGCAGCCGGGTCTGGGCCTCCATCGGCATGTCGCCGATCTCGTCGAGGAACAGGGTGCCGCCCTCGGCCTGCTCGAACCGGCCGGCCGAGCGCGACAGCGCCCCCGTGAAGGCGCCCTTCTCGTGCCCGAACAGCTCGGACTCGATGAGGTCGCGCGGGATCGCCGCCATGTTGACGGGCACGAACGGGCCCGTGCGGCGGCGGCCGTAATCGTGCAGGGCGCGGGCGACCAGCTCCTTGCCGGTGCCGGACTCGCCCGTGATCATCACCGTGAGATCGGTCGGCATCAGGCGGGCCAGCGCCCGGTAGATCTCCTGCATGGCGGGCGAGCGGCCCACCAGCGGAATATCCTCGTTGCCGGGGTCGGCGCCGGGGGCCGGCGTGCCGCGCGGCCGCGACAGGGCGCGCCCCACGATGGCGATGAGCTCCTTCAGGTCGAAGGGTTTGGGCAGGTATTCGTAGGCCCCGCGCTCCGAGGCGCGGATCGCCGTCATGAAGGTGTTCTGCGCGCTCATGACGATGATCGGCAGCTCCGGCCGCACCCGCTTGATGCGGGGCAGCAGGTCGAACACGTTCTCGTCGGGCATCACCACGTCGGTGATGACGAGGTCGCCCTCCCCTTCGGCGACCCAGCGCCAGAGGGTGGCGCAATTGCCGGTGGTGCGGACCTCGTAGCCGGCCCGCGACAGCGCCTGGTTCAGGACGGTGCGGATGGCGGCGTCGTCGTCCGCGACGATGATGTGGCCGTTGGGCATGCAGCGACTCTACAGCTCCGCGCTCGACTCGCGCCCGTCACGGGCGCTCGACATGGGAAGGAGAAGGCGGAAGGTGGTGCGGCGCGGCGCGGGATCGCATTCGACGATGCCGCCGTGGTCGCCGACGATCTTGGCCACCAAAGCAAGTCCCAGGCCGGACCCCTGCGCCTTCGTGGTCACGAACGGGTCGAACAGGTCCGGCAGCAGATCGGCGGTGACGCCGGGTCCGTTGTCGCGCACCGCCACCTCGATGGGCAGGCTGACGCGTTCGCGCGAGCCCGGGATCTGCAGGCGCAGGCCCGTGCGGAAGGCCGTCGACAGGGTGATCTCGCCGTCCACCGTGTCGGCGCCGATGGCCTCGGCGGCGTTCTTCACGAGGTTGAGGATCACCTGGATCAGCTGGTCGCGGTTGCCGAGCACCGGCGGCAGCGACGGATCGTAGGTCTCGACGAAGCGGATGTGGCGGGCGAAGCCCGACTGGGCCGAGCGCTTCACCTGATCGAGCACGCCGTGGACGTTGACGGAGACGCGCTCCACCGGGCGCTCGTCGCCGAACAGCTCCATGCGCTCGACGATGCGGACGATCCGGTCGGACTCGTCGCAGATGAGTCGGGTGAGGAGGCGGTCCTCGTCGTCGGCCGATTGCTCAAGGAGCTGGGCCGCCCCCCGGATACCGGCCAGCGGGTTCTTGATCTCGTGGGCCAGCATGGCGCCGAGCGCCACCATGGAGCGGGCCGCCCCCCGGTGGGTGAGCTGGCGGTTCATCTTGTCGGCGATGGTGCGCTCCTGCAGCATGAGCACCACGGCCTCGCCGTCGTCGCCGAGCGGCGTCGCGAACACGTCGACGCTGCGCTCCTGCCCCGAGCGCGGATGCACGAGTTCGACCCCGTACTCGCTGACGCTGGCCCGGCGGCGGCGGACCTCTGTGACGAGGGCCGAGATGGGCGAGGCGAACGGGATGATGTCGGCGAGACGCCGGCGCTGCATCAGCCGGGCGGAATGGTCGAAGAACGATTCGCCGGCGTGGTTCACGTGGAGGATGCGGTCGTCGACCCCGATGGTGAGCACCGGCAGCGGCAGGGCGTTGATCACCGCTTCGCTGGTGGGGGCCGCGACGGTCGGGCCGCGGGACTCGTCAGGGCCCGTCATGCCGCCTTCTCCATCGCCGCGTCCGTCGTCGCCCCGCCGCGGGCTTCCCCGTCGAACGCCGAAGCCAGCAGGGCGATCACCACGGCGGGGTCGGTGGTGGTGAGGAGCCGCGTGCGCCCGTCCGCCGACAGGCCGCCGCCGGCCTCGGCATAGGCGGCGAGGTGCTTGCGGGCATGGCGCACGCCCATGCGGACGCCGTAGAGGGCGAGGATCCCCTCGTAATGGGCGATGGCGAAGGCGGCCTTGCGGGCGTTCGTCAGGGTCGGGCCCGCCCGGCCCGCGAGCCCGGCCGCGATCTCGCCGACGAGCCAGGGCCGGCCCACGGCGGCGCGCCCGATCATCACCCCGGCCGCACCCGAGCGGGCGAGGCAGGTCCGGGCCGCGTCGAGGGTGGTGATGTCGCCGTTGGCGATGACCGGGATCGACACCGCCTCGACGACGCTGCGGATGGCGTCCCAATCGGCATTGCCCTTGTAGAATTGCTGGCGGGTGCGGCCGTGGACCGTGACGGCGTTGAGCCCGAGCCCCTCGGCGCGCCGGGCGAGGCTGGCGGCGTTGAGGCTGGCATGATCCCAGCCGAGGCGCATCTTCACCGTGACCGGAATCGACACGGCGGCGCGCACGGCGGCGAGGATGCGTGTGGCCCCGTCGAGGTCGCGCATGAGGGCAGAGCCGGAGGCGCCGCCCGTCACGACCTTGGCCGGGCAGCCCATGTTGATGTCGATCGCGTCGGCGCCGTTCTCTTCGGCGATCCGCGCGGCCAAACCCATGGGCTCGGGCGCGCAGCCGGCGAGCTGGACGACGTGGGGCTCGATGCCCCCGCCCTCGGCCCGCAGGGTGGCCTCGACGCTGCCGCGCGCGAACTCGGCCGCCGCCACCATCTCGGAGACCACGGCGCTGGCACCGCAGGCCCGGGCGATCCGGCGCATGTGCACGTCGGTGACGCCCGAGAGCGGCGCCAGCAGGACGGGCACCGGCCGGCCGGAACCGCCCAGCGCCGGGATGGACCTGGGGACGGCGGACGACGGGGAAGAGGGCGAGCGCAGAACGCTCAAATAATCATCATGGATCATTGTGCTCAAGGAATAGTCAAAACCGCGGCGGGCGCAAGCGCTCCCGGCGATTTGATTTCACGCCATGCCCCGCTTAAACGCTGGGCTCGTTCAAGCCCTTACAATCCGCAAGGCCTTGCAACGCGATGGTGGGAGCGTTTTCATGGCCGGCACCGCGTTCGAGGCGGCGGCAGTGGTGGTCGCGGCCGGCCGCGGCATCCGCATCGGCGGCGATGTGCCCAAGCAGTATCGCCGGGTCGGCGGCCAGGCGGTGTTGACCCGGACCCTGGCGGCGCTCGCCGCGCACGAGTCTATCACCTGCATCCAGCCCGTCATCGCGGCCGACGCGGAGGCGTTCTACCACGAATGCGTCGCCGATCTCGACCCGGCCCACCGCGAGAAACTCCGGGCGCCGGTACCGGGCGGGGCCACGCGCCAGCTCTCCGTCCGCGCCGGGCTCGAAGCCCTGGCGACGGGGGCGACGCCGGAACTCGTCCTCGTGCACGACGCCGCCCGCCCGCATGTCGACACCGCCCTCATCGACCGCGCCCTGGCGGCCGGGCGCGCCTACGGCGCCGCCGTGCCGGGCCTTGCCGTCACCGACACCATCAAGCGCGTCGAGACCATCGCGCCTGGGATCGGCCGTGTGGTCGAGACGCCGGCCCGCGAAACCCTGCGCGCCGTGCAGACGCCCCAGGCCTTCGCCTTTCGCCTGCTGCTGGATGCGCATCGCGCCGCGCGCGCGGAGAACCTCGACGGCTTCACCGACGACGGGGCGCTCGCCGAATGGGCCGGTCTCCCCGTGGTGGTGTTCGAGGGCGACCCGCGCAATCGCAAGATCACCCAGCCTTCCGACCTCATCGACGCCGACCGCGACTTTTCCGGCCCCGTCTCCCTTTGAGGCGAGACGTGCGTCGGCCGCTTTCACGAAACCCGCTCAGCCTGGAGCCCGCATGACCACCTACCTCACCCGCCTCGGCACCGGCTTCGACGTCCATGCCTTCACGGAGGGCGATCACGTCTGGCTCGGCGGCATCAAGATCCCGGCCGACCGGGGCGTGCTCGCCCATTCGGACGGCGACGTGGCGCTCCACGCCCTCACCGACGCCCTGCTCGGCGCCATCGCGGACGGTGACATCGGCACTCACTTCCCGCCCTCCGACGAGCAGTGGCGCGGTGCCTCCTCGGACCGCTTCCTGGCGCATGCCTGCGATCTCGTCCGCGCGCGCGGCGGCAAGATCGATCACCTCGACATCACCGTGCTGGCCGAGGCCCCGCGCATCGGCGCCCACCGCGAAGCCATCCGCGCCCGCATCGCCGAGATCGCTGGCGTGTCGCTGACCTCCGTCTCCATCAAGGCGACGACCACGGAGAAGCTCGGCTTCGTCGGCCGGGCCGAGGGCCTCGCCGCCCAGGCCGCCGCCACCGTGCGCCTGCCAGAGATCGATCTCGACACCGCCTCCGAGACGTCCGAGCGTCGGTCTTGATCGCAGACACCGCCCTGCTCGCCCGCGCGGAGGCGCTGGTCGCCGCCTTCGCGGCGGCGGGGCGGAGAATCGCCACGGCGGAATCCTGCACCGGCGGCCTCGCCGCCGCCCTGCTCACCGCCGTGCCGGGCTCCTCGGCGGTGCTGGAACGCGGCTTCGTCACCTATTCCAATGACGCCAAATCCGAATCCCTCGGCGTGCCGGCCGCGCTGATCGCCGCCCACGGCGCCGTCAGCCAAGCGACGGCCCGCGCCATGGCGGAGGGCGCCCTCGCCCATGCCCGCGCCGATGTGGCGGTGGCGATCACCGGCATCGCCGGCCCGGGCGGCGGCAGCGCGGACAAGCCCGTGGGACTGGTGCATTTCGGGCTGGCCCTCACGGGCGAACCGACGCGTCATCTGGAGCGGCGCTACGGCGATCTCGGCCGGGGCGAGATCCGGCGTCTGGCCGTGGGGGACGCGCTGGGGTTGCTCGAAGGGCTCGTCGGCCCGAATCCGGCGCCCTGACGGGTTGGCACCGAGCATCGTGTCCGCGACGACAGGGTTCCGAGGCGCGATCCAGGCAAGTACCCTCGCTGAGGCAGAAACCCTCGCCGAGGCAGACCATGCCGATCATTCTCTCGTCCGCGACCCTGGATCGGATGCTCGCGGCGCCGGCCTACGAGGATCTCGTCTGGATCGCCGGCATTCTCGCCGGGTGCAGCCGCTACGATCCCGAGGCGCCGACCTACGGCTTGCCGGAGGTCGCGTTCGGTCTCGTCGAGCGTCTCACGTGGTTCGCCCAGGGCGTCCGCTCCGGCGTATGGACCTACTTCGAAGCCACGCCCCTTCCGTGTCAGAACGCGATGCTGGCGATCCTGAAGGCCGACGCGGCACACCCTGAATTCCGGCAGGCCTACGAGATCGGCATGCGCGACTGGCGCACGCCGTCTGCCTTGACGGCCGTGGACGCGTGGATGGACGCGAACGACGATCGCAACACCCGCATCCTATGGGATCTCGTCGCGGCGAACCGGACGCTGCTCCAAGGTCTCGTCAATACCGCCTGAAGCCCTCGGTGGTGAGGGACGCACCCTGCCTCCATCCGCGTGTCGCCCCTTCGGGTTGGCTTGCGAATCACTGCGCGCCATGCTCAACCCACCGCCCGATTGTTCCCGCGCCGACGAGGGAGGCCGCATGCGTATCGTAGCGATTCCCGTCCGTGCCGGCGCCCGCCGCTTCGGCTGCCAGATCTGACGTCAGCCGCGCGCCCGAGGGCGCCCCGCTTCCGTCTGTCGCCCCTTCTCTGATCCTTTTGTCCTTTTGTCCGCCGCCGGTTTCGCACCGTGCCGCGGCCTCCGGAACGACGCGCGATCCGCGTCGCGAGGTTCCCATGTCTGTTCGTAACCAGCGCGAAAGCGCCTATCGGGCGGTCCTCGCCTTCGTGTTCCGCCGATGGCGCGCGCGGCTCGGCCTCGTCGCCGGCCTCGTCGCGGCCATCACCTGTGGCACCCTCGCGGACGTGTTCCTGCCGCTCTATGCCGGTCGCCTCGTCGATGCCCTCGCGGGGGACGACCGCGACGCGGCCCTCGCGGCGGCGTTGCCGGCCTTCGCCGCCATGGCGGCCCTGGGTGCGGTCCATATCGGCCTGCGCCACGTCGCATGGGCCCTCGTGGTGCCGCTCACCCTCGGCACCATGGCGGACGTGGCGCGGGCCGGCTTCCACCGGGTCCAGCGCCTGTCGACGGACTGGCACGCCAACAGCTTCTCCGGCTCGACGGTCCGCAAGATCTCGCGGGGGATGTGGGCCCTCGACGGGCTTAACGACACCCTGCTCCTCGCCCTGCTGCCCTCCGTGGTGGTGCTGCTCGGCACCATGGTGCTCCTCGGCTGGCACTGGCCCGCCATGGGGGCGGTCATCGGGCTCGGCACCCTGGCCTATGTCGGCACCGCCATCGGCCTCGCCACCAAGGTGATCGCCCCGGCGGCGCAACTCTCCAACGGCTGGGACACCCGGCTCGGCGGCACCCTGTCCGACGCCATCGGCAACAACGCCGTGGTGAAGGCCTTCGGCGCCGAGGGCCGCGAGGATGCGCGCCTCGCGCACATCCTGGGCAAGTGGCACAAGCGCACCCGCCGCACCTGGATGCGGGTGACCTGGAGCGTCACCGCGCAACTCGGCCTTCTGCTCGCCCTGCGCACCGCCATCGTGGGCGTCGCCCTGTGGCTGTGGTGGACGAAGGCCGCCACGCCCGGCGATGTCGCCTACGTGCTCACCACCTACTTCGTGGTGCACGGCTACCTCGGCGATATCGGCCAGCACATCAACCACCTCCAGCGGGCGGTGAACGAGATGGAGGAACTCGTCGCCCTCGATTCAGAACCCTACGGCGTCGCCGACCGGCCCGGCGCGACGGGGCTCTCGGTGACGGGCGGGGCGCTGCGGTTCGAGGCGGTGACGTTCCACTATGCCGGGCACGCCGCGCCGCTCTACCGCGACCTCTCGGTGACGATTCCCCCCGGACAGCGGGTCGGTCTGGTGGGGCGCTCGGGATCGGGCAAGACCACTTTCGTCAAGTTGGTACAGCGGCTCTACGACGTCACCGGCGGGCGGATCCGCATCGACGGCATCGACATCGCCGATGTCACCCAAACCTCGTTGCGCGAGAATATTGCCATCGTGCCGCAGGAGCCGGTGCTGTTCCACCGGTCGCTTTCCGAGAACATCGCCTACGCGCGGCCGGGCGCTTCCGCCGAGGCCATCGAGCGGGCGGCGCGGCTCGCCAACGCGCACGACTTCATCGCCCGGTTGCCGAAGGGCTACGGCACCCTGGTCGGCGAGCGCGGCGTGAAGCTGTCGGGCGGCGAGCGCCAGCGGGTGGCGCTGGCCCGCGCCTTCCTGGCCGATGCGCCGATCCTCATCCTCGACGAGGCGACCTCGAGCCTCGATTCGGAATCGGAGGCCCTGATCCAGCAGGCGATGGAGCGGCTCATGCGCGGGCGCACCGCCATCGTCATCGCCCACCGGCTCTCCACGGTCCGGTCCCTCGACCGCATCCTGGTGTTCGACCGCGGCCGCATCGTCGAGGACGGCCCCCACGATGACCTGATCCATGAGCCGGAGGGCCGGTACCGCGCGCTGTTCGAGACCCAAGCAGCCGTGCGTGCGTGAGGACGGCGCCTCACCTTACGGCGACGGGCGATGCCCCGGCCTGCGGATCGGCGGTCACTTGTCCGGGTGTTCGCAGCGATGGGCACGGCCCTCGGCTGAGACGTAGGCGATCCGGCCGCCCGTCGCCCGGCACTCGGCCGCCCGGGCGTCCATCACCCACTTGTCGGCCAAGGCGAGGCTGAGGGGCACCAGGGTCACGAGGCCGAGGAACACCGCCACCGCCGCGATGGCCCATCCGGTTCCGCGCGGCGGATCGGGAAAGGCCGGCCGCTCCGCCGGGGCGGGGAACAGGAAGGCGAGGGTCGTGACCCCGAGGAGGGTGGCACTCATGGGGGCACTCATGCGTGGCACGCGCGGGACGTCGCCCTTCGGCGTCGCGTGCGGTCAGGCCCCGGACCATAGCGGTTCGCAAGGATGTTGGCAGGCGACCATGGGAAGCAGCGGGCAGTCGAGCGGTCGGGCCCCCGCTGGCGATCGCATCCGCCGGGGAGGGCTCAGGCCGGGCTGTCGGCCTGGAACCCCGTCCCTTTGCCGGACGGCGAGCGCAGGGAGGCCTGGCAGGTGCAGCCGGGCCGCATGCAGGGCTCGGACCCCTTCTGTGCCAGCTCGCCGCAAATCAGCAGACGATGCAGCAGGTGTTCCATCGGACCCTGCTGGTAGGGCTTCTGCAGGACCGGGACACCCTGGTAGGCCCGCTCCAGCCCCTGCGTGCCGTAGCCCGTGGCGAACAGGAACGGCAGGCTGCGCTCGAACAGCACGTCGGCGATGGGGTAGCTCCGGGCCTCGCCGAGGTTCACGTCGAGCACGGCGGCATCGAACGTCTCGGTGCGGGCGAGCGCCAGGGCCTTGTCGAGGCGCATGGCGAGAACGACCTCGCAGCCGAGGTCCATCAGCATGTCCTCGGCCAGCATGGCGACGAGGCTCTCGTCCTCGACCAGAAGGACGCGGCGTCCATTCAGCACCGTCATGGGGCGGTCTGCCATGGGGCGGTCTGCCCGGTGATCACGTCCTGTCCCATCCACCCCAACGCGGTCAGGGGCACTTCGAGCCTGCACACCACCCCTGCAACACGATACTCGATCTCGGCCCGCCCATCGAATTCCAGGGGCAATTGGCGCTCGATCAGCCGCGAGCCGAAGCCCTTGCGGGTCGGGGCCGCGACTTCGGGGCCGCCCTGTTCCTCCCACAGCAGGTCGAGTCGTTGTCGGTCGTCCGCCATGGGTTCGAGGGACCAGGTGACGTGGACGCGGCCCTCGGGAACCGACAGCGCGCCGTACTTCGCCGCATTGGTCATCAGTTCGTGCAGGGCCATGGACAGGGTCACCGCCACCTTCGGATGAAGCCGGGCATCCGGCCCGTCCATCCGAAACCGGTCAACGTCGACCTCGGCGAGAAGATGGGGCGCCAGGGCGCGCGTGACCACGCTGCGCAGGCTGGCGCTCTCCCAATTGTCCGCCACGAGGACGTTGTGGGCCGTGGACAGGGCCGCCATCCGGGCGTCGAACACCGTGCGAGCGCCGACCTCGGCCTGGCCCCGGAACGTCTGCGCGGCGATGGACTGCACCGTTGCCAGGGTGTTCTTCACCCGGTGGTTGAGCTCGTTGAGGAGCAGGCGCTGGCGCTCGGCCGCCGCCTTCTCCTCGCTGATGTCGCGCACCTCAATGATGGTGCCGATGATGTTGGCCGAGTCGTCGCGGATCGGGCTGGCGGTGAAGCCGACGGGATAGAAATGCCCGTCGGCGTGGACGAACACCTCCTCGCCCCGCTCGTGGTTGTTCTGGGGGAACGCCCGGTCGATGGCGCATTCCGCGAGGGGGAACGGCCGGCCGTCCGGATAGGTGTGGTGCACGATGTCGTGGAGCGGGCAATCGCGCGCGAGCACCTCGGCGAGGGTGAAGCCGGTCAGCTGCTCGGCGGCGCGGTTCATGTAGACGCAGTGTTGGCGGTCATCCATGAGGAAGATCGACACCGAGGCGTTGTTGAGCACCGCATTCAGCCGGCGCTCTGTCTCGAACAACTGGTCGCCGCGCCGCAGGGTCGCGAGCGAAGCCGCAGCCAGGGCGGACGATTGCAGGGGCTGCCGGGATTGCGGCACGGCTGGATCCTTCCCACGGAACGGGTGCCAACGCCGTGCACTGCCGGATGGTTCGCGTCAACGCTGCGCGTGTTCCGGGACCCGCCTCCCACAGCTTCGCCATCCGGCGCCACAGGCAGGACGGAACGGTCTCGCGTCTGGCGGGTTGTTGCATCAATCCTCACAACTCTGGGAACTCTCGCATGCGCAAGCTCGCACTCGCCTCGACGGCCGTCCTCGGTCTCGGCCTCCTCGCCGCCGCCCCCGCAGAGGCCCGCGGCTACGGTTACGGTGGTGGCTACGGTCACGGCGGTTACGGTCACGGCGGCGGTTATGGCCGTGGATATGGCGGCGGCTACGGTCGCTACGGTGGCGGCTACGGCCGTGGTTACGGACGGCGCGGCATCGGAACCGGCGCGGCTGTGGGCCTCGGCATCGCCGGTCTCGCAGCAGGCGCCATTGCGGCGGGCGCCTACGGCGGCGGGTATGGCGGCGGCTACGGTTACCCGGCCTATGGCGGGTATTCCTACGGCGGCCCGCGCGCGGTCGGTTACGGCTACGCCCCCGCCTATGGCTACGCTCCGGCCTACGGCTACGGCGGCGGTGGCTATTACGGCTACTGAGCCTCGTCACACGCCGCACAAGAACGGGGTCGCCGAGAGGCGGCCCTTTTTCGTTGCGGGTCGATGGGTTCGACCGGCAGAGGCAGTGCCGCGGGACTGCAACCTGAACACAATGGTGTGGCGAGCGTCGTGCGATCCAGCGCGAACGTTGTCCTGTAGACGGGCTCTGTGCTCAGACCGTTGGGTTCGCTGGAACGCAAGCCGTCATGCAAATAGGCGTCTGACGCAAGGGTACGAATACGTTCGCTTTACAACGCCTATCGAACCTGATGGCACTGAGACACGATCGTGTCTGGCCCACCCTGCACGGTGTTTGTCCACTCAATGACTAATATTTGTTTTTTCTTTCAAGGCTGACGCCCGGAAGTATAGTCTTCACCGAAAGGCGTACGATGGCGCGCTGTGGGTATCCTGGCCTAAGTAGAAAATTCCTCTAAATGCGATATTGTTTTGAGCATAAAAATGTGAGCATTTCGACGCGACGAATATTTCCTGTGGCAGGTGCCGAAATAATGAACCAGGACAGCCGCGCTCATGCCTGGGGAATCAAAGCAAGTTTTTCGTTGGTTTGTCTTCTTATCGTTCTATCCGTTGCTTCGTTGGTCTCGGTTTTGATTTTTCTAGTCATCGAAGCCGCCGATCGTGTGATCGAAACGTATGTCCTGCCCATTCTCATCGAAGAAGATCAGGGATTTTTCGTCGACATGCACACCGATGCATCCTGACAGCTTTCCAGGCGTTCCACCGGATATTTGGAATTTGGCCTGGGTACTCGGTTGGGCACGCAAGGATATCCCGGTGACGATGAGGTAAACAGGTCTCGGCCAACGCCTCCCATGATCGCGCACGATCCCATCGTGGCCGGCGTTGCGCTGCGGACCCCGCCCATGCGGCATTCCCCCTGGTAGTTCGCTGCCCCCCTCAAGCCACCTCCGCGAAGGCTGCACCGTCGGACCGCTCGTGACGGTCCGACACGTCCGCGCGGTGTCCGAATTCAATGATCGCGGGTTTGAGCGCCGGGAGAGTTTGCCGCGATCGGCGATAGGGGCCGCCGCAAACCTTCGATAGGCAGGGTCTCCGTCCGATCGAACCGCTTCGCCAAGGGCCCGGACCGGTCCCGCGCTGCCTTCGGGTCCGGGGCGTCCCAGTTGGCTTGGCCGGGTGTGACGCCGCCATCGGCGCGACGCCCGCCCTAACCAAGTGTTAGCGACCGGTATTCTAAGGGAGGATCATCCAACGTGGCAGATCCTTTCAAAAAGGAAGCACGGCCATGACTTCGTCCTCCCCGGAATCGGAACCCGCGCCGGGTCCGGGCGCGGGTTCCGTACCGGTGGCGCCGCGTCCGGGAGCCCTGCGCTGCCGCCCCATCGAGGAAACCGATCTCGACACCGTGGTCGGTTTGCTCGCGGCCGGCTTTCCCGAACGGCCGCAGGCGTATTGGCGCGACGGCCTCGCCCGTCACGTCGCGCGGGGCGTGCCGGACGGGGTTCCGCGCTACGGGTATCTCCTCGATCACGACGGGGTGGCGGTCGGCGTGCTGCTGACGCTCTACACGCGCATCGCCGATGCCACCGGCTCCCACCTGCGCTGCAACCTGTCGAGCTGGTACGTCGATCCGAAGTTCCGCGCGGCGGCGACGCTCCTCGACGGGCGGGCGATGCAGGACAAGTCCGTGACCTATCTCAACATCTCCGCGTCCGTGCACACGCGTGCGATCCACGAGGCGCGCGGCTTCCGGGCCTTCGTGCGCGGGCAGCTGCTGGCGGTGCCCAGCCTGAGCCGCCCGCAGCGGGGGCAACGGGTGGAGCTCTTCTCCGAGGGCCATGCGGGAATCCTGTCGCCCCGGGAGCGCGGACTCGCACTGGACCATGCCGGCTACGGCTCCCTCGTCCTCGTGTGCCGCGACGCCACGACGGCGCGGGCCGTCGTCCTGCAGCCGCATCGAATCAAGGCCGTGCCACGCTGGTCCGCGAGCCCGACCCTGGCGTGTTATCAGATCGTCTTTGCGCCCGAGCCGGATACGCTGGCGGCATGGCTCGGCGCGATCGGGCGGTATCTGTTGCTTCGGCACGGCGTCCTGTTCGTGATGCTCGACGCCAACGGGCCGCTGCCGGGCGTGGTCGGCCGCTACCTTCACGGGCGCGAACCCCGCTACGCCCGCGGGCCGCACCCCGTTCCGATCGGCGACCTGAGCTACACCGAGCGCGTGCTGTTCGGCGCGTGAATGCGGCCTCCGCCCCATCGGGCACGGTTCCAACCCCCAACCGCGAGCGATCCGTGACCCTGCCTCCGTCGCCCGCCGGTGCCTTCGCGGCGTCGTCCGAGCCTGTGCCCCATCGGTCGGCCACACCGGTCGCGAGCCTGCACCTGCTCGGAGCGGGACACCCGCCCTGCGGCATCGGTGATTTCAGCCAGCTTCTCCTCGACACGCTGCGGGCGGCCGAGCCCGGCGTGCACAACGCTCTGACCATCGAGCCCCGCCAGTTCCGGCTCGCCGAAACCTGGGCCGCCATCGGCCGCGCGGATGCGGTGGTGGCGAATTTCCCCGTCGTCGCCTGGAAGCGGGCCTTGTTCGGGCCCCTTGCGGTCTACGCCCTGGCCAAGCTGCGCCGGCGCGCCTGCCTCACGATCCTGCACGAATGGGCCGGACTGCACCGGCTGCGCCGCCTGGTGCTCCGGCCGCTGCTGCTCCTGTCCGACACGATCTTCCTCGTCTCGCCGCAAGTGCGCGAGGAGCTCGCCGCCGATCCCCTCGTGGGGTTCCTGGCGCGGCGCGCCGCCCTGATGCCGGTGCCGCCGAACCTGAGCCGCCCGGCCGGCATCGCCGACAGCCCCCTGCGCCAGCGCCTCCTCGCCGCCCGGCGGGCGGGCCGCGTCGTCCTCGGCCATTTCGGGTCGATCTACCCGGGCAAGCAGCCAGAGGCGGTGCTCGACATCGCGGCGGCCCTCGCGGCGCGGGGCGAAGACCCCCTCCTCGTGTTCATCGGATCCTTCATCAAGGCCTCGGACGGCATCGAGGGCGTCTTCGATGCCAAGGTCGCCGCACTCGGGCTGGAGGACGCGGTCGTCGTCTCGGGCTACGTCGCCTCGGCGGAGGAACTGTTCGGCCTGTTCGAGACCGTCGACGCCTTCGCGTACGTCCTGCCCGAGGGGCTGACGGCGCGGCGCGCCAGCGTGCTCGCCTGCGTCCAGGCCGGCCGGCCCGTGGTCGTCACGGCACCGATGCGCGCCGACGAGTTCGATCATCATCCCCGCTACCGTGAACTCCTCGCGGCGGGCGCGATCCTGCCTGTCCCGCGCGGGGCGCCGGCGGAGGCCTACGCGGAGGCGGTGCTCGGGGCGCGCGCCCGTCCGACCCGATTGCCGGAGATCGACCGCGCCGCCTGGTTCCGGGACGCGGCGGACGGCCTGCGGGCGCGGATGCCGGACCGTGGCCGCCGGCGGCGCGGCGCGTCTGAGACCTGACGCTCAGGGCCCTACGACGAGCCCGGCCGCGAAGACGCCTGGCTTAGTATCGTGTTGGAATCTTGGGATCGCGGGATCCTGATATCCAAGGACCCGGCTGGCGCCGGCTCCGCGTTCACCGGCGCGTTCGGAAGCGGGCCAGATAGTGAAGCCCGAACACCGCGAACAGGAACATGAGCCAGATCGGGTCGCCACGATCGAAGAAGAAGCTCTCCATGGTCGAGAGCAGCAGCCCGAACAACCAGATCTGCAGGAACATCGTGGCGAACGGCCCGGCATTTCCGGTTTCCGTCTGCAGCCGGTGATAGTTGCGCAGCGGGCCGATCACGAAGACCAGCACTAGAAGCACGAGGCCGATGGCGCCGAGGGTCAGGGTGGTGTCGAGGTAGCCGTTGTGGCTGTGGCTGGCGTACCCGGCCCAGGTGGCGCCGTCGTCCGAGAGGTCGCGCAGGGTCTGGGTGCCCCAGAATGCCGCGAAGCCGTGGCCGGCGATGGGGCGCGCAGCGATACTCTCGATAACGAACCGCCAGATGTCCGTCCGGCCCGTGAAGGTCGCGTCGATGGGCAATGCGCCAACGATCGACGCGATGGCATCGCTCATCACCGTCCCGACGGTGAACAGGTTCATCAGCACGATCGGTCCGACCGTGATCAGCAGGCGCCCGCGAAAGCTCCGAATCGCCGCGAAGGCCCCGGTCAGCACGAACACCAGGAGGCTGAGCGCGAAGGCGCTCTTGCCCTCCGAGCCCACCAGGAACACGCAGGCAAGGCCGAGGATCGCGAAACCGGAGACGCGCCCTCCGGTCCGCATCACCGCGAGGCCGACGAACAGCAACATCGCCATCACGGCGGCCGCGGCGTTCTTGTGGCCGAAGGCGCCGCGCCAGTTGCCGACCAGGGCGGGTTCCATGAGGTCGCGCGGCTGGTGGATCGCGAGATCGGGGGCGACCACCAATCCGACGTAGCAGACCGTGAGGAGGCCGAGGGTCGCGACGGCCAGGAGCGTGCGGAACTCCGCCCGGGTCTGCGCCAGGAGCGGAAGGCTCGCGGTCAGCAGCATCACCGCCGCGGTCAGCGCCAGTCGTTTCATCGAGGTGGTGGGATCCTGGGACAGGATCACGCTCAGGGCCAGCCAACCGACGAGGGCGACGTGCGTCGGCAGGACCAGCGAGGCCAGTGCCCGGCCGTGGTCGCGTACCACGAGCAGGAAGCCCGCGAGGGCCAGGAGGCCGTAGGTGGCGTAGGTGACGGTCTCCTGCCCGGTCACGAGGTCCGCCGCGTCGAGGCGCGACAGGTCCGCGAACGGCTTCAGCGTGATCCAGGCGAGCAGGAGCGTCGCCAGGAACACCGTTTGGCGGAGCAGGCGCGGCACGGAGAGATTCGCGATGCGCTCTTGCAGGTGCTTGGCCATGTCGGACGCCGACACCGCCGCCTCGCCGGGCACGGCCGCATCGGCCCGGGCGTGGTGAGCGTCGCTCCCGCGGCGCCCCTCGGACGCGTCACGCTGGCCGAATGCGGGCCGCGTAATGTTCATTTGGGCGTGGCCGCGCGATAGGGCTGAGGCTCGATGCCGATGCTGGCGAGGCATCGCCCCACCGCAACGGCAATGGGATGAAGTGCGAAGGTCAGCTGGCGGGTCTTGGCGAGGATGCGAAGGCTACGCCCCACCGAAAGGCTCAGGATCACCGCGGATTTCATCGCGATGACGACCCCTCCGATCCCGCCCAGCCTGTGCTTGCGGTCGATCCTGTAGTTGATCGCACCGATTCGGAGGCCCCGCGCCGCGAGCCATCGCAAGGTCGTACGGGCGACGGGGACGGTCTCGCTGATCACGGCCTCCTGCTCCCATTGGAATTGGATACCGGCTCGCCGGGCCCGCATGAAGAAGTCGGTGTCGCCGCCACCGAGGAAATTGTAGGCGACGTCGAAGGCCGGCAGCCCGAGCCGCACGAAAGTCGAGCGGGCGATCAGGCAGTTGCCGCTGCCGTAGATCACAGGGACCGGGCCGCTGGTGTCGAAGGCCGGGCGAAAGGCTGGATGGCGCGCGAGGGCGGGCGGGCCGCCCTGCGCGATCTGCGGCATGACCGGACCGCCGACGACGCCCGCGCCGGTGCGCTCGGCGGTCGCCACCATGGCTTCGAGCCAGGTCGGCTCGGCCCATTCGTCGTCGTCGATCATCAGAAAGAACCGGGCCGTCGGGTAGGCCCCGAGGGCGGTGCCGAAGGCCGCGTTGATCGCGTGGCAATTGCCTTGCGCGTGTTCGACCAGAGCGAGCCCGCGCAGGCGGCCGGACGCGAAGTACGCCTCCGCCACGTCAGCCCCCTGCCGCGCCCCGGCGTCGTTCTCGACGACGACGACGGCGAAGGGGCGATGGGTGGTCTGCGCGACCAGGGAATCGAGGGTCCGTGCGAGCCAGTCCGGGCGACGGAAGGTCGGAACGCACACGACGATGTCGATGGCGGCATCCACGGAGCGGTTCGGGCTCACGCGGCACTCCGGGTGAAGTCTTCGAGGACGGCCATCAAGGGCTTCGGCCGCATGCTCGCGTCGAGGGGGAGCGGCCGGTTCGGCAATCCGTCGGACCGGGTGAAGTAGGTCGGCACCCAGGTGTAGCGGTCGCTGATGCCCCAGGTGAGGATCGCGCTCGGCGGCACGACCTCGTGCACCGCGGCGAGGAACGTCCGGGCCGTCTCGGCCACGCGCCGGTCGCGGGTTTCCACGTCGCCGGGAAGGCTGGCGTCGATCACGTCGAGCTCCGTCACGAGAACATCGAGGTTCATGGCACGGATCTCACGAAGAAAAGCTTGCAGTCCGTCCCGGTCGATCCGGCGATCGGCGAAGAGGTGCGCCTGGAGACCGATGGCGTGGAGCGGCACGCCGGACTCGACCAGGCGGCGCGCGATTCGCAGCAGGGCGGCGCGCCGGCTCTCGAAGCGCGCCCCGACGTATTCAAGATCGTACTCGTTGAGGACGAGGCGGGCGGCCGGATCGGCCGCGGCGGCGGCGCGGAACGCGATGGGGATGTAATCCGCCCCCAAAGTGTTGCTCCAGACGAAGGGGCGCAGGTCGCCGGCCGCGGCGGGGTCGTCCGGAACCGCCTCGTTCACCACGTCCCAGGAGGTGATCAGTCCGGCGTAGCGCGAGACCACCCGCTCGATGTGCTGCGTCAGCACCCGCTCGGCTTCGGCCCGGGAGGTGATCGCGTCGGTCCACGCCGGCATGGCGCCGTACCAGGCGAGGGTGTGTCCGCGCAGTCCGATGCCGAGGCGGCTCGCGAACGCCGCGATGCGGTCGGCATCGGCGAAGTCGAAGGTCTCGCGGTTCGGTCGGATCACCGGCCATTTCAAGCTGCCTTCCGGCACGATCAGGCGGCACCGCTCGGCGAGGGCCTGGGCATAGGCCGGGTCGTTCGCCAGCGCATCGCCCCGTACGGCGGCCCCGTAGGTGGCGCGCACCGATTCGATGCGGGCTGGCCCCCCCGGGGCCGCGCGGGCCGACGGATCGCGGGCGAGCAGGCCCGATCCGGCCAATGCGCCAGCGATCATCGTCCGCCGTGTGGGACGGAACTGTGTCATCGTGAAACCTCGGTGGCTTCCAAGCCCACGGAGCTGCAAGTTCGGGTCCGAGACGTCGTGCCGGGGAATTCAGGCGGGGGAAATCAGGCGGGGGAAATCAGGCGGGGAATGTCGAGCCGGGGCGGCCACCCCTCCCCGCGGTACCCGGCACGCGCTCGATCGGAGCAGAGATATCCTGGCACGGCGCCTGCGGACATCCGGCCCATGACCGCCACCCTGTCTCACAATCCGACACTGGCCGGGCCCGCCGTACCGCCTGGCCGTCCCATCCCGGGACAAAATCCCATTCCGGGGCAGGGTCCCGGATCTGGACGTCGCGCACTGTCCCGGTTCGCGACGCACCGGGGTGCCGTTCTCGGCTACTTCCAGCTGCTGGCGGGATCCGGCGGCCGCCTCGTCCTGCAGGTGCTGTACTTCTTCCTGCTCGCCAACACCCTCAGTCTCGCCGACATGGGGGTGTTTGCCACCGTCTCGGCGGCGGGCGTTCTGATTGGATGCCTCGCCGGCTTCGGTTTCCAATCCGCGGTGATGCGCGCGGCGGCCCGCCGGCGTTCGTCCCTCGGCGGCTATCTCGCCGCCTATTACGCCTGCTCCGCCCTCGCCCTGCCGATCATGCTGGCGCTGGCGGGCCTGCTCTACCTCGTGCTCTTCCGCGAGGTGATCGCGCTGCCGGGCTATCTCGCGATCATCGTGGTCGAGATCGCCCTGTGGCGCGAGATCGAGCTCCTCGTCCAGGTCAACAGCGGTCTGGGCCGATTCGGGGCCGCCTCGACCCTGGTGTCCCTGCCGGTCGGCTTTCGCGCCGCCGCGGCGGTGGCGTTCTGGGCCATGGGCGGCGGCGATGCCGAGAGGTGGAGCCTGTACTATCTCGTCGGCAACCTCGTCGCCGTCGTCGTGCTGGTGGTGGTTTTCCATCCGCGCGTCCGGATGCGCCTGCGGCCCAAGCTGGTGCGGGGCAAGCTCCGCGACGGGCTGTACTATACCCTGTCGCACTTCCTGTTCCTCTCCCAGGGCGAGATCGACAAGATCATCATCCTGTCCCTGGCGGGCGAGCGCATGGCCGGCATCTACGCCATCACCATCCGGCTCATCGATCTCACCGCGGTGCCGCTGCGTCCGATGTACATGATGTACTCGCGCAAGCTCATTCAGGCCGGTCGGGTCACCAAGGCCCTGCTGCGGGAGAGCATGCGGATCGAGGTGGTGATCGCCGGCATTTCCACCGGCGGCCTCCTCGCCCTCATCGCCCTATTGTCGATCTGGCCGAACATTCTCGGGACCAACGTCTCGGCCGCCTACGGAATGCTCACGGTCGTCCTCGTGGTACCGGCGGTGCGCAACCTTCTTGAGTTCCACAGCGAACTGCTGTTCGGCTTCGGCAATCTCGGCCTGCGCGCGGCCATCACCGGCACCCTCGTGCTGATCAAGGCCCTCTCTGTTGCGGCCCTCATCACCCTGTTCCCGGCCCCCGAATCCTGGACCCTGGGGCTGAATGCGGCCTCCGCGCTGATTTACGGGCTCTCGTTCCTCGCCGTGTACGGCTTGTTGACTCGGAACGCCGCATGATGATCGCGAGCAGGAGGCCCCCGGTCTCCGAGACGGGGCCAGCCCGAGGTTGCAGGGCGGGTTCGACGGAGGCACATATGCGCGACCAAGGCGAAGTCGCCATTCCCGGACGGCCCGAATCGGTCGGCTTGATCACCATCAGCCACCGCGGGGATCTCGATCGCTGCACCGTGCTCTTCGACAGCATCGACCGTCATATGCCGAGACGCGGCCGGCACTACGTCATCGTCGATGACGAGGACCTGCAGCTCTTCGCGCCCTGTGCCCGCGCCGATCGGCAGATCCTGCCCAAATCGCAGTTCATGCCCTCCTGGCTGCGGCCGATCTTCGGCCTGCGCTGGCGCGGGCGCCGCTACTGGTGGTCCCTCCACGGTCGGCCGGTCAGTGGCTGGCACGTCCAACAATTCGTGAAGATCGAGGCCGCACGCTCGCTCCCTGAGGCACGCTTCTGCATCATCGATTCCGATGTCTGCTTCTTCAAGGATTTCGACCTCGGCCGGATCGCGCATCCGAACCCGACGCCGTTCCATGTCCATGCAGGCGGAGTTACGGAGAATCGGCCGCGGCACAAGCTGTGGGTCGCCACCGCCGCCCGCCTCCTGGCGACGCCGGTGCCCGCCTTGCCCGCCGACGACTACATCGATCAGATCATCGTCTGGGATCAGGCCACCGTTCGGGACATGACCGCCCGGATCGAGACGGTGTCGCGCCGCGATTGGGTGGCGGCCATGTGCCGGGACCGGGATTTCTCGGAGTACATGATCTACGGCGCCTTCGTCGCGGCGTCGGCCATCGCCGGATCGCGCCACGCGGTCACGCACGAGAGTTTCACGCGGACCCACTGGGAAGCCGATGAACTGAGCCTTCCCGACATCCTCGCAATGCTGCGGACTTCGACCCCGCGCGAGCGGGCGTTCTGTATACAGTCGTTCGGCTCGACACCGGTTGCGACGATTCGAGCGGCACTGAGTACGTTCTATGCCGAGGCGACGGAAAAACAGAACGATATTAAGCATAACAGCGTAGAAGTGTGAGTAAAATATCCCTGAATCAGTCACAGAGAAAAGAGAGTTGTAAAACTATCCCACGAGTCGTGCATAATCCCGTTGGGCACCTTTAGGGTATGACTACCCCATTGGAAAGAATGACGGTGGGGCATCTGTCCGGAAGGGGACGCGGCGGCCCTGGAGTCGTCCCATTCCAGGGCAGGCTTTGTACGACGACGGAGGGGACGGTGAATCAAATCATGGCGGCGGCAGGCGAAGCACGACTTGCCGCCTGTGACCTCTCCTTCGATACCGAAATCCTGAATCCGACGAATGCGCGATACGGCGATGACGATTTCGTCCTGCGCAGGCAGGGCGGTCCGCATGCGGCGGTCTAGCGCCATGCTTTCGGTTCTGCCCGATGGGACCGTCGAACCCGTCGCCAGCGTGCGCACGCGTCTGCAGCAGCGCCTCGCACGGCATCTGCGGACGGCCCCGGCCCTGGTCGCCCCAGATACACCGCTGGTGAGCTTCACCTTCGACGACGCCCCGACCTGCGCCTGCACCACCGGGGCGGCGATGCTCGACGACCATGGCGCCAAGGGCACCTACTACATCTCGGGCGGGCTGATCGGCCAGCGCGACCGGTACTGGACCGTGGCGGACGACGCCGAGATCGCGGCTTTGCACACGAACGGCCATGAGATCGGCAGCCACACCTACGGTCACGCCTTCGTGCCGGGCCTGGACCGAGCCGCGCTCGTCGCCGAATCCCGCCGCAACCGCGATCGGCTGCGGGCCACCGTGCCGGGCCTGCCCCTGGAGAGCTTCGCGTTCCCCTACGGATTCGGATCGGTGACGGCCAAGCGTACCCTGGCGGGCCTCTACCGCTCGAGCCGGGGCATCGTGCCGGGCCTCAACGTCGGTCGCACGGACCTGCAGTTCCTGCGCGCGAACCCGCTCATGGAGGTCTGGACCGATCCGGCGCGGATCGCCGGGTTGATGGATGCGGCTCTGGCCCGCCGTGCCTGGCTGATCTTCTACGGACACGACGTCGTCGACCGTCCCAGTCCCTACGGATGCACGCCGGGCCTCCTCTCGGCGGCCCTGCGCCTCGCCGCGGCTCGCGGCATCCCCTGCGTCACCGTCGCGGAGGGCTTGCGCCGCGCCCTCCCCGCCCCTTCGCCCGCCGACCGATCCCCGCGCCCCACGCACCCGACCCGTTAACCGGGCCGAGGTACGATGGTCGGGCCGGCCGCCCTCCTTTCCATCCGATGGTGCGCCGGTTGCGACCTCTTCGGTGAGACATCCCCCGAGAACGGCTTCCGTCCCGGAATGGGTCGGATCGGTCCGGGAATGACACCGGCAATCCGGTGCGGGACATGTTCCGCGGCCGGTCTCGACGGAGCCCTTCGATGCTGGTCTACGACGAAGATCATCCGAGCGACCGCCGGCCTGCGCTGCGAAGCCAAGCCGGCAACGCAGGTGGCCGTCCGTTGTCCGTCCGTCACGTCTACGCCCTGCTGCGCCGGAGGGCGTTGGCGATCGCCGGCTGCGCTCTGGTCTGCGCCCTGCTCGCCTTCGCGGTCGGCAAGGCGGCGACGCCCCGCTTCACCGCGGTGGCGCAGATCTACATCGACCCGCGCGAACTGCGCCTCTTGGACAAGGAATTGACGACGGTCGGGCAGGATTCCGCCGGGCTCCTCACCATCGTCGAGAGCCAGGCACAGGTGATCACGTCGAGCAGCGTGCTCGGCCGTGTCGTCGAGAAGCTCGATCTCGACAACGATCCCGAATTCGGTGGGACCAGCAAGGCACCCGGCTTGTTCGGATCTCTGATCGAGGGCCTCGGGCTGTCTTCCCCGCTCCCTCCGGAAGCGGAGACCGGGGCCACGCCCGCCCTCGCTGCCCTGACGAAGCGCATCGCCGTGCGTCGCACCGGCAAGACCTTCATCGTCGACGTCGAGGCCACGTCGCGCGAGGCCGCCAAGGCGGCCCTGATCGCGAACGCCGTGGTCGAGTCCTACTTGGCCGTAGGCGCCGCGAACCGGGCCGAGGCGGCCAACCGCGCCACCGCCGGCCTCTCGGCCCGGCTCGTGGAGCTGCGCGAGGACGTCAACCGGGCCGAGAGCCGGGTCCAGGCCTACAAGGCCGAGAACGGCCTGATCGGCACCCGCGACGTGCTGGTGACCGACCAGCAGCTGACGCAGCTCAACGCCCAGCTCGCCGGAGCCCGCGTGCGCGCCGCCGACGCCCAGGCCCGCGTCGACGGGGTCCAGCGCATGAAGGAAGCCCGCATCGACGCTGGCGCGACGGAAGCCGCCCTCGCCTCCCCGGCCATCGCCGCCCTGCGTGCCCAGTATGCCGAACTCTCGCGCAAGCAGGCCGAACTCGCCAACGACCTCGGGCCCCGTCACCCCCAGGTCACCTCCATCGCCTCGCAGATCCGGCTGTCGCGCCAGCTCATCGAACAGGAGATCACGCGATACGGACAGGCCGCCCGCACCGATCTCGCCCGCGCCCTCGCGACGGTGACCGCCTTGGAGAGGAGCTTCGATGCGGCCAAGGGCAACACCGTGGGCCTCGCCCAGGCATCGATCCGGCTGCGCGAACTCGACCGCGAGGTCGAAGCCAGCCGCGCGGTCTACGAGGCATTCCTGCTGCGCGCGCGGGAAATCGGCCAGCAGGCCCGCCTCGATGTCGGCAATGCCCGCGTGATCACGCAGGCCGTCAAGCCGATCTACCGAAGCTATCCGCCGCCGGCCATCACCCTCGCGCTGTTCGGGCTCGTCGCGGGGCTTCTCGTCGGCGTCGCCCTCACCCTCGGGGGAGATTGGCTGAAGGGCGAGATGCGCCCGCCCGCCGAGGCCGAACCGGGTACCCTCGACGCGATCACGGTCGCGCGGCAGCGTCCGCCGACGGCGCGGGCGATCACCGACACCGGTACGAAGCGGCTGTCCGCCGCGGTCGGAGGTCACCCGTGAGAACCGATCCCGTGGCACAGTACGCAACCGGCCCGGCCCCCGGTTTGTCCGACGACCCATCACCGGATCTGGCGACGGATCCCATGAAAGTGGTGCAGACGACCCCCCTGGGCGGCATGCCGATCGCCGTCCTCAGCATGGCGGAAACGGCCGAGCTGATGCTCACCGCCGCCGAGGGACGCCCGCGCCCGAACCTTCCGCTTTTTCTGACCTCGGCCAACGGCGAGGTCCTGTCGCGCTTCGCCCGGGATCGCGACTTCGCCCGCATCATGGCGCAGGCCGATCTCATCAATGCCGACGGCCAGCCCATGGTGGTGGCGTCCCGCTTCATCGGGACGCATGCCCTCCCGGAGCGGGTGGCGACGACGGATCTCTTCCACAGCGTCGCCGTGGGCGCGATCCGCCGGAACCTGACCTTCTACCTGTTCGGATCGAGCGAGGCTGAGAACCAACGCGCCGTCGAGAACGTCCGGCGTCGCCATCCCGGCATCCGCATCGTCGGACATTCGCACGGGTATCTCCATGGCGAAGCGCTCCGCGACAAGGTCCGCGAGATCGACGCCCTCAGGCCGGACATCCTCTGGCTCGCCCTCGGGGTGCCGCGCGAGCAGCTTTTCGTCTACGAGTTCAGCCCGCTGCTCATCCATGTCGGGATGATCAAGACCTCCGGGGGGCTGTTCAACTTCCTGTCGGGGAGCCGCACGCGCGCGCCACACTGGATGCAGCGCTGGAGCTTGGAATGGCTCTGGCGAATCAAGGAGGAGCCGTCGCGGCTTTTCTGGCGCTACGTCACCACGAACCCGCACGCGATCTTCCTGATGATCGCGCACAGCCGGCCGTTCCTGCGGGCGCGCACGGGCCTGTATCGCGCCGTGATCGCCCGCATACCGAGCCTCGGGCGCGTTCCCTGACCGGGTTTCGTTGCCGGGTTTCGCCGCTTGGCGGAGCCATCGGCGCGAGCCCACGTTTCTTCAAGACCGGGAACGTCGACGGGAGTCTTGACGCGTGGCGCACGAAATCAGCTATCCGCCGCTGAACACGCCCAAACAGGTCGCCGAAGGCGTCTGGATCGTCGACGCGCCGCCCGTCCATCCGGGGGGCATGCCGCTGCCGATCCGCATGACGGTGCTGCGCCTCGCAGGCGGTGAGCTGCTGCTGCATTCGCCGGTTCCCCACGATCCGCTCCTCCAGCGCGCCTTGGAACGGCTCGGGCGCATCGGACATCTCGTCGCCCCGAGCGTCGGCCACTGGATGTTCCTTCAAAACTGGCAGGCGGCGTGCCCCAACGCCGTCACCTGGGCAGTGCCCGGCCTCCGGGACCGGGGCCAGGTTCGCCGCTCCGGCGTCCGGATCGATGCCGATCTGTCGAACATCCCACCCCGCGTCTGGGCGGGCGAAATCGACCAGGTCCTGGTCGCCGGGCCGGTGTTCCGGGAGATCTGCTTGTTCCACCGTCCGAGCCGGACGCTGCTTCTGACCGACCTCGTGATCAACCTGGAGGCCGATCTACTCCCGATCCCGGTGCGCCCCCTCGCCCATGCCCTGGGGATCGTGGCGCCGGATGGCCGGGCGCCGCTCTACCTCAGGCTGCTTCTCGGCGCGAACCGCCGCGCGGTGGCGCGGGCCGCCCAGCGGCTCGTGGCCTTCGAACCGGACCGGGTGATCTTCGCGCACGGGCAGTGGTTCCGCCACGACGCGGCAGGGGATTTGCGGCGTTCACTGCGATGGGCCCTCGGACAAGCGAGCGGCCCGGCGCGGACTTCCGGCTCCCCCGCAGCGCACAGCCCCGCACCGAGGATCTCCACGGTCCTGGCGAGCGTCGCCGTCGTCGGGATGATCGCCGCGCTGGTCTATGCGGACCGCAGGCGTCGCTGAGGTGGTCGACCGCCCCGACGACGCCCGTTCGTCCACCCGACACCCCGCGCATGTTCCCGACGCGCGATGCGTGGAATGTCGTCGCGCCGCCCGTACAACGAACACGGATCGACTTCGAGTCTCGACGCTCGTACGACCCTGAGGTCTCCGTCTAAACAAGGATCGTCGGACGTCATCGTCCCGCGACCTGCGTCAGCCTGGCTTCCCAGAGTGGCTGTCACGATGTCTACGAAATGGTGCGGACGGCGGGAATCTGCACCACACGTAAGACACATCCCTAACTGATTGATATCTTTGATATGGACTGTCGCTATAACTGCCGCTAATCGAATGTCGCTATCCGATGTCGCTATAGGACCGACATGTCTCGCAAGGGCGATTACCTGTTTAAGCGGAAGGGCTCAGCGAACTGGTGGCTGAGGTTGCAGAATACGAGTGTTAACGGCGTATTCCATAAGAAATATGAGTGTTCACTCAAGACGCCGGATCGCGATCTTGCTCTTATCCGAGCGAATGAAAGAATACTCGAGCATTGAAGGCTTCGGTTCTGGAATAAGCAGAACGCTTTGAAAAGCAACTATACTCTCCAAAAAGAATTCGAAGCCGGTAAGTTGCACGGTCTCGATGATGGGACAAGCGTATATGCATCCGAAACTGAGCTAATATTCCTTGACTCGTCCGGTAGAATGACGGAGCAAAGACCGAATAGAAACATTGTAATGCATGAACCTATAATTCGATCTGAGGACGACATAAAGATACTTGATAGTTATCTTACGGTCTCCCGGCCTGCTCGCAATGGGTTCTCCATCTTGAAGACATGGTTCGACCATCGAAGCATAACAAAGTACGTCAGAAGTGATGCTGAGCAGGCATGGAGTTTATTGGTACGGTTGACACAAGACAAGCCTTACGAAAAGCTCACTCGAGCCGATGGACGGCTGCTCGCTCAGGAGTTAATCGCTCAAGGTTTGACTAGCAAGACTGCTAAGAAGAAGATTGGCCACCTGAGGGCTGCTTTTAATATAGCTAAACAAGAAGGTAAGATAGCAATCAATCCTTTTGAGGATGTTGTTCCATCAATTGATGATAGTCTTCGTCGGGTTCCACTCGATGATAGCGATATGAATTGTGTTCGTGCATCATTTGATTTGCTTAGGGTGTCCGATCAGCATCTGTGGGTTTGGCTAGCTACTACTGGTATGAGATTGGACGAGCCTTTCCATATTACAAATGATAAGATTGAAAATGGTATTCGATATGTAATAGTAGGAAAGAAAACACAAAGTAGCTTAAGGCGTGTTCCCATACCCGAGTCTGTCCTTTCATTCGCTCAAAGTTCGATAACCAAGCCTTTATTTGAAGGTAATGCGGAAACTGCCGGAAAGAGGATACGGTATTTTCTAAGGAAGTTAGGTATTAGTTACGATCGTTCTAAAGGAACAGGTGATCCATCCAAGGTTATCCATTCATTGCGACACAGGGCGAAAGACAAACTCAGAGCTGCCGGATGTCCTTTGGAGGTACAATACGAGTTGCTTGGTCACGAAGAGGTTACAGTTGCAAGTGGCTACGGCAGGGGGCATCAAATGAACGTATTAAAACGGTGGGTTGATGAGATCGGCTATTGATCTCATTACTTTTATATTAGTATTATAATATAGATTTATATTGGTATTACTGATCTAATTGGAGTATCTTTTGTTTGCGGCCGACGCTAGATAATTATGCTTATGTGGAAACTAGCAGTTTAAGCAATTCCGGGACGGGTTTTCGATCATCATCAACATTTGGTTGTGTATGAAGCCTCCCGATAGTTTGTTAGGAAGAATAAGTTATCCACAGAAAATGAAGCCAGATAAGTGATGCCTCTTCCCGTAAGAAGGTAACACAACCAATAATGGCGTCATGGCTAGATGCACAGCACCAAAAGAGGGTCATCGCTCCGCATCTGCGGCGGCAGCGTGCCCTGCATGTCGTGGACGCGGTCGCTTTGGCCGCTCAAGTAGCAGCTACGGGTCGTATTCGCCGCCGTCCTACTCTCCATCCTATGCACCGTCGGGAATCAGCGGGGGGGGCGCGTAGTGGTGGCGGATCCAGCAGTACAAGGCCACGGTGGTCGCGATTCGGCTCCACCGTCACTTACACCCCTGTCCAGATGCAGGCGCTTTCACCGATCCGCGATAGCGTGGAAAAACAAGCAGCTCTCGATCTCCGCGACGTCTTTCTTTGTCACGCGTGGGATGACCGGAACGGTCCGGCTAAAGAACTGCATGATTTACTTGAGGCACGGGGGGTTAAAGTTTGGTTCAGCGAAAAGGATATAAGTCTTGGCGTGCCATTGATGCGCGCTATCGATAGGGGCTTGGCGAACTCGCGCATCGGCCTAGTGCTAGTGCACTGACTCAGACAGATGGTTCAGGGGCTCGGTTGAGGGCGTCGAAGATAGCGGCGGCGGGTTTGGTCCAGACGAAGGGTTTTGGCTTTCGGT
>NZ_LMMW01000002.1:0-140649 GCF_001422845.1 Methylobacterium sp. Leaf100 | reverse complement strand
CCTGCCGTAGCTTGGCAACGATCTCCTCGGGCTTCGGGTGCTTTGCCATCTTGTCCGTCCTCCAGGCTCAAAAGCCATACCAAAGAGCGGACCACTTCAATGGGGGCTGACCACTCACGCGATCACTATCTACGGTTGTCAAGGATTGACGACCGAAACAGCCTTCGTCTGGACCGATCCCGGTCTCGACCGTCACGATGCCTTCGTGGCGGCGAGCCGGGCGCGGGGTGAGACGCGACTGTTCGTCGACCGCACCACTCTCGACGCCAAGGTGCGAGGCGAACGCAACCTCACGGACCGTCTTCGCACGGTCGAGCCCGCGGAACGCCGTGCCACCCTCGCACGCCTGCTCTCGCACTCGGGCGAGAAGGCTTCCACGCTCGACGTCATCGATGCGGCCGGGCCGGCCGCCACGCAAGCCGGATCGATGCCGGTCGACGCCGCTGTCGGCGCGATCCCGGCCGATCCACCGGCACCGGCATCGTCGCGTCCGACCCCGGGGCAGGAACGGACCCGTCGGCGCAAGCGCGAGCTCGGCCTCGATGGCTGAGCGTGGCCACCCTGAACGCGGGCGACGCCGCCCTCGCGTGCAAAAGTCCGCGCCGCGATCCCCGCGCCGTCCTGTGCGCGACGTCGCGTGTCGGCAGGTCGTCGACGGCCTGCCACGCCCGGTTCCGGTCGGCCGCGCCGAGCTCGACGTGCTGGAGACCTATCTCGGGCCGGAGATCGATGCGCTCTTGCGCGCCATGGGTTGCTGAGGGCGCATCCGATGTCGAGCGTCCACGACAAAGCTGTGGAGCAAGATCTCGGGTTGGCTCTTTGGAAAATGAGCTGCACTAAACTTCGATCCGTTGTTGCGTGAGGACTGATCCATGACGATGCATGCTCGCAAGTCCAAGATGATCGTCCGCGCCGACGGGCCGCTGCGCGCGGCCGGCTATTTGCGGGTCTCGACCGGGCGACAAGCGGAATCCGATCTCTCGATCCCCGACCAACGCAAGCAGATCGCCGCTTTCTGTTCCGCCAAGGGCTGGCCGGTCATCGTCGAGTATGTCGAGCCGGGCGCCTCGGCGATGGACGATGCGCGACCCGAGTTCCAGAGGATGATCGAACGCGCCAGTGACGGCGACCGCCCCTTCGACGTCATCGTCGTGCACAGCTTCAGCCGGTTCTTCCGCGATGCCTTCGGCCTGGAGATGTACGTCCGCAAGCTCGCCAAGGTCGGCGTGCGCCTCGTCTCGATCACGCAGGAACTCGGCGACGATCCCGGCCAGGTCATGATGCGCCAGCTCATCGGGATGTTCGACGAGTACCAGAGCCGCGAGAACGCCAAGCACGTGTTGAGGGCGATGAAGGAGAACGCCCGGCAGGGCTTCTATAACGGCGCCACGCTCCCGCTGGGCTACGGGCTCGAAGAGGTCGAGAAGCGCGGCAACCGGGTCAAGAAGCGCCTCGCCATCGATCCGGTCGAAGCCGAGACCGTGCGGTTGATGTTCCGGCTCTACCGACACGGCGACGGCAGGTCCGGTCCGCTCGGCATCAAGGCGCTGACCTGCTGGCTCAACGAGCGCGGTTACCGAACCCGACGCGGCGCCCGCTTCGGGGTCGCGACCATCCACGGCATCCTGACCAATACCGTCTACATCGGCGAGTGGGTCTTCAACCGACGCGACTCCAAGACGCTGATCGAGAAGCCCAAGGCCGAGCACATCACGATCGACGTGCCGGCGATCATCGACCGGTCCGAGTTCGAGGCGGTGGCCGCGACCTTGAAGGCGCATAACCCACGCACGACACCGGCCCGGGTCGTGACCGGACCGATCCTGCTCACCGGCTTGGCCACCTGCGCGACCTGCGAGGGAGCGATGACGATGCGCACCGGCACCTCGAAGTCGGGACGGGTCTACACGTACTATTCCTGTTCGGAGCACAACCGAAAGGGTAAAACAGGCTGCACCGGTCGCTCGATCCCGATGGGCAAGCTCGACACCCTGGTGACCGATCACCTCGTGGCCGAGTTGCTGCAGCCCGATCGGCTGCGCGCGACGCTGGCTTCCCTGTGGGCTCTGCGATCCGAGCGGGCGGCCGAAGTCGACGGCCGAGTCTCCGCTCTTCGCGCTGAGGTCACAGTAGCGGAGGACAAGCTCAAGCGGCTCTACGCGATGGTCGAGGAGGGCGTCACCGACCTCGACGACATTCTACGAGAGCGGCTGTCGGCGTTGAAGCTGGAGCGCGACCGCGCCAAGGCGGCGCTGGGTCGTGTCCAAGTCGCCGAGCGTCCAGCGGCGGCCATCGCCCCGGAACTGGTCGAACGGTTCGGGTCGTTGATGCGCGAGAACGTCACGACTGGCGAGATCCTGTTCCGCAAGGCTTGGCTGCAAGCGATCGTAGACCGGGTCGAGGTCGACGACGACGTCATCCGCATCATAGGGGACAAGGCCAACCTGGAAGCTGCGATCGCGGCAGATGGCGCAAGCGCCAGTGCTGGTGTTCGCAGATCTGTACGGAAGTGGCGCGCCCACGGGGAATCGAACCCCGGTCTGATCCGTGAGAGGGACCTGTCCTAACCGCTAGACGATGGGCGCGGTCTTCAATCCAACGCGGCACCCTTGGGGCACCGACGCCGCTTCCCGTTCACTCCGATCCCGTGGGACCGTCCGGCGGGAGGAAGCTTCCCGGCGGTGTGGCGATCGTATAGCGACGGTCCGGCGAGGGAGCAAGTGCCCCCGCGCGTGATTTTGCGCGGTCCGTCCGGGTCGCGGTGAACGGGGCGGAGGGACGATCGTTGCAGCAACCAGAGGACCGTCGGGCGACACTCGCCGACGACGTGACGCCGGAGCGCCTCGACCGCGCCCTGGCGCGGGCATTCCCGGACGTGTCGCGGGCGCGCCTGCAGGATCTGATCCGGACCGGCCAAGTGACACGCAACGGCGCGGTGGTGCTCGATCTGTCGGTGAAGGTCGGGCCCGGCACCGAACTCGCCGTGACGATCCCGACCGCCGTGGCGGCGACCCCGCAGGGCGAGACCCAGGATCTCGTCGTGGTCTACGAGGACAGCGACCTGATCGTCATCGACAAGCCGGCGGGTCTGGTGGTCCACCCCGCGCCCGGACATGATTCCGGCACCCTGGTCAACGGCCTCATCGCCCATTGCGGCGACAGCCTGTCGGGGATCGGCGGCGTGCGGCGGCCGGGAATCGTCCACCGTCTCGACAAGGACACGAGCGGGCTCCTCGTGGTGGCCAAGAACGACCGGGCGCACAAAGGCCTGACCGAGCAGTTCGCCGATCACGGCCGCACCGGCCCCCTGGAGCGGGTCTACCGCGCCCTGGTCTGGGGCGTGCCCGAGCCGCGCGTCGGCACCATCGACGCCTATCTCGCCCGCAGCATCCGAAATCGTGAGAAGATCGCCGTGGTGCGGGCCGAGACGGGTCGGGAGGCCATCACGCACTACCATGTCGAGGAAGCCCTCGACGCGATGGGTCTGGTCGCCCTGGTCCGGTGCGAGCTGGAGACCGGACGCACGCACCAGATCCGGGTGCACATGAGCCATCGCGGCCACCCGCTCCTGGGCGACGCCGTCTACGGCAGCGCGTTCAAGACCAAGGCCACGCGGCTGGGCGAGGAGGCCCGTGCCGCGCTCCTGGCCCTCGGGCGTCAGGCCCTGCACGCCAGCGTGCTCGGCTTCGCCCATCCGCGAACGGGCGAGACCCTGCACTTCGAGTCGCCGTTGCCGCCCGAGATGGAGGCGCTCCTGTCGGCGCTGCGGAGGAAGGGGGCGACGACCTGAGGGAACGCAGTACCCGCGTGGCGCATCTGTCACGGTCAAGCCCGGACCCGAAGGGCGTGCGGAACGGCACCGCCCGGCGCGGCGTTTCGTGTCACCCCTGAGCCATCGGCGACATCGCGCGTTGACCGCGATGTTCGTTGGGCGAGCCGCCTTCCGGGGTGTTCTGTTTCCCGGTAGAGATGGGGAGCCGAAACGCCGGCTCAAGGGAGCGGCGGTTCGGTTCGGGTCCGCCCATTCGGGGACCATTCAAGGAGGAAGACCATGGCCGGCGCATTGCCCGTGCTCGCCACCGAGGGTGGCCTGTCGCGCTACCTCGATGAGATCCGCAAGTTTCCGATGCTGGAGCCGAACGAGGAGTTCACGCTCGCGAAGGATTGGCGGGAGAAGGGCGATCGTGGCGCCGCCCATCGCCTCGTCACCTCGCACCTGCGCCTCGTGGCCAAGATCGCCATGGGCTATCGCGGCTACGGCCTGCCCATCGGCGAAGTCGTGTCCGAGGGCAATGTCGGCCTGATGCAGGCGGTCAAGCGTTTCGAGCCGGACAAGGGCTTCCGCTTGGCCACCTACGCCATGTGGTGGATCAAAGCGGCGATCCAGGAATACATCCTGCGCTCGTGGTCCCTCGTGAAGATGGGAACCACCGCCAACCAAAAGAAGCTGTTCTTCAACCTGCGCAAGGCCAAGGGCCGCATCTCGGCCCTGGAAGAGGGCGACCTCAAGCCGGATCAGGTGGCGCAGATCGCCGTCAAGCTCGGCGTGCCCGAGCAGGAGGTGATAGACATGAACCGTCGCCTCTCGGGCGACACCTCCCTCAATGCGCCGTTGCGCGAGGAAGGCGAAGGCGAGTGGCAGGATTGGCTCGTCGACAACAGCCCGAGCCAGGAGACGGTGCTCGCCCGTGAGGAAGAAGGCCAGAACCGGCTCTCGGCCCTGCGCGATGCCCTCTCGGTGCTCAATGCCCGCGAGCGCCGCATCTTCGAGGCGCGGCGTCTGGCCGACGATCCGATCACCCTCGAAGACCTGTCAGGCGAGTTCGGCGTCTCGCGCGAGCGCGTGCGGCAGATCGAGGTGCGTGCCTTCGAGAAGATCCAGGAGGCGGTCAAGCGCAACCTGGCGTCCCGCGAGGCACCGCGCGCAGCCGCCCACGCCTGAGCGGAGCGACGACTTCAAACGACAAGGGCGGCCCGAAGCGCTCGGGCCGCCTTTTTCGTGTCAGCGGTCCCGGCCCGTCAGCGCCACTGCGCGAAGGCTTTCTCCATCACCTGCGTGCCCGCCGCGCCCTTCTCGAAATTGATGATCGCGCGCGCACCGGAGTTGAACTTCACCGCGAGTTCGAGCCAGTTCCGGTGAAGGAGCAGGTCGGTGTTGCGGTCGATGTCGTTGCGCAGGGACGACAGACCGATGAGGAACAGGTTCTCCCGCACCCGTACCGGCAGGCCCGAGACCGGCGACCCGCGGGCATTCTCCTCGTCCTTGGCCTGAAGCAGCCCGATGTCCTGCACCGTCCGGCCCGCGGCATTGGTGCCGTCCGTGGTGAAGGCGAGCTCGATGGTGTGCGATGCCGGCAAGCTCGCATCGAGATTGCGATTGATGGTCATCTGCAGGGTGATCCCCGCCTCGGGGAACTCCACGTTCGCGCGAACGGCCGTTTCGAGGGCCTGACCGCGCTCGCCGTTCACGGTTTCGAGGCGCCAGAGGACGCGCCCCTGCACAACGGTCGGCTGGGCGTTGGTGGCGGACGTGTTCTCCTCGTAGAGGACGGCGCGCTGCGCCACGGAGACGTCCGGCTGCACGGCGCCCGCCGAGGAAGGCGCCTGCGCAGGCCGTGCCGGCGCCGGCGGCGCCACGGGGTCGCCACCGATACGGTCGGCATACTTGGTCTCGGCGCTGTCCTGCGCCGTGTCCTGTTGCTCGGCCAGGGGTTGCAGGTCGGCTGGCTTGTCGCGCAACAGAAACGCCGCCACCGCGATCAGGCCGATGACAGTGAACAGCACGGCTCCCACGACGGCGTTGCGCAGGAGGCGCGACCGTCCGGCCCGCGGCGCGACCACGTCGATGCGCGGGCGCTGACGGGCACCGCCCGCATCGGCCACGAAATCGTCGGACGCCGGTTCCTGGGCGGACGCGTCCGTCGAGGACGACACCGCCTCGGCGGCGGGATCGGCCACGGCGGCGGGCGACCGACCCTTGCGGGCCTGGATCGGGATGATCGGCGCGCTCGCCGGCTCCTCCGGCGGCATGAACGGGGTCCGGCCGAGGTCCGGCGGGGGCGCCGGCGGCAGGAACGGCTCCGGGGCCGGAGCGGTGGGGCGCAGGGGCTCCGACCCGGGGGCGTCGGGCAGCGATTCCGGCAGATCCCGCAACGCATCCGCTGTGACGGGCTGCTCGGGCTCGGGCTTGAGTTCCGGCACGGGCTCGGACGGAGGCTCGGCCAAGGGCTCGGGGGCCGGAGGGCCGTGCTCGGTCTCGAGCCGATCGATGGCGGTCTCGAGGGCCCGCGCCTCAATATCGATATCCGCCTCGGACAGGGGGGGATCGAGGGAGCGAAGCTGGCCGATCAGGGCGCTGCGCGCGCGCTCGTACACGGCCTTGCGAAGGGCCGGCGAACGGTCCGGCATCGCTTCGAGGGCGCGCGCCAGCAAGGGGTAGTAATCGGCCATCGTGACTGGGGTCCGCTCAACTCAGGGCGGGCCGGCACCCCGCCCGAGAGCGGATGCGCCGCCCATCCTCTCAGACGCGTTAATCCTCGAAGGGGCTGTGCATCAGAATGGTGTCGTCGCGCTCCGGCGAAGTCGAGAGCAGCGCCACCGGCGCACCGATGAGTTCCTCAATGCGGCGCACGTACTTGATCGCCTGAGCCGGGAGATCGGCCCACGAGCGGGCCCCCGCCGTCGTGCCCGACCAGCCCTCGATATCCTCGTAGATGGGTTCGACCTTGGCCTGCGCCGCCTGGTTCGCCGGCAGGTGGTCGATCACCTGTCCGTCGAGGCGGTACCCGGTACAGACCCGGATGGTCTCGAACCCGTCGAGGATGTCGAGCTTGGTCAGCGCGATGCCGTCGATGCCCGAGGTCTTCACGGTCTGGCGCACCAGAACGGCGTCGAACCAGCCGCAGCGGCGCTTGCGCCCGGTGTTGACGCCGAACTCGCGGCCCTTCGCGCCGATGGTCTCGCCGATCTCGTCGAACAGCTCCGTGGGGAACGGACCTTCGCCGACCCGGGTGGTGTACGCTTTCGCGATGCCCAACACGTAGCCGATGGCCGAGGGCCCCATGCCGGAGCCCGTCGCGGCCTGCGCCGCCACGATGTTGGACGAGGTCACGAACGGATAGGTGCCGTGGTCGACGTCGAGGAGCGCGCCCTGCGCGCCCTCGAACAGGATGCGCTTGCCGGCCCGGCGCTCCTCGTCGAGGAGCTTCCAGACGGTGTCGGCGTAGGGCAGGATGGTGGGCGCGATGGCCTTCAGTTCGGCGAGCAGGGCGTCGGCATCGACCTCCTCGATTCCGAGGCCGCGCCGAAGGGCGTTGTGGTGGGTCAGGACCCGCTCGATCTTGGCGGCCAGCGTGCTCTCGTCGGCGAGATCGACGACCCGGATGGCGCGGCGCCCGACCTTGTCCTCGTAGGCCGGTCCGATGCCGCGCTTCGTCGTACCGATCTTGAGACCCGCGTTCGATGTCTCACGAAAATGGTCGAGCTCGCGGTGCAGAGGTAGGATCAGCGTGGCGTTATCGGCGATCCGCAGGGTTTTCGGCGAGATCTCGACGCCCTGGGCCTGAAGCCGGGCGATCTCATCGACGAGGTGCCACGGATCGACCACGACACCGTTGCCGATCACCGACAACTTGCCGCCCCGCACCACGCCCGAGGGCAGCAGGGCCAGCTTATAGGTCACGCCGTTGATCACGAGGGTGTGGCCGGCATTGTGGCCGCCCTGGAAGCGCACCACCACGTCGGCCTGCTCGGAGAGCCAGTCGACGATCTTGCCTTTGCCTTCGTCACCCCATTGGGCGCCTACGACGACGACGTTTGCCATTCACTCAAGACCTGTCCCGAGGACCCGCGCGAAAACGATCCGGCCATGGAGGCCGGACCGTCCCACGTTCCTCGGGTCTTTCTGCGATCCGTAGCCGGAAATCAAGCAACTGGCCGATCCGGCTCCGAATCACCGGGGGAATACGTACCGTGCGGTCGCCCGAGGGCGGCTACTTGGCCTCGGTGCCCGGCTCGCGACCGGGGAGGTCGCCCGGCTTGATCACCGGCATGGAGCCCGGGTTCGGATCGGACGGGCGCACCACCATGCCGGGGGCCGTGTTGCCCGGCGGCTTGATCACGCCGTCGTTCTTCTCGAGTCGGTCGCTCAGGGTGCCACCGGTGCCGGGCGGGCCGGCATCGGGCTGAATCTTGTCGGGAACCGGGCTGCTCGGCGCCGTCACCTGAGCGAAGGCGGCGGTCGCCAGCAGGCTCAGGCCGGCGGCCAGGGGCCATATCATGCGCATCGTGACACCTTCTGGAAGACAGGGTTCGTGCCGGAAGAACCGATCCGGGGCCGATGCGTTCCTGGAGTGAGTGCGTTCCTGGAGTGAGTGCGTTCCTGGAGTGAGTGCGTTCCTGGAGTGAATGTGTTCCTGGCGTGAGTGTGTTCCTGGCGTGAGTGTGTTCCTGGCGTGAGACGGATGTCCTGCGGCCGTGCGGGATTCAATCGCTCGCGCGGGCGAGTTCGAGGTAGAGTTCGCGCAGGCGCAGGGTGTGGGGGCCGGGGGCGCCGGTGCCGATGGGCTGCCCGTCGAGTTCCACCACCGGCATCACGAAGGCCGAGGCGCTGGTATAGAACGCCTCCGCCGCCGCGTGGGCCTCGGCCACGGAGAACAGGCGCTCCTCCAGGGCAAGGCCGGATTCGGCGGCGAGACGCAGCACCGCCTGCCGGGTGATGCCGGGCAGGAGCGCCGTCGAGAGCGGACGGGTCACCAGGGTGCCGCCGGCCGTGACGATGAAGGCCGTCGACGACGAGCCCTCCGTCACCGCATCGTCCTCGACCATCCAGGCCTCGCTGACGCCCGCGGCGGCGGCCTGCTGCTTGGCGAGCACCTGGGCCAGCAGCGCGATGGACTTGATGTCCCGGCGCTTCCAGCGAAGGTCCGGCACGGTGATCACCCGGGCGCCCTTGGCCGCCAGGGGGTTGGCCGCCACGGTCTTCGCCTGCGTGAACATCATCACGGTCGGCGCGGTGCCGGCCGGCGGATAGGCGAAGTCACGCTCGTACACGCCGCGCGTCACCTGCATGTAGACGAGGCCCTCGGTGACGCCGTTGCGGGCGACGAGCTCCGTCTGCAGGGCGACCCACTCGGCCAGCGTGTGCGGATTGGCGATGTCGATCTCACCGAGCGACCGGTCGAGGCGGGCGAGATGCGCTTCGTTGTCGACGAGGCGGCGATCGAGGATCGCCGAGACCTCGTAGATCCCATCGGCGAACAGGAAGCCGCGATCCATGATCGGCACCCGCGCGTCTTCGAAGGGGAGGAAGTCGCCGTTGAGGTAGACGATGCGGGGGTTCGACACGGAGCGGGACCTTTGAATCGCCGATGGGAAGGGCGCGACGCAGGATTCGTGCGACGGGGCTCAGGAAGCCCCGAACACCCGTGAAAAGATCGTGTCGACGTGCTTGAAGTGGTAGCCGAGGTCGAAGCAGGCCTCGATCTCCGCCGGGCTCAGGGCGGCGGTCACGTCGGTGTCGGCCTTGAGCAGGGTGAGGAAGTCGCCCTCGCCGCGCCAGACCGGCATCGCGTTGCGCTGGACCAGGCGGTACGAATCCTCGCGCGAGACGCCGGCCTGGGTCAGGGCCAGGAGAACGCGCTGCGAGTGGACGAGGCCGCCGAGCTTGTCGAGGTTGCGCTGCATCTGCTCGGGATAGATCAACAGCTTGTCGATGACGCCGGTGAGGCGGCCGAGGGCGAAATCCAGGGTCACGGTGCTGTCCGGGCCGATCATCCGCTCGACGGAGGAATGCGAGATGTCGCGCTCGTGCCAGAGGGCGACGTTCTCCATGGCCGGGAGGGCGTAGGAGCGCACCATGCGGGCGAGGCCCGTGAGGTTCTCGGTGAGCACGGGGTTGCGCTTGTGCGGCATGGCCGAGGAGCCCTTCTGCCCTTCCGAGAAGAACTCTTCGGCCTCCAGCACTTCCGTGCGCTGGAGGTGGCGCACCTCGATGGAGAGGCGCTCCACCGAGCTCGCCACCACGCCCAGCGTCGCGAAGAACATGGCGTGGCGGTCGCGCGGGATCACCTGGGTCGAGACCGGCTCCGGCGACAGGCCCATGGCTTTCGCGACGTACTCCTCCACGCGCGGATCGATGTTGGCGAAGGTGCCGACGGCCCCCGAGATGGCGCAGGTCGCCACTTCCTCGCGGGCCGCCACGAGGCGGGCGCGATTGCGCTCGAACTCGGCATAGGCCTGGGCGAGCTTGAGGCCGAAGGTGACGGGTTCGGCGTGGATGCCGTGCGAGCGGCCGATGGTCGGCGTCAGCTTGTGCTCGAACGCCCGGCGCTTGATCGCGGCGAGCAACGCATCGACGTCGGCGATGAGGAGATCCGCGGCACGCACGAGCTGCACGTTGAAGCAGGTGTCGAGAACGTCCGACGAGGTCATGCCCTGGTGGACGAAGCGGGCCTCGGGGCCGACGATCTCGGCGAGATGGGTGAGGAAGGCGATGACGTCGTGCTTCGTCACCGCCTCGATGGCGTCGATGCGCGCGACATCGAACACGGCGTCGCGGCCCTTCTCCCAGATCGTGTCGGCGGCGGCTTTCGGCACCACGCCGATCTCGGCCAGCGCCGTCGTGGCGTGGGCCTCGATCTCGAACCAGATCTTGAAGCGGGTCTCGGGCGACCAGATCGCGGTCATCTCGGGGCGGCTGTAACGGGGGATCATGGGCGCCTCGGAGGTTTTCGCGATGCAGACGGGTGCTGAGGGGCGCCTAGCATGGGCGGGGGTGCGGCCTCAACCGAAGTCCAGCGGCCCGGGAGGCCCTAACAAATGTGATATTTTTATCAAGATACTGGAGTTTCGATTACAATCTGGAAACATTCCGATGTCGAAGGAGGACGAATTTCCTGTCCATTGCGGGCAACTTAACCGCCTTACTGGACCGGCTCTTAGAAGCACTCGAAACTGGAAACCCTCCTAACCTCTTCAAATCGCTTGCCGTTTTCACGCCCGGACATACAGGAGCTTTCGGCCGCGTGAAATGTTTCGCGCCGGCGACGACGCGCCCTCGATTCGGGCGATACGACGAAAGTTCACGATCATGCTTCGGCGACGGGATGGGCAGGCGGTAGGGCTCCTGCTGGCGGGGACGTTCGCGGCCGGGACGGCACAGGCACAGATCGCGACGCCGGCGATCGGCAGCGCGGTCACCCTCGATCAGCTCAGTGTGGAGGGCGCGGGCGGCACCGTCGGCTACCTCACGAAGCGCACCCGCTCGGCGACGAAGACCGACACGCCGCTCATCGACACGCCGCAATCCGTGACGGTGGTCACCCAGCAGCAGATCCGCGACCAGGGCTTCCAGAGCATCAACGAGGCGATCCGCTACGTGCCGGGCATCATCCCGCACCAGGGCGAGGGCAACCGCGACGATCTCGTGATCCGCGGTCAGCGCTCCAACGCCGATTTCTACGTCAACGGCGTGCGCGACGACGTTCAGTACTTCCGTGACCTGTACAACACCCAGCGCATCGAAGTGCTCAAGGGCCCCAATGCCCTCGTCTTCGGTCGCGGCGGCGGCGGCGGCGTCATCAATCGCGTTCTGAAGGAAGCCGACGGCACCCCGATCCGCGAGGTTCTGGTCCAGGGCGGCCAGTTCTGGAACAAGCGCGTGGCGCTCGATGTCGGCGACCGGGTCAGCGACAGCGTATTCTTCCGGATGAACAGCGTGTTCGAAGATACCGGCACCTACCGCGACTTCGTCGACATCCGCCGCTACGGCTTCAATCCGACGATGACCTTCCTGCTCGGCCCGGCGACGACGCTGAAGCTGTCGTACGAATACTTCCACGACGAGCGCAACACCGATCGGGGCATTCCCTCGCAATTCGGGCGACCGTACAATTACCGACGCAACACCGCGACCTACTTCGGCAATCCGGATCTCAGCGTCGCGCGCATCGACGCCAACATCGCCACCGCGACCCTGGACCATCGCTTCGATTCCGGTGTCGACCTGCACAGCACCCTTCGCTTCGCCGATTATCAGAAGTTCTATTCGAACGTCTATCCGGGCGGGGCGGTCAACGCCGCCGGCACGTCCGTGAACATCACCGCGTACAACAACGACACTCCCCGGACGAACTACTTCTCGCAGAACGACTTCACCTATAAGTTCGACACCGGCCCCCTGAAGCACACCCTGCTCGCCGGGTTCGAGCTCGGCTATCAGGAAGGCCGTGCCTTCCGCGAGGAAGGGTTCTTCGCCAACGGCGGCCTGACGCTGGCCGTCAACCCGCGCTTCCCGACGACCCGCGCGCCGGTCAGCTTCCGGAACACGACCGGCGCCAACACCCGCTACGACCTCGGGCTGGCCGCCGTCTACGCACAGGACCAGATCGAGATCGGGCCGCACCTGCAGTTCATCGGCGGCCTGCGCTACGACCATTTCGACTTCAAGGCCGACAACCTCAACGCGACCGGTTCGACCCCCGTCCGCACCACGCGCATCGACAATCTGCTCTCCCCCCGGGCCGGCGTCGTGGTGAAGCCGTTGGACAACCTCGCCTTCTACGGCAGCTACAGCGTCTCCTATCTGCCCTCCGCGGGCGACCAGTTCAGCAGCCTCGCCCCGGGGCTGGCGATTTCGCAGCCCGAGCGGTTCGAGAACGGGGAGATCGGCGTGAAGCTCGACGTCTCGCCCGTGCTCCAGCTCACCGGAGCCCTGTACAACCTCGACCGGTTCAACCAGCGCCTCGCCGATCCGAACCGGGCCGGCTTCTTCCTGGCCACCGGCCAGACCAACACGCAGGGCGCCGAGATCGGAGCCAACGGCTACGTCACCGAGTGGTGGCAGGTGGCCGGCGGCTACGCCTTCACCGACGCGACCATCGTCAGCGGCTTCGGCACGGCGGCCCAGGGTGTGCGACCGGGGAATCGGGTCGGCCTCGTGCCGTTCAACGCCTTCACCCTGTGGAACAAGTTCGACGTGACGCCGCAATTCTCGTTCGGCGTCGGCTACATCCAGACCGGCCACACCTTCGCCTCGGCGGACGACACCGTCCGCCTGCCGGGGATCACCCGCTTCGACCTCGGACTGTTCTACCGGGTGAACGAGTTCGTGCGGGCCCAGGTGAACATCGAGAACCTGTTCGACCGGCGCTACATCGCCACCGCCGACGGCAACAACAACATCACCCCCGGCGCACCGCGCCTGGTGCGCTTCCAGGTGGTGGCGAACTTCTGAGCCGGGCAGGGGCGCCGGCCCCGTGGCCGGCGCCCCTTCAGATCGCGAGTCCCGCCAGCCAAGCCTCCGCCGTCGTCACGTCGGCCTGGGACAGACCGTGCCCGACGGGGAGTACGCCGTGCTCGACCCGGGCGCCGGATCCGCGGAAGCGCTCGGCCAGCGCTCGCGCGTTGGCCTCCGGAACGATGGGGTCCTGCGCGCCGGAGAGCATCAGCAGGGGCACCCCCGTGAGGTCGAACGCCGGCGGCTGGGCCAGCGGCAGCATCGGACGCAGGAGTACGGCCCCGGCAAGGACGCCCGGATGCAGCATCAGCAGGGCGGCGGCGATGTTGGCGCCGTTGGAGAAGCCGAGCGCCACGGGGGCGGGGAGGCCGTAGGCCGCCCGCGCGTCGGCGACGAAATCCGCCAGGTCTTTCGCGCGGCGGCGCACGTCGTCCTCGTCGAACACGCCTTCGGACAGGCGCCGGAAGAAGCGCGGCATCCCGTTCTCCAGCACAGGTCCGCGCGGCGACACCAGGGCCGCGCCCGGTGCCACGGCGCGGCCGAGGGGCAGGAGATCGGATTCGTCCCCGCCGGTGCCGTGCAGCAGGAGCAGGGGCGGACGGTTCGCACCGGGCTCGAAGCGGTGAACGAAGGCGAGGGTCTTCGGGGTGGACGCGGTCATGGCGGACCTCCGGGTGTCACGAGCGGCCCCGGCCCGCGGGAATGCGGGCCGGGGAAGACTGGTCAGGCGAGGGGCGGCAGGGCCGCCTCGATCCGGGCGCGGTGCAGCTCGAGGCCGGCAGGCAGCTTCAACCCCGTGCCGAGGTCGGCGATGGGCTCGTCCACGCTGAAGCCGGGCACATCGGTAGCGATCTCGAACAGGATTCCGCCGGGCTCGCGGAAGTAAACCGAGCGGAAGTAGGCCCGGTCGCGCTGCTCGGTGACCCCGAGCCCGTGACGGGTGGTGAGGCCCTCGACCATCGCCGCCTGCGCGGCGTCGTCCGCCGCCCGGAAGGCGATGTGGTGGACGGAGCCCGCCCCCTGGCGGCCCCGTAGGAATTCACCCACGGCCCGCAGGGTGACGAAGCCGCCCTCCGCGGCCCCGCTCGCGTATCGGGTCGAGGACCCCTCCCGCGTGTCTTCGGTGAAGCCGAGAACGTCGGTCAGGATCGCCGCCGTCGGTCCGGCCTCGCCGAGCAGCAGGGTGACGCCGTGCAGGCCCCGGATGGCATGCTCGGCCGGCACGGTACCGGTCCAGGCGGACGCCTCGCCGGCCTCCGCGACACCCACGAGGGCGAGCATCGTCCCGTCGGGATCGCGCAGGCGCAGGGTCGGCTCGCCCATCACCGCGACCGGCGCGTCGTGGACGATTCCGGCTTCGACGAGGCGCTGCAGCCACCAGCCGATGGAGGCGCGGGGCACCCGGAACGCAGTCTCGCTGGTCTCGCCGATGCCGACCCGGCCGGGGGCCGCGTCGGCGATGGGAAAGAACGTCAGGATCGTGCCGGGCCGGCCGGTCTCGTCGCCGTAATAGAGGTGATAGGTGCCCGGATCGTCGAAGTTGACGGTCTTCTTCACCAGCCGCAGGCCGAGGACCTCGGTGTAGAAATCGAGATTGCGCAACGCCGAACCGGAAAACGCGGTGACGTGGTGGAGTCCGTGATGGGTCATGCTGCTGTCTCCTTCTGCTGGAGACAAGATGGCCCTTGCCGCATCCCGCTAAAACGGAAACGATGGAAACACATCATTTCCGGAATGCAGGTATGAAACTCCCCGATTTCGAAGCTTGGGCGGTCTTCGCCAAGGTGGCGGAGACCGGCTCGTTCGGGCAGGCCGCACGCGACCTCGGGGTCGCGCCCGGCACCGTGTCGAAGGCGGTGGGTCGCCTGGAGGCCCGCATCGGCGCGCGCCTGTTCCACCGCACCTCGCGAAAGCTCGCGCTGACCGAATCGGGCCTCGCGGCACGGGACGGGGCGGCCCGGCTGCTCGCCGAGGGCGAGGCGGCGGAGGCGCAGGCCCGCGACGGAGCCGCCGCGCCGCGCGGGCGGGTGCGGCTCGCGGCCCCGATGTCGTTCGGCGTGATGCACGTCGCGCCCCTGCTGCCGGACTTCCTCGCCGCTCATCCGGGCCTGACCATCGACCTGCATCTCGGCGACGCCCTCGTCGACCTCGTCGGCGGCGGGTTCGACCTCGCGCTGCGCATCGCGGCCCTGCCGGATTCGTCCCTTCGGGCGCGCCGGCTCTGCACGGTCCACCGCTCCCTCGTGGCCGCCCCCGCCTACCTCGCCGCGCAAGGGCGGCCGGAGCATCCGCGCGACCTCGCCCGTCACGCCTGCCTCGGTTACGCCTACCTGCCGAGCCCCGACCGCTGGCGCTTCCTCGCGCCCGACGGCACCGAGGCCGTGGTGATCCCTGGCGGGCCGCTGCGCGCAAACAACGCCGACGCCCTGGCGCCGGCCCTGCGCGCCGGGCTCGGACTCGCCGTGCAGCCGGACTTCATGCTGTGGGACGATCTCGCGGCCGGACGGCTGGAGCGGGTGCTGCCCGGGTGGTCGGCCCCGCCCATCGCGCTCCACCTCATGACGCCGCCGGGCGATCCGCGCCCGGCCCGGGTCACGGCCTTGGCCGACTACCTCGCCCGCACACTCTCGGCGGCGCCCTGGGCGCGCGGCACCGACGTCACGCAGCCGCACCGGGCAGGCGAAACCCCTCGATCCCCTGGCGTTCCGGGTTGATGGCGGCGAGCGCGCGCTTGGCCGCTTCCAGGGGGTGCTCGGATTCGATGCGGACGCCCTTCAGGTCCGGGCTCTTGTAGACGGTGACGATGGTGTCCATCACCTCGGTGAGCGTGGTGCGCTTGTCCTCGGGCGCGGCGATGAGGAGCTGCAGGCCCCACGCCTGGTAGAGGTCGACGAGGGCTTGAGAGTTGCGCACGTCGAGCTTCGAGAACGCCTCGTCGAGGAGGCAGAGGCCGAGCCCCGGATTTTCGTCGCCCGGTCGGTCGCCGGGATAGTAGGCCGAGGCCAGGGAGGCCGCGATGGCGACGTAGAACGGCGCCTGCGCCTCGCCGCCGGAGCCGCGCAGAGCCCGGTTCGACATGGTGGTGCGGTTGCCGGCGGCATCGCGCATGCCGATCTCGTAGACGAAGTAGTTGCGATAATCGGCCAAACGCGCCGCGCTCTCCTCACCGGCGATGAGGGCCGAGATCTCCTCGATGGCGGCCGAGAGCGGGCCTTCGGCCGGCGTCTCGCCCTGGCCCGGCAGGACCGCCTGCGCCGCATCGGGCGAGCGTGCGACTTCGGTGGCGAGCGCGTGGACGGCGGCGTAGCGCCGGTCGACGGCGGCCTCGAAGGCGTAGGTCTGGCCGGTGAAGGTCTGGCTCGACAGGCGTTCGTTGAGGGCGTCGAGGCGGGCGCGGACGCGCTCGAACTTGTCGGCGAGACGCGTCAGCAGGTCCTCGGTCATCAGGCGGCGCATCTCGCCTTCCGCCCGCACGGCCTGATCGCGGTAGCGCCTGAGCTCGTGGCCCGCGACCTCGTCGTAGGCGCGCCGGGTCCAGCCGTAGCCGAACGAGGCCGGAGCGTCGCCGCGCCCCAGAGGGTTGTCGATCCGCCACTGCACGCAATACTCGGCCAAGTCGCGCTCGGCGGTGCGGCCCTGCGTACGGGCCGTCTCGAGGGCCTCGCGGGCGGCGCTGCGGGCGGCGGCGGCGGCGGCCGCGAGTTCCTTCGCGTCGAGGCCGGCGAGGTCCGCCCGGGCCTTGGCCACGGCCCGCGGGTCGAAGCCCTCCGGACGCACGAGGCGGATGCGGACCGTGTCGCCGCCGACCCAGCGCGCATGCGCCGAGCGCCGGGCGGCCAGCGCCGCGCGCGCCGCCTCGCGGGAGGAGGCGACCTTGGCCTTCAGGCCCGCTTCCTCGCCCAGCAGGGCATCGCGCTTGGGTTCGAGCACCTGCACGAGTTCCGTGAGGTAGGCCGAACGCTCCTTCGCGAGCTCCTTCAATTCGGCTTCGAGGGCGCCGGTATCGGCCTTCTCGACGCTCTCGCGCTCGGTGGCGAGACTGCGGCGGCGGCCCTCGATGGCGTCGCACTCGGCCCGTAGGCCGGGCAGGTCGATGGGAGCCTCGGCCAGGCGCGCCCTGAGCTGCGCGGCGATGCGGGCGGCCTCGCGCAGCACGCCGGCTTCGCCGCGCAGGCGACGGGCCTCGGCCACCGCCCGCTCCATGGCCTCGCGGCCCTCCTGTGTCGGACCGCGACTGCCCCGCGTCATCATGAGCTGGACGGGACGGACCACCGAATAGGCCATGCCGGAGGTCGAGCGCCCGCTCGGCGCCACGGCCCGGCTCATATGCGCGAGGGCCGCATCGTCGGGGGCGAGGTCGTACCCGCCCAGCCGCGCGGCGAGGAACGCCTCGGCGTGGGGATCGCGGGTCTCGATCATGCCCAAGGGGCCGTCGTCGTAGCGCCCGCCCCGGCGCCGGGCCGTGTCCGTGGTCTTGACCAGAAGGCAGCGGTAGAACTGTGCTTTCCGGGCTTCGAGATGGGCGAACGCCTGATTCAGCCGGTCGGGCTGCACCACCAGGGCCTCGCGGGCACCCCCCAGAAGGCCCTCCAGGGCCATGCCCCATTTCGGCTCGACGATCTCGGCGAGTTCGCAGACCGGCACGGCGTCGATGCCCAGCCGCGCGAGTTCGTCCCGGAACGCCGCCACGTCCGAGGACAGGCGCGCGCCCTTGGCCGCCCCGCCGCCGGCGAAGGGCGCCGAAAGGCCCTGCGCCTCCGTCTCGGCGGCGCGGGCGCGCAGGGCCATGTCCTCGGCCGCCGTATCGAGGGGGCCGGCGATGTCGGGCATGTCGACGAGCGCCGTCACCAGGGCATTCAGGGGCCCGTCCGAGCGAAGCGTTTCCTCCGGCGGGGCCTCGCGGCGGAGCCCCGCGCGGGCGCAGGCCTCGACGAAGCGGGCCGCACCCGGATCGACGCGGCGGACCTCGCCGATGACCGCCGTCAGGCGGGCGACGTCCTGGATCAGGCCGACGAGGCCCGTCACCCGCAGGGTGAGGTCGCGTCGGTCGCGGGTGAGCACGGCGAGGCCCGCATCGGAGGCGGCGAGCCGCCCCTGCGCGTGGGTCCCGGCCATGAGGGCCTTCTTCTGCGCGATCTCGCCGTCGATGTCGCGCACGAAGCCCTGGCTGGTGGCGACGCTCTCGCGGGCGATGCGCAGGCGCTCGGCGACATCGGCGAGGCCGGTGCGGGCGGTTGTGTATTCGACGACTCGGCGGCGCAGATCCGCGCCGGCGGCCCGCAGGTCGTCGAGGGCCGCCGACAGGCTCGCCTCCGCCCAGGTCTCGTAGCGGGCGAGGATGCGGCCGAGATGCGACAGGCGCCGCTCCAACTCCTCGATGGTCTCGAGGAGACGGCGCCAGTTCTCCACCGACTGGCGGATGCGGGCGACGTCGAGGGGCTCGGGCTCCAGCACGAAGGAGCGCACGAAGGCGGAGGAATCGAAGATCGGCTTGAAGGCGACCGCATTGGAGAAGGTGCGCAGGAAGTGGCGGGGTTCGGGCACCGGCGCGCCCTCGCGCAGGAGCCCGAGCACCTCCGCGGTGAAGCGCTCGCCGGACGCGCGGAACTCCTCGAAGGTCTCGGAGCGGATGCGCAGATCCTTGGCGATCTCGGCCCAGGGCGCGACGAAGGAGCCGTCGGGCGTCTCGCGGACGTAGTCGGCGATCTCGAAGCGATGGCCTGTGCAGACGAAGCGCGACAGGGTGGTCTCGCGGCTGTCCTCGGCCCGGGCGCTCAGCGCCAGCCCAACGGAGACGACGCGGCCCGAGACCGGGTTCTCGAACACGAGGACGATGAGGGTCTCGCAGGCCTCGCGAGTCGGGCGGCCGCCCTCGGCCGGGTCGCTGATCCAGCCGAGGCAATAGTCGCGCACCGTGCGGGCCGAGCGGCCCGACGCCGAGGCGTTGAGCGCCAGACGGCTGGCGTTGTTGCCGGCCAGCACCGTGCCGACGGCATCGAAGATCGTCGACTTGCCGGCCCCCGTCGGCCCGACGAGGGCCGTCGCGCCGCGGATACGAATCTGCTCGCGCCGGATCAGGTACCAGTTCGAAAGGGCGATGTCGGTGAGGCGATACACTGAGGCCGGGTGATTTTTGCACGCTGCGAAGGATCGTCGGGCCTTCGCTCGCATGGCCGGGGGCGGCGAGGCAAGCCGGCCGGGGCGATCAGGCGGCGTCATCCCCGGCCGAAGCCCAGGCCCGGACGTGCTCCATCCAGGCGTCGGGCGAGAGCACGCCGATGCCGGGCAGCACCATCAGGGGCGTGAGCTTTTCGGTCTTGTCGCGCTCGCCCAGGCGCAGGGCGCCTTTCCGGGAGAACAGCCGCAGGATCTCCAGCAGGCGGGTCTCCTCCGGCGGGTCGCTGCGGGTGGCGGTGCGGATCGATTCGGCGATGTCGTCGGTGGTGCATTCCACCACCCCCTCGGTGGTGACGCGGTGGTCGCGAAGCCCTTCCTCGTAGGCGAGCCGCAGGGCGAGCAGCACCAGGGTCTCGTCCTTGCGCAGGCGCTCGGCCTGACCGTCGTGGCGCACGCCCTCCGGGGGCACGCGCAGGAACACCATCTGGTCCCGGTGCGAGACCTCGAAACCGTACCCGAGGCAGGCGAAGTAGCTCTGGAAGAACGGCGCGTAGTGCCGGGCGAGGTCGTAGGTCCGGCCGATGCCGGGGGTGCCGGAATAGACGCACTGGCTCTTGAGCAGCACCTGCAGGGCGCGGGTCAGCTCCTCGTCGGAGGGCGCACGGGCGCCGGGCGGCGGCGGCTCGTCGCCGTCAACGATGGCGCGGAAGGCTTCGAGCATGGCGGTGGTCCGGGAGCGAATGGGACGCGCGAGGCCGCGTGTCTATCCGCCTCCCGCCGGTCGCGCCAATCCGCTCAGGCGGCGGCGGCTTCGGCCCGGAACAGGGAGATGCACTTGGTGTCCCGGTGCATGCTGAGGATCGAGGCCCGGTCGAGGGACGGGTTGGCGGCGAGCACACGGCGGACCTCGGCGACGATGCTGTCGTAGCGCGCCGCGTCGTAGTTCTGCTCCAGGGGGCTCACGGCGATGTACGTCTCCACCACCAGCACCCGTTCGCAGCGCTCACGCCCGACCTCGACGGCGACCCAGGCGGATTTGATCAAGCATTTGCCGGATACCATGGCCCATCTCCCGAAGACGCGACGTTCTTCCGCGCCGCGCGTCGGAGACCAGGATGAACCCTGTCTTCGCAGATGCCAAGGGTGGTCGTTGCATGGGACACCGAAGTCTCGCGGCGATCGAATATTGCGCCGCAGCACTCAGCGTGTGCGTTCCAGCAGGAAGTCCGGGCAGTCGAGCCAGCCGTTGGCAACCCGGCCCTCGACCCGCGAGAGGCGGTAGCGACCGCTCAGGCTCCCGTCGAACAGCACGTCGATCTCGCGCAGGCGCTGGAACACCACGAAGGCATCGACGTCGGCGATCGGCATCTGCGAACCCCGCACGGCGCCCTTGCGCCCGAGCCGGCCCTCGAGGAAGTCCACCATCCGGTCGGGCGTCACCGCCACGCGGTGGCGGAACGCGTCCTTTGCGGCGATGAAGGCCTCCACGGCCGGATCGAGGAAGAGTTCCGGCAGGGGCTCGCAGTCGATGGGCGGGCGCTTGAGGCGCGGCGCGTAGAGGTGGACGGCGCCGATGGGCGGGCGCAGGAGCGAGATCCCGGCCGGTGGCATGCCCTCCATCGGCGCATCGGTGCCCGCCACGGCGCGGAGCGCCGCGGCCGTGCGTTCGATGCGGTCGGAATCCCGGTGGTCCATGTAGCGCAGGGCCGCCGCGATTCGCCGCTCCAGGCGGGCGACGATGTCGGCCACCGCGTCGAGGTGACGGTCGAGGCCCTCGAAGATCGCCAGGATCTCGGCGAGATCCGCCCGCACGGCCCGCTCGGCCACCTCGACATCGGGCGCACGGCCCTCGCGGATCCCGGCCTCCGCCAGGGCCCGCAGGGTGAGGGGATCGCGCAAGGCGCGGCCCGCCTCGCGCACGATACCGGAGCGGAAGCGGAACGGGTTCAGGCGGGTGTGCAGGGTGCGGTAGTCGCTGACGATGTGGCGGGCCACGAACTCGTCGAAGTAGAGCCGGAAGGCCGCGCGCTGGTCCTCCTGCGCCAGGATGCGCGCCTCGATCTTGCGCATGGAGCCGGCGAGCGTCCGCAGGTGGCTGAGGAAGGCCCGCGACGCCTTGGCGGCGTTGACCAGGGCCTCGGAACGCTCGGCCGGGTTGGCGATGGCGCTCTCCAGGCTGCCCAGCACATCGAGCACGGCGCCGCCGTAGGAGCGGGTCTCGCCCCGGTCGAGGCGGGCGAGTTCCTCGATGAGGATGCGGGCCTCGGGGTCGAAATCCACCACCGGCACGTAGCGCTCGCGCCGCTCCACCAGCCAGCCGGAGTCCAGCAGGCGCCGGTAGACGGCCGAGCGCCGCTCGATGGGATCGACGGGCGTGGTCTCGTCGTCGGCGATCTCGCCTTGGGCGTAATCGGCGGAGAAGTCGCCGATGGCGGCGAGCAGCTCGGTCTTGCGCAGGGGCTCGGCCGTGTCGCCGAACACCCGCGCGTGCAGGTGCAGCAGCAGGGCGGCGTTGAAGGCCCGGCTCGGGGAGGCGAGGGGCCGGAACAGGTCGTCGGACAGGCGGGTGAACAGCATGGGACTGGGACGGACTGCAGCCCGCCGGAACGGCGTCTGTCAATCGATCCGAGGCCCGTAGCGGACCGAACGGGCGGTTTCCCTGGGGGAAGCGACCGTCCGGGTGGCAGTGGGTGGCGGGAACGCGGACATGCTAGGACGGACGGCAAGGCGCCGCGAAGGCGTCACCGAACCATCACGGGAGACCCCATGCCGAAGCCGGATCAAGAGCCCCGTCGCAGACAAGAGCCCCGTCCGCCCGAACTCGTGACGCCGTGGCGCACGGAGGCGCGCGCCGCCCTGCAGTCCGAGGCCCGAGCCTTCGCCCGCGACGTGGTGATGCCCATCGCCGACGAACTCGACCGGCAGAAAGCCGAGATGCCGCGCACGCTCATCGACGCCATGGCGCGAAAGGGCTGGTTCGGCATCACCATCCCGACGGAGCATGGCGGCCTCGGCCTCGGGGTGTTCGAGTATTGCCTCGTCTCGGAAGAACTCGCCCGGGCCTGGCTGTCCGTGGGCAGCATCCTCGCGCGGGGCCAGGGCCTCGGCACCCAGGTCCTCGACGAGGGGCGCCGGGGCGAGTTGCTGGCCCGCTCGGCCCGGGGCGAATGGATCGGCAGCATCGCCCTGTCGGAGCCGACCGCCGGCTCGGATCTGGCCGGGGTGCAGACCCGCGCGGTGCGCGAGGGCGACACCTGGGTGCTCACCGGCACCAAGCGCTGGGCCGGCTTCGCGCAGGCGGCCGATTTCGTCGAGGTTCTGGCCCGCACCCGCGATCCGGAGCCCGGCGAGTCGCGCTCGGCCGGCCTCGAGCCGTTCCTGGTGGTCAAGGAGCCCGGCACCTTCCCGGCCGGCATGACCGGCCAGGTGATCGACAAGATCGGCTATCACGGCTTCCTCACCTTCGAGCTCGCCCTCGACGGCGTGCGCGTGCCCGAGAGCGACCGGCTCACCGGCCTCTACGGCGACCAGGGGGCGGATGCCGATGCCGGCGGTTTCGCGTCCGTGCAGCGCGGTCTCAACATCGCACGGGTGCACACGGCGGCGCGCGCCGTCGGCGTCGCCCGGGCGGCGGTGGAGGATTGTCAGCTCTACCTGCAGGAGCGCGAGCAGTTCGGCCACCCCATCGGCGACTTCCAGGCCCTGCGCTTCGCCCTGGCCGACATGGCGGCGGAGGTCGCACAAGCCCGCGCGTTCTGGCAGCAGGTCGCGCATCTGCTCGATGCCGGCGAGGCGGCCGAGAGCGAATCCGCCATGGTGAAGCTGCTCGCCACCGAGATGGCCGTGCGGGTGACCAACCAGGCGATGCAGCTTCACGGCGGCAACGGCTACACCACGGAACGCCGGGTGGAGCGCTACTGGCGCGACGCCCGTCTCACCACGATCTTCGAGGGTACGAGCGAGATCCAGCGCCGGATCATCAGCGACCGGATGCTGCCGCGCCCCTGATGGAAGCGTCCCGGATGATGGGTCCGGGACGCAGCTCAGGGCCGAGAGACTACCCCTTCCAGCCCTTCAGGGCGGCAAACGGGCTGCTCGACGGGTCGGGCGGGGGCGGATTGAGGATCGGCTCGACTTGCGCGACGGCATCGGCAAGGGAGAAGGCCGAGCCGGTGGGCAACTTGCCGCCGGCCGCATCCTTGTGGCCGCCGCCGCGGAACCGGCGCGCGCCCTCCAGCGCCGTCTCGTCGTTGGAGCGGAACGACATGTTGCCCGTGCGCTGGACGTTGAGGACGCGCTTGGCCTTGCCCGCATCCATGATCAGGTCGGAGACGCGCTGGAAGGTGCCAGAATCGAGGCCGAAGGACAGGTAGGTCCCGTCCGAGAGCGGCTGGAACAGGTCGGAGCGTGCGAGCACGCGGGCGATCCGCATGCGGGTGGTGAGGCGGGGATCGTCCGTCGCGTCGCCGGCCAGATACCCGTCGACGATTCCCGTGCGGATGGCGCCGACCCCGGCTTCGAGTTCGGCCGGTGAGGCTCCGGCACGCAGGCGTCCGGCGAGGGCGACGAGGAGGTCGCTCACGAAGCGGTCGTGCCACGCATGCCCGATGGGCACGAGGTTGGAGACGTTGTCCCAGAACACCTCGTCGAGGGCATGGCCACCCGCGAAGGTCGGCCGGTCCTTGCGCCACAGGTCGACGGCATCCACGGCCTCGACGAGAGCGAGGAGGTCGGCGTCGCCCTCGATGGCGTCGGGCGCGTACAGGGTGCGGCGGTGATAGGCGAGCTTCGTGGCGCAGCGGCCCTCGTCGATGAGCACGACGATGGCGGGATCGTCGAGGTCGAACCGCATCACGCCCGGATCGTCTGCCTCCGGCACAGGCTCGAGGGTCTGCTCGCGCAAGCGGTCGATGGAGGAGGCATGGTGATCGAGGACGATGAGCCGATGCCGTTCGGCCTCGGCCCGGCCCCGGTTCATCGCGGCGAAGTTGCGGATGAAGGTCACCGCCACGGGCTCGAGGCCGAGATCGGTGAGGATCAGGGTCTCGGGCTGCCGCGTCCGCCCGAGGCGCTTCAGCTCGCCCTCGACCACGGGCCCGACATCGCTGTAGCGCGGCACGTGGACGATCCGCGAGACCGGAACGAAGCGCCCCACGATGGTGGAGGCGCCGTAACCGTCGAGGTCGTGATGGGTGATCTGGGTAACGGTCAAGACGGGGTCCTCGGCGGGCGGCGTCCGCGGCTTATGACGCGTTTTCCGGCCCGCGGCGACCCGTGACGGATCAGCTGGTCTGCTTGCGGGCGAACACGGCCCCGGCGAACAGGAGCGCCGCGCCCCCGGCGATGAGGCTGATCATCAGGAGCCGGCGGGGCTGCTGGGCGGATTCGGCCTGCACCGGCTGGACGATCATGCTGAAGAACTCGACCTGCCGGCTGGCGATGATGCGCGAGCGCTCGTAGGCGGCCAGGACCTTGGAAAAGTACTTCTCCGCCTCGTCGCGGTCGTTCTCGAAGGCCTCGAACTTGGTGAGGGCGTCGGCGAGGATGCGCCGCTGTTCCGGGTCCTCGCTCGCCGACTGGTTCTCGATGCGCGTGATGGCGTCGTCGAGATCCTTGATCTGGGACTTGATGTCCTGGATGCGGCGCGACTCCGGACCGAGGTCGCGCTGGCCGAGATTGAGCTGCACGGCCAGGTTGATGCGCGCGGTGCGCAACTCGCCGATCACCTTGAGGTTGCTGTCGTTGGTCTTCTTGGCATCGAGAATGCCCTCGCGGTTGCGCAGGGTCGCCATGGCGAGGCGGACCTTCGTCATCCGCTCCTCGGCGAGCTTGAGTTCGCGCGCGCTTTCGGCCACGGCGTCGGCACGCGCACGGTCGCTGAGCGCGTTCACCATGCGCTCGCTCTCCTTCAGGATCGCCTGGGTGAGGGCCAGGGATTCGGCGGGGTCGAAGGCGCTGACCGTCAGACTGATGATGCCCGAACCGCTCTCGATCTTGGTGGTGACCCGCTCGCTCCAATATCGCACGAAGCGCTCGATGGGCTTGTCCCGGTCGAAGCGCGAGAGGAAGTCGATCCCATCCCGGGAGAACATGTCCCGCAGGGGCAGGTCCTTCTCCAGGACCTCGATCATCGGCCGGCTGTGGATGTAGTTGAGGGCCACGAGACTGTCCTGGGCCACCATCTGGGAGACGACGCCCTTGGTGGTCCCGACCTGGTCGGACGAGGCCTTGTCGGCGGAGCCCAGCGCCGGCCGCAGGGCGAAGCGCGCCTCGGTGACGTAGCGATCCGAGGCGATGAGCCCGTAATAGATCACCCCCAGCAGCGTCGGCAGCACGAAGCAGAGCCCGAACAGAATCGGGATGACGGGGTCGGACTTGTTGTGGCTCTGGTAGGAGCGGATGCCCTTCTTGCGGTCGGCGAAGCGCGAGACGCGGGCGACCTGACGCAGGGACTCCGCCACGGCATTCGAGCGGTCGGCCGTGGTGACGGGCTGCCCGGTGGGGTTGCGGATCTCGACGCTCATCTGCCTTCAGCCATCCATTCCGTTCGGGCGGCCATCCTTCGCCGCGCGTACCCTATTCCACGATTGGGACGGCGAAAGCATGTCCGGGCCCCTGCACGCCCGAATGAGGGCACGGGCGAACGCCGGCTTCGCCGGTGCCGCGGTCATGCGTTCAGGCGGCGGTAGACCTCGATGGCGTCGTTGACGTCCTCGTACAGGATCGCGCGCCCGTTGATGAGCACGATGCCCTGCTGGCACCAGGTCCGGATCACCTCCATGCCGTGGGAGACCATGATCACGTTGGAATTGACGCGGCGGGCGGCGAAGGCCTCTTCGCAGCGCTTCTGGAAGCGCGCATCGCCCACCGCCGTGACCTCGTCGATGAGGTAGCAGTCGAACGGGATCGCCATGCTCATGCCGAAGGCCAGGCGCGAGCCCATGCCTGACGAGTAGGTCCGGATCGGCACGTCGAGGTAGCTGCCGAGTTCGGAGAAATCCTCGACGAATTCGAGCACCTTCTTCGGATCCTCGCCATAGATGCGAGCCACGAAGATGATGTTGTCCCGGCCCGTCATCTGCGGATGGAAACCGCCGCCGAAGCCGAGGGGCCACGACACCCGCATGGTGCGCTGGACGCGCCCCCGCGTCGGCGCCTCGGTGCCGGCGATGAGGCGCATCATCGTGGACTTGCCGGCCCCGTTGATGCCGAGGATGCCGTAGGAGACATTGGGTTTGAGCGTGAACGACACGCGCTCGAGGATCGTCCGGCGGTGCCCATCCGTCCGGTAGACCTTTGTGACATTGTCGAAGCGGATCACGGTCGGTTTGTGGCTCCGGGAGGCTCGGGCCCGGAGAACGGGCCGCGCGTCCCGCGTTTCGCCCGGGAAAGCGGCGAATCTGAGGACCACCGTCCGGGGTAGTAGAGGAGCAAGGCAGGGGCCGGATCGCCGGGACGCGGGAAATCGACACATTCGCGGTACGTTCGACACGATCGCGCCTTGCACCCCGCCGACACGGCTTGTACAGCGTGCCACCCGCGGCGTCGCGGCGACCCTGCAGGCCCCGGATTTACCAACCGGACGCCGTCGGTCGCGATGCAGGGGGCTGGAGGGGTGGCCGAGTGGTTGAAGGCGCACGCCTGGAAAGTGTGTATACCGGAAACGGTATCGCGGGTTCGAATCCCGCTCCCTCCGCCAGTTGCTACTAAACCACCGTAGATCAACGCCTTTTAGCGCTCGATCCCGGCCCACGTGCAGACTATTGTGTCACCGTGGCTGTGGGGAGCGAAGCCAACGGTGCGCCGTCCCGATATTCTGCGATGTCGCCGGGGTCGCGTATACGTCCGTGTCCCGACCCGCCTCGGTGGGTTGGCGGTTCCGTTCGAAGGTCTCGATCAGCGTGAGAGCCTGTGGGCCAAATGCCGCCGGCAACGGCGAGCGGCGCAGGGACGAGGCCACCGATCAAACCGCCGGGGCCAAGGGCCCCACCGGGCGCTGCCAAACCCTCCGAGTAGGGACCCGGTTTGCGGAAAGATTCATCTGTTCGACCACCTCCGCCCGGATAAACGTCTTCACGCGGATCCAAGGTCTCCTCGAAGGCGTCCCGCGTCGTGATCTCGAGGAACAGCCTCCCCTTCGTTGCCATGTTGCGGTAAGCCGGGGTCGGAATCACGCCTGCGGGCGTCGGCTGGGCAACCGCCGTTCGTGTGACGGCCAGAGGTGTCTGTAGCCGCAAGCAGACCGCGAGCGAAACCACGACGATGCATCAGGGGTATCCTGACATCATGGGATGCACCCTGGAAAAGCACGATCTCGGGGCGCCCCATAGGCAGTCTGTACGTCAACCCCAGCTTTCCGAAACCTAGACTACGCGATATTTGACACGATCCACCTCGACCCCAGCTTTCCGAAACCTAGACTACGCGATATTTGACACGATCCACCTCGACGATTTCTTATCGTACCCTCCAAGCGGTCATCACTCATTTGATAACTCACCTGGCCCGTACACCTTAGCTTGTCGGGCATCTCACACAGGCGTTCGGGAAGGCGTTTCATCGGGACGCGAGTGGCCCGGTGAGCGAGCGTTCACGGCGCGAGGGCGTTGCACCCAACAATCGCGCGTCGACGAATGAACATTCCGCCGCCTCGTGTCGTTTCCAGTCCTTGCCCAGGAGCCGTGATGCTGCGCGACGAACATGAGGAACTGCCGGTCGCATCCAGCGAGACCGGCGGAATCGTTCTCAGCGAAATGACGCGCCTGCGCCTGGGGCGTCAGCTTCAAGCGATGTATGAACCGGTCATCGATGAGCCCCTCGACCCACGGCTTGCCGAGCTGATGATGCAGCTGGATCGCGACAAGGCCGGAAATCCTCATGCTTGATGGTGCCCGAGGGTAGAAATCCGATCAGCGGGGCGTTATCCAACGGGCGATCCTAGACGGCATGCCGCGGGGGATTTCCTGTCAACGCCCCGACGCGACAGGGCTTTTCAACGTTCATAGGCCGGCTTAGGAACTGGACGCAGCGGCTTCGACCCGTTTCCCGTCAATGACCGAACGCTCCCTCATGCCCGCCTACCGTTTCACCGTCACCATCGACAGCGATGTGCCGCACGAGCCGGTGTTTCGGCACCTGCGCGACGCCGATGCGGCCTGGGACGAGGCGGGTCGGCTCGCGCGCGAGATCTGGGCGGCGAGCGGCGATCGGCGCCTGATGCAGGCCGTCGTCATCGTGACCGATGCGGCGGGGGAGATCGTCCTCGAATTTCCCTTCACGGAAGCCCTCACGGCCCCCTGAGACGAGAACGGCGCCGGGGGCCTGAAGCCACCGGCGCCGCTGCGACCGTCGGGTGAAGGCGGCTCAGTCGAGCTGAGACGCCTCCGGACAGGCCGCGCGGATGGTTTCGGGCAGGGCGGCGAAATCGGCGTAACCGGCCTCGCGCGCCATGGCGTCGAGGGCCGACACGGCATCGGCGGCGCTGCCGGTCCACAGCACGGCGCCGTTGGTCTTCTGCTTGATCTGGAAGATGCTCATGATGCGTTCGCCCAGGCTGTCGAGGGATCTCGAAAGTCAGAACGCGCGAAGCGCGCCTCAGTTGCGGCAAGGTCGAGCGGTTCGGTCCTTCGTCGCCGCCGACGATTCGGCTATGCTCGAAGCCTGGAACGACGCCTTGAAAAGGCCGGTGTCGGGCGTCACGGCTCGGCGCTTCATCCTCGGCCCGGTGGGCACACCTCGAGCGAATGCCTCAGCCCATGCGCGCGCGCGACCTTCTTCCGGCCCTCGCCCTGCTGCCGGCCTTTCTCCTCACCCCGATCGGCGCCGAGGGGACGAGCGGAGCGAAGGCGGCCGAGACCGCTGCCGTCCCGGATGCCGCCGCCCTGGCGCCCGCCGTCACCGTTGTGCCGGCCGAAGAGCGCGAGGTGGTCGAGCGGGCGGTGGTCACCGGCACCCTGGTGCCGCGCGACGAGATCCTGGTCGCCCCCGAGATCGAGGGCACCCGCATCACCGAACTCCTGGTGGAAGAGGGCGCGCGGGTCGAGAAGGGCCAGCCGCTGGCCCGCCTGTCCCTGGAGATGATCGTCACCCAGGAAGCCGCCAACGCCGCCGCCCTGGCGCGGGCCGACGCCGCGATCGTCCAGGCCCGCAGCCAGATCGTTCAGGCCGAAGCCGCGCAGGTCGAGGCCAGCCTAGCCCTCGAGCGGGCGCGAAGCCTGGTGAAGACCGGCAACGCCACGGCGGCCGTGCTGGAGCAGCGGGTCTCGGCGGCACAGGGCGGGGAGGGGCGTCTCGCCGCCGCCCGCGGCGGGCTCCAGCTCGCGGAGGCCGACCGCGCTACCGCGCGCGCCCAAGGCTCCGAGATCGCCCTGCGGCGCGCCCGCACGGACATCCGCGCGCCCGAGGGCGGCATCGTCAGCCGGCGCACGGCAAGGGTCGGTGCCACGGCGAGCGCCGTCGGCGAGCCGATGTTCCGCCTCATCGCCCGGGGCGAGATCGAACTCGAAGGCGAGATTCCCGAGGTGTCGATGCCGCGGCTCAAGCTCGGCGATCCCGTCAGCCTTGAGGGCGAGGAGGGCCGCATCCTCACGGGACGCGTCCGCCGCATCGATCCGGAGGTCGACCGCATGACCCGCCTCGGCCGCGTCCGCATCGCCCTGGCACCCGACCCTTCCTTGCGCATCGGCGCCTTCGCACGCGGCAAGGTCGAGGTCGCGCGCCGGCGCGGGGTCGCCGTGCCGCTCTCGGCGGTGCTCTACGCGACCGATGGGGCCGCCTCGGTCTTCGTGGTGAAGGACGACCGGGTCGAGGCCCGCCGGATCGCCCCGGGGCTCGCCGCCGACGGCATCATGGAGGTCCGTTCGGGCGTCCAGGCCGGCGAGGCGGTGGTGGCACGCGCCAGCTCCTTCCTGCGGCACGGCGACCTCGTGCGGGCGGTCCGGCCGGCCGGGCAGGCCGCAGGGGCGCAAGCCGTAGGGGCGAAAGCCGCGGACGCGACGCCTCCGCAAGACGCCGCGCGCTGAGATCGGACCCGCCGCCATGCGCCTCAACATCTCCGCCTGGGCCATCCGCAAGCCGATCCCCTCCATCGTGCTGTTCCTGGTGCTGGTGGTGCTCGGCCTCGTCAGCTTCCGCGCCCTGCCGATCACCCGTTTTCCCAACATCGACATCCCCATCGTCGCCGTCACGGTGACGCAGGCGGGCTCCGCCCCCTCCGAGCTGCAGACGCAGGTGACGAAGGTGGTGGAGGACGCGGTGGCCGGCGTGAAGGGCGTCAAGCACACCATCTCGGCCATCACCGAGGGCATCTCGACCACCACCATCGAGTTCCGCCTGGAGACCAACACCGACCGGGCGGTCAACGACGTCAAGGACGCCATCTCGAAGGTACGGGTGAACCTGCCCCGCACCATCGACGAGCCGATCATCAACCGCGTCGAGATCGCCGGCCTGCCGATCATGATCTACGGCGCCGCCGCCCCGGCGATGACGCCCGAAGACCTGTCCTGGCTCATCGACGACGTCATCGCCCGCCAGATCCAGGGCGTGAAGGGGGTGGGCGGCGTCGAGCGCCTCGGCGGCGTCGCCCGCGAGATCCGCGTGACCCTGAAGCCCGACCGCCTGCTGGCGCTGGGCATCACGGCGGCGGACGTGAACCGGCAGCTGCGCCTGACCTCCGCCGACATGGCCGGCGGGCGCGGCGAACTCGGCGGCCAGGAGCAGTCGATCCGGACGCTCGCGGGCGCGGCCAGCCTCGACACCCTGGCACAGACCTCCATCATCGTCCCGGGCAACCGCAAGGTCCGCCTCGACGAACTCGCGACCCTGGTGGACGGCGCGGAGGAGCCACGCACCTTCGCCCGCTTCAACGGCGAGCCGGTGGTGGCCTTCGCCATCTCGCGCGCCACGGGGGCGAGCGACGCCGAGGTCGCCACCGCCGTGGCGAGGAAGATCGACGAACTCCGGGGCAAGCACCCGGGCGTGCGCTTCGATCTCATCGACACCTCGGTCACCAACACGGTGGGCAACTACCACTCGGCGATGCTGAGCCTCGTCGAGGGCGCGGCGCTGGCCGTCATCGTGGTGTTCCTGTTCCTGCGGGACTGGCGCGCGACCCTCATCGCCTCCATCGCCCTGCCGCTGTCGGTGCTGCCGACGTTCTGGATCATGAACACGCTGGGCTTCTCGCTCAACGCGGTGAGTCTCCTCGCCATCACCCTGGTGACCGGCATCCTCGTCGACGACGCCATCGTGGAGATCGAGAACATCGTCCGGCACATGCGCATGGGCAAATCGCCGTACCGCGCGGCCCTCGAGGCGGCCGACGAGATCGGGCTGGCCGTCATCGCCATCACGGCGACCATCATGGCGATCTTCGCCCCCGTGTCGTTCATGAGCGGCATCGCCGGGCAGTACTTCAAGCAGTTCGGCCTCACCATCGCGGCGGCCGTGTTCATGTCGCTGCTCGTGGCGCGGCTGATCACGCCCCTGCTCGCCGCCTACTTCCTGCGCGATCACGGGCCGGAGGACGAGCGCGAGGGTCCGGTCATGCGGGCCTACACCCGCGTGGTGGCCTGGTCCGTGCGCCACAAGTTCATCACCCTGGTGGTGGGGCTCGCCTGCTTTGCCGCCTCGATCATGTCCACCCGCCTCCTGCCGGCGGGCTTCCTGCCGGCCGAGGACGCGGCGCGCACGATCTTCGTCGTGGAGCTTCCCCCGGGGGCGCGGCTTGCCGACACCACCCGGGTCAGCGACGGCCTCGTCGACCGGATCAAGACCCTGCCGGAGGTCCGCAGCGTCTTCGTCGACGGCGGCCGCCAATTGCCGGGCAAGAAGGAGGTGCGGCTCGCCACCTTCACCATCAACCTGACGCCGAAGAACGCGCGGCACCGCACGCAGAAGGAAGTCGATGTCGCCATCGGCGCCCTCCTACGCCAGGAGCCCGACATCCGCTCCTGGGCCCTGCGCGAGAGCGGCCAACGCGACCTCACCCTCATCGTCTCGGGGCCGGACAAGGCCGTGGTGGCCGACGTGGCGGCCCAACTCCAGCGCGAGGCGGCGCAAGTCCCCCACCTCGTCAACGTGCTCTCCACCGCGCCGCTGGACCGCACCGAGATCCGCATCCGCCCGAAAGCCGGGGTCGCGGCCGATCTCGGCGTCTCCACGGACCTCATCGCCGAGACCGTGCGGGTCGGCACCATCGGGGACATCGGCGCCAATCTCGCCAAGTTCAACGCCGTCGACCGGCAGGTGCCGATCCGCGTGATGCTGCCCGAGCGCCTGCGCGGCGACCTCTCGCAGCTGGAGACCCTGAAGGTGCCGGTGAAGGGCGGGGCCTCCGTGCCGCTCTCGACGGTGGCCGATCTCAGCCTCGGGCGGGGGCCCACGGCCATCGACCGCTACGACCGCGCCATCCGGGTGGCGCTCGAGGCCAACATGGAGGGCTCGGACGCACTCGGCTCCCTCATCGCCGCGGTCCTCGACCTGCCGGCGGCCAAGAACCTGCCGCCGGGCGTGGTCATCCGCCAGACCGGCGACGCCGAGGTGATGGGTGAGGTCTTCGAGGGCTTCGCGCTCGCCATGGGTGCGGGCCTGATGATGGTGTTCGGCGTCCTCGTGCTGCTGTTCGGCAACTTCCTGCAGCCGCTCACCATCCTGTTCTCCCTGCCGCTCTCCATCGGCGGGGCGATCCTCGGGCTGCTCATCTTCAACAAGCCCATCTCCATGCCGGTGGTCATCGGTATCCTCATGCTCATGGGCGTGGTGACGAAGAACGCCATCATGCTGGTGGATTTCGCCCTCGAGGAGATGGCCAAGGGCGTCGACCGGGCCACCGCCATCACCGACGCCGGCGCCAAGCGCGCGCGGCCCATCGTGATGACCACCATCGCGATGGCGGCCGGCATGGTGCCTTCGGCCATGGCACTCGGCATCGGCGGCGAGTTCCGCGCGCCCATGGCCATCGCGGTCATCGGCGGCCTCATCGTCTCGACGGGCCTGTCGCTGGTCTTCGTGCCGGCGATCTTCGTGCTGGTGGACGACCTCTCGCGCCTGTTCGTGCGCCTGTTCGCCCGCTTCATCGGCCAGAAGGACGAACCGGAGGACGGCCCCTTCGCCCTGCCGGCCGCGTCCGCCAACGACCGGAAAGGTTTTCCGCCACGCATCGCGGCGGAGTGATTTCTTCTCGGTTCGCGTTCCTTTCGCAAGGACGGAAGGTCGGCGTGAGCCGTAACGCGCTCGCTCTCCTTCCAGGTGACGACATTCATGGATCTCGCGGACAGCGCGGGTCCCCTCTCCTGGAAGGAGAGGGACAGGATGAGGTGTGCGAACGCTCCGGAAAAATCCACGACCCTCACCCCGACCCTCTCCCAAACAGGAGAGTGAGCACCGGTGCCCCTTACGCCGGAATGCGGATGCCGTCCGGAACCCTGCTTCCACATGGAAGCGGTTCGATCGAGGTTGTGTAAATCCGGCTGCTTTCCAGGAGAGGGACCCGCGCTCGGTCCATGCCGATGCCCGAACCGATCAGGTAATGACGCCCCCAAACGAAAACGGCCCGAACCTGAGAGGTCCGGGCCGCAAAATCGCGTCGCAGAAACCGAAAAGAAGCTCAGGCGCGCTCGGCGAGGCGGCTGGCGCCGTAGCAGAGGCCGCCGGCGACGATGAACAGAACGACGAAGGTCTTCACCGTGGAATAGAACAAAGCCGGCTCGATGCCCGCGTCCGTATAGAGCAGCAGGCCGATGGCGGCGATGGGCAGGAGCAGGAGGGCCAGGATCGGGGTCAGCGGGTTCATGGGGTCACTCAGCCTCGACGCGGACCCGACGTGCCGGCCCGTATGATCGCGATTACGTCCACCCCCTTAGCACTCCGGTCCGTGCGGCGCCAAGGGTCGCGCGGCGCCAAGGGGTCGCGTCAGGCCGGAATCCGCACGGTGGCGCGCAAGCCTCCGAGCGGCGAGTCGTGCAGGCTTACGTCGCCGCCATGCGACCGGGCGATGTCGCGGGCGATGGAGAGGCCGAGTCCCGAACCGCCGGCATCCTGGCGTGCGTCGTCGAGGCGCACGAACGGCTTGAACACCTCCTCGCGCTGGTCGAGGGGAATGCCCGGTCCGTCGTCGTCGATGGAGACGAGAAAGCTGCGAACCTCGCGCCGGCCGACCACCGCGACGGTGTCGCCGTAGCGGGCGGCATTGGCCGCGAGGTTGAACAGGCAGCGCCGGATGGCGTCGGGCCGCAGGGTGACGCTGGCCTCGCCCTCGATCTCGACGGCCTCCACGTGGGCGCCGAGGCGCTCCATGTCCGTGCGCAGGTCCTCCAGCATCGCACGCATGTCGGTGGGCACGGCGAGTTCGCCGGAATCCCCGCGCGCGAAGGCGAGGTAGGCTTCCAGCATCCGGCTCATCTCGTCGACGTCGCGCTGGAGGTCCTCGACGTCGGCCGTCTGGTCGATGAGCGCCAGGGTCAGCTTGAACCGGGTGATGATGGTGCGCAGGTCGTGGCTCACGCCGTTGAGCATGGTGGTGCGCTGCTCCATCGCCCGCTCGATCCGGCGCTTCATCTCGATGAAGGCGTGGCCGGCCTGGCGGACCTCGCGGGCGCCGCGCGGGCGGAACTCGATCTCGCGGCCCTTGCCGAAACTCTCGGCGACGGCGGCGAGCCGCAGGATCGGCTTGATCTGGTTGCGCAGGAACAGGATCGCGACGCCGAGGAGCACCAGGGACGATCCGCTCATCCACAGGAGGAAGATGTGCGAGTTCGAGGCGTAGGCCATGCTGCGCCGCGCCGTGACCCGCAGCACCCCGTCGGGAATGGCGACGCGGATCTCGATGAGGCTGGAGCGGCCCACCGTGTCGATCCAGTACGGTCGGCGGATCTGGCGCTTGATCTCATCGGACAGCACTTCGTCGAGGATCGAGAAGAACGGTCGCGGCCCGGCGACGGGCAGCGTCGCCCCCTTCAGGATGTCGAGGTCGAGGTTGAGCCGGGTGCCGGCGATGCGCGTGAGGGTCTCGGCGTCCTTGTCCTGGGGGTAGCTCTCGTAGACGTCGATGAGGGCGGCCACATCCGCCGTCACCGCCGCCGACAGGCGCCGGGTCACGAGCTGCCAGTGCCTCTCCATGAACGTGTAGGCGATCACCGATTGCAGCAGCACCACGGGCGCGATGATGATGATCAGCGACCGTGCATAGAGGCCCTTCGGCAGCAGGTCGCCGATCGCGCGGCTGAGGAGTCGCCACATCCGTCGCGGCGGCGGCACCCGCGCGAGGGCCGTCAGCAGCCGATTCGGCGCGTGCGTGCGCGGCACGGCCCGGCGATCAATCGACGGCGAGGCGGTAACCGACGCCCCGGACGGTCTGCAGGAACAGGGGGTTCGCCGGGTCGACCTCGGTCTTGCGGCGCAGGCGGTTGATCTGCACGTCGATGCTGCGCTCGGCGGCGAGGCCGCCGGCCCCGGCGAGCGCCTCGCGTTCCACGTTGGCGCCCCCGGCCTGGGCCAGCACGGTGAGGATCTCGCGTTCGCGCTCGGTGATGCGGATGGTCTCGTCGGCGCGGCGCAGCTCGCCCCGGTCGATGCGGTAGGAGAACGGCCCGAAGGTCACGGTCTCGAGGCCGGGCTCGCGCGCCGGGGCGCCCTCGGCGCGCCGCTTGATGATGTTGTTGAGACGCAGGATCAGTTCGCGCGGCTCGAAGGGTTTCGGCAGATAATCGTCGGCGCCGATCTCGAGGCCCATGACCCGGTCGTTGGGGTTGGAGCGGGCCGTGAGCATGAGGATCGGCACCCGCGAGGTCTCTCGGACGTGGCGGGCGTAGTCGAACCCGCTCTCGCCCGGCATCATCACGTCGAGGACGAGGGCGTCGAACACGAAGCACTGCGCCTTGGTGCGCGCCTCGGCGACGTTGGCGGCGGCGGTGACGCGGAAGCCCTGCTCGTAGAGGAAGCGGGTGAGGAGCTCGCGCACGCGGCGGTCGTCGTCCACCACGAGGATGTGGGGCGCGTTGTCGGCCAGCTCGACGCTGGCCTTCAGACCGGGGAGGGACATCAGGCGGCGCTCCGGGCCCGGCGGGCCATGAGGCGACGCACGGCGGCGCGCTCCTCGGGCTCGATCATGGCGAGCAGGAAGTTCTGGGCCGAGAGCGCCCCGCCTTCCCCGGCGCCGGGCGCCGGCTCGGCGAGCGCCCGCGTCACCCGGTGGGTCTGGACCCGGATGAGGTCGCCCGCGAGCGCGGTGCCGCGCTCCGTACAGAACAGCAGCCGCTGGCGCCGGTCGCTCGTTCCGGTCTTCTGGACGATGTAGTCCTGCTCGATGAGATCCTTGAGCACCCGGTTCAGACTCTGCTTCGTGATCCGCAGGATATCGAGGAGTTCGGCGATGGTGAGGCCCGGGTAGCGATCGACGAAGTGCAGCACCCGGTGATGCGCCCGGCCGAACCCGTATTGCGCCAGGATGCGGTCCGGGTCACCGACGAAATCGCGATAGGCGAAGAACAGCAGCTCGATGAGGTCGTCGCCGGGGCTTTGGGATGAGGCGGTCTCCGCCGGACCGTGTGCGTCGCTGCCGGCCGTCTGGGTCGCGGGAAAGGTCACGTCGGGGGCGGCCTGATTTTATGTCAGTGTTATTGACATATTTCAGGTGCGTTGCTACCCGTCAAGCCTTCCGGTAGGGCGTCACGACCCCGTGGCCTGTTTCAACTTCTGGCCTGTTCCGCCGCCCGACCCCCGACTCCCATCTGACGCCGGCTTCGAGGGCAAGCCCGCGTGCCGAGGAAGCCCACCATGTCCCTGATCCCGTTCGACGCGCGCGAGGGCACCATCTGGTACGATGGCGCGATGGTGCCGTGGAAGGATGCCAAGATCCACGTGCTGTCCCACGGCCTGCATTACGGGTCGTCGGTGTTCGAGGGCGAGCGGGCCTATGGCGGGCGCATATTCAAGAGCCGCGAGCATGCGGAGCGCCTGCTTCGCTCGGCCGAACTCCTCGACTTCAAGATTCCCTACAGCGCGGCTGAGATCGAGGCGGCCAAGGAGCTCGTCCTGCGGACCAGCGGCCTCGCCGACGCGTATCTGCGCCCGGTGGCGTGGCGCGGCTCCGAGATGATGGGCGTGGCTGCCCAGAACAACACCATCCACCTCGCCATCGCCGCGTGGGAATGGCCGAGCTACTTCGATCCCGAGACCAAGATGAAGGGCATCCGCCTCGACATCGCCGATTACCGCCGGCCGGACCCCCGCACCGCCCCCTCCACCTCGAAGGCGGCGGGCCTGTACATGATCTGCACGATCTCCAAGCATCGGGCCGAGAACAAGGGCTACGCCGACGCCCTGATGCTCGACTGGGAGGACAACGTCGCCGAATGCACCGGCGCCAACGTGTTCTTCGTGGCCGACGGCGTGATCCACACCCCCCTTGCCGACCGCTTCCTCAACGGCATCACCCGCCAGACCGTGATCGAGCTGGCCAAGCGCCGCGGCATCCAGGTGGTGGAGCGGCGCATCCTGCCGGCCGAGCTCGAAGGCTTCTCGGAGTGCTTCATCACCGGCTCGGCGGCCGAGGTGACGCCGGTGTCCGAGATCGGTCCGTACCGGTTCGTGCCCGCCAGCCTGACCAAGACGCTTATGGACGACTACACCGCCGAGGTGCAGCCCAAGGCCGAGGCGGCCTGAGGCCCGCGACATCCGGTCCAAGGTCCCCCCGGAGGCCTTGGATCGGTAACCTCGACCGGGCGATGCGGAACCGCGAGCCCGACCATGCGTTCACAGGGAACATTCCATGAACGCGAGGCGATGATGACCAAGGCTGCTGAGAAGGCCGTCGCGGCCGACGAGACCAATCCGAAGATCGACCCGAAGGACACGTCGAACCAGATCAAGGATCCGAGCGAGTGGACCACCGGCGGCGAGCCGATGACCGGCGCCCAGGCCTCCTACCTCAAGACCCTGTCCGAACAGGCCAAGGACCCCGAAGCCTTCTCGCCCGACCTCGACAAGGCCGAGGCCTCGCAGCGTATCGATGCCCTTCGCAAGGAGACCAAGGGCAACTGATCCACACCGGGGGCCGGCTCGAATTCTACGTTCGGGTTAAGCCCCCGGAAGTATCTGACCGGTTACCGTTACGTTGCTTCGGAACCGGCAGGGATTTTTTCGAACGATGGCTGGGTTTCCGAACGGTTTCGAGCATCGCGGTGATCCCGATGCGGCACAGGACATCCAGCGCGGGCGGGCACGGTTCGCCGCCGACGCGAGCGGCGCGACGGCCGTCGAATACACGCTCCTCGTCGGCCTGATTGGTCTTGCTCTGGTCGGGGCGATGCGCGCCTATTCCGACAAGATGGTGATCGTCTACAACACCCTCGCCACGGCGATCACCACACCCTGAAAGGGGCCTGGGAGCCGGCGGAACGGGACGTCAGCGCCCGCCTGACTTGCCGGACTCCGCCTTGCCCGACCCGGTGCGCGCGGTGGCGTCGCCCGACGGGTTCGCGTTCCGACCGCCCTCCTGTTGACGGCCCTCTTGCCAGAATGTGTCGAACAGGCGTTGCATCGCCTTTGCGTTCTCCTGCTGGACGTCGAGGCCGGACTGGAACATCTGCTGGAACAGCTCGAAGGGCGCCGCGTCGTTGGTGGCCGGAGCCGATTGCCCGGGCGGAACGCGCGCCGGAGCGGGCTGGGGTGCCAGCCGGGTCGGCTTCGCGGCCGTGCGGACCGGGGGCGCCTTCGGCGCCGGCATTCCGGGCGCGAGGGCACCCCCGGCCGTCATGAAGGCGTTCACCATATCGGTCCAGTAGGGGTTCGGCGGAATGCCGAACGCGTTCGGCGCCGGCGCGGGGGCCGCCTGCGGCGTCTGGTTGATCATCACGTGGACGATGCCGGCCACCACCATTCCGGCCATCACCGGCAGCATCTGCTTGAGCACCGGCGTGGCGATGCCGCTCGTTCCCGCCGCCTGCTGCAGCACCGCCTGGCTGAGATGCGGCGAGCCGAAGAGCTGGCGGACCAGCATGTCCATCTGCGGCGAAGCCGATGGGCGCGGCGCCGTCGCACCGGCACCCGCCAGACTGAAGAGGTGGGCGAAGCCCGTCGGATCGTTGGCGGCGTTGCGCTGGAGCCCCATGGTGAGGGCGGGCAGCAGCGCCTCCATGGCCCGCCGGGTCTGGTCCTGCGACAGACCGAACTGCTGTCCGAAGCCCTGAGCGCCTGGACCGGCCTGCGCCTGGAGGATATCGAACAGGTTGAACATGGAACTGGGCCTCGTGAACGGATGGGCGACGCCGATCCGGGTCGTATGCTCGCGTGCGTGGGTTCAAGTCTGTCGCATCGGCGGTTGACTTACCAGCCCGCCGATGGCGATGCCCCCTGCGGGAGGCCCGGAATGCCGATTCCGGACGGCGTTTCCCCGTTGAATCGATACGGCGCCACCCGTTTTCGCCACCGACATCCTCAGCAAGGCGCCCCGATGCGGTTTCCCGCGCCCCTCATCCCCGCGCGCCTCGTGCGCCGCTACAAACGCTTCCTCGCCGATATGGAGCTCGCGGACGGCAGCCTGGTCACGGCCCACTGCGCCAACCCCGGGGCGATGCTGGGCCTGCTGACGCCCGGCGCCCGGACCCTGCTCTCCGCATCGACGAAGCCGTCCCGGAAGCTCGGATTCTCGTGGGAGCTCGTGGAGGCCGACCTCCCCGGCGGCCCGCAATGGGTCGGCATCGACACCCAGCGCCCGAACGCCCTCGTGGCCGAAGCGTTTCGCGCCGGGGCGTTGCCGCAGCTCGCCGACTATACGGGCTTGAGGCCGGAGGTCCGCTACGCCGCAGCGAGCCGCGTCGATTTTCTGGCGCAGGGGGAGGGGCTCGGGCCCTGCCACGTCGAGGTCAAGAACTGCCACCTCCTGCGCACGCCCGGCCTCGCCGAGTTCCCCGATTGCGTCGCCGCCCGCAGCGCCCGGCACATGGTGGATCTCGCCGACGTGGTGGCGAACGGCGGCCGGGCCATGCTCATCGTCGTCGTGCAGATGTGGGCAACCCGCTTCGACGTCGCCCGCGACATCGATCCGGCCTTCGACGCCGCCTTCCAGGCCGCCCGCGCGGCCGGCGTCGCGGTCCACGCCCATCGCTGCCGGGTCGACCCCGAGGGCGTCGCCCTCGCGGACGCGATTCCCGTGGTCGGGTGACGCCTCATGCCGGTCGATTGCCTCGCGATGCGGATTTGGGCTTCGCTCAGGCGCCGCGCGGGCTGCCTGAGACTGTCCCCGAATGGATCATCCGGAAAACAGTGTCAGGCACTCCGCTCGAAGATCAGGTTCAGCCGGGTCCGGGCCAGGAGGCGGTAGCCGTTGGCCTGCAGCAGGGCGGGCAGGTCGATCTGCCACTGGTCGGTGCCGTTCTCCACGAGGAGCAGCTGCGGATGGAGCGAGACCGGGGCAGTGCGGAAGAACGGCTCGAGGATGAGATCCTCGGCGCCCTCGACGTCGAGTTTGATCGCGTCGATGCGGGTGATGCCTTCGCCCTGCGCAAGGTCGAGGAGGGTGACGGCCGGCACGCGGATCTGCGCCCCCTCGTTGGTGCCGACGATCTTCAGGCTCGACTCGCCCCGGTTGCGCGGATCGACGAACAGGGTGAGGGCACCCGCCTTGTCGGCCACCGCGCAGGCCACGGCCTTGACGGTGCCGAACGGGTTCTGGCCGATGTTGTAGGTCAGCCGGTCGAACACGTCGGGCTGCGGCTCGACGGCGAGGATGCGGGCCCGCGGCCCGGCGAAGGCCGCCACGAACAGGGCGTACGCGCCGATGTTCGCGCCGATGTCGAGGAAGGTGCAGCCTGGTTCCAGGCGCGCTTTGAGAAGCGCACGCTCCTCGGGATCGAAGAATTGCGGCGTGAAGAGCACCTTCTTCTCGCAATTGTTGTTGTACGGGTAGAGCCGCATCCGGGCGCCGTAGCGCTCGACGTCGAGGGGCTTTCCGCGCAGCAGGCCGATGCCGATCCGGCGCAGGAACAGGGCGAGGCGGCGGGCGCCCCAGCTCCCGTAGGAGAGCCGGCCCGTGCGTCGGGCGATGCGCGCGACGAGGCCGGTGGGGGCGTAGGTGCCGTAGGGCTGCGTGTCCTTCATCGCCAGGGGTGATGCCAGCCCGATCCGGCGGGGGCAAGCGCTGGCGCCATCCGGGGGGCTTCCCTCCATCGCCGGCGCGGACCACAACGGCATCGGCCCCGCCCGCTGCCGTACCCCGAGCCTCCACCCCGAGCCTCCCATCACCCCGAGCCTCCCATGCAGACCTTCCTCTCCGACGGCGTCAGCATCGCCTACCTCGACACGCCCGCGCGCGACGGGGCCGGCGACCCGATCCTGCTGATCCATGGTTTCGCCTCGAACCACCGCGTAAACTGGGTCAACACCCTCTGGGTGAAGACCCTGTCGGAGGCCGGGCGCCGGGTGATCGCCCTCGACAATCGCGGCCACGGCGAGAGCCAGAAGCTCTACGATCCGGAGGCCTACGGGTCCGACCTCATGGCCCGGGACGCGGCCCGCCTCCTCGACCATCTCGGCATCGATCGGGCCGACGTCATGGGCTATTCCATGGGCGCGCGCATCGCGGCCTACCTGGCGCTGGACGACGCACCCCGCGTGCGCTCCCTCCTCCTCGGCGGCCTCGGCCTGCATCTCGTGGAGGGACGCGGTCTGCCGAGCGGGATCGCCGAGGCCCTGGAGGCAGAGCCCGGCACTCCCGCTCCCAACCCCACCGCCGCGGCCTTCCGCACCTTCGCCGAACAGACGAAGAGCGATCTCAGGGCGCTGGCCGCCTGCATGCGCGGCTCGCGCCAGACCCTGTCGCGGGCCGAGGTCGCCGAGATCCGGGCGCCGACCCTGGTCACCGTCGGCACCCTCGACACGGTCTCGGGGCCCGGCCCGGCCCTCGTCGCCCTGATGCCCAACGCCCAGTCCCTGGAACTGCCCAATCGCGACCACAGCACGGCGGTGGGCGACCGGCAGCATCGCGAGGGCGTCCTCGCGTTCCTCGACGGACGGGCCTGAGACCGGACGTCTACGCGGCGTCCGGGTCCGAAAGCCACGCAGGAACCCAGCGCTCGGGCCGGGGGGCACGAGCAAGGTCGGCACGCCCCTGATCCACGGGCGCCGGCGCCCCGTCGATGACCGGGCGGGTCTGATAATCGAACCGCGGCAGGATGGTCCCGTCCGCGTGCATGTCGAAGTGCATGGTGAACCACAGGCCGCATCCCGGCTCGGACAGCGCCTGTGCGTCGCGCAAAGCCCGGAGTATGGGCTCCATGAGGGCTGCTTCGGGAATCGGCTGCGGTCCACGTTCGAAGACACGCGCTTGAAACAGGTCGCCGACGAGGGAGACCTCGAAACGGGTCGAATCCCAGGGGTTGCGGCCTTTGGGACGATGAGCATTCAGGAGATGGGCCAGATCGGCCAGCGCCGGATGCCGGCCCCAATAGGCTTCGCGCTCCTCGCTCCGACGCGCAATCCGGGTCGCGAACACGCTGCTGTCGCCCGACACCGCGACGGCCTCGAGGTCGGATCGACCCAGCCGTCCACGCAACCACTCCGCCAAGTCATCGAGGCCGTCCTCCACGACGAGTTCGGACGGCGCGAAATCGCTCCATGTGCCGCCATCGTCGAAGGCCCCGACCGCGAGACGCGCGAGGAAGGCTTCGAGGCTCGGGGCAATGACGCCAGCCTCGCCTTCGGAGCCCAGGCCGACGATGCTCGGCGCGTTCGGATCGTGTCCGGGCGGGAGCCAGAACCCCGCCTCCGATCCGTCCGGCAGATGCAGGAACAGGGCGAATTCCCGGCGCAGGGGTGTGCCGTCCACGATGGGCGCATCATCGGCCCAGCTTCCGGCAAGATCGAAGCAGCCGACGCTGCCCCAGGGCCGGCCCGCGAGCCATTGCCCGAACTCCATCAGCAGGCCGGGAGGCTCAAGGCTGGGCGGAAAGGCCCGGCGGATATCGGCCTCGTCGACCGTGTAGACGCGCGTAGACATGCCTCGTTTCTCCATCCCGACGGCGACGGCCGCTCAGCTCTTCAGGCGATACCCCGTGCGGAAGATCCAGGTGACGCCGGCGAGGCACAGGGCGAGGAAGACGAGGGCCATGGCGAAGCTCACGCCGATACCCACATCGGAATTGCCGAAGAACGCCCAGCGGAACCCGCTGATGAGATAGACCACCGGATTGGCCAGACTCAGGGTCCGCCATACCGGCGGCAGCATGTCGATGGAATAGAAGCTGCCGCCCAGGAACGTCAGCGGCGTGACGATGAGGAGCGGCACGAGCTGCAGCCGCTCGAACCCGTCCGCCCACAGGCCGATGAGGAAGCCGAACAGGCTGAACGTCACCGCCGTCAGCAGCAGGAAGCCCACCATCACGAACGGATGCTCGATGCGGATCGGCACGAACAGCGTCGCGGTGGCGAGGATGATGAGCGCGATGAGGATCGATTTCGAGGCCGCCGCACCGACGTAGCCGAGCACGATCTCCAGGGGCGAGACCGGTGCCGACAGGATCTCGTAGATCGTGCCGGCGAAGCGCGGGAAGTAGATGCCGAACGAGGCGTTGGCGATGCTCTGCGTCAGGAGCGAGAGCATCATCAGGCCGGGGACGATGAAGGCGCCGTACGCGACCCCGTCGACGGAGGCCATGCGGGAGCCGATGGCCGCGCCGAACACCACGAAATACAGGGACGTGGCGATGACGGGGGCGACGATGCTCTGCAGGGCGGTCCGCCAGAAGCGGGCCATCTCGAAGCGGTAGAGCGCGCGGACCGCGTACCAGTTCATGGCCGTTCCTTCACGAGGTCGACGAAGATGTCCTCCAGGGAGGATTGGCGGGTATCGAGGTCGCGAAAACCGATGCCGGCGCGGGCGAGGTCGGCGAGCAACCCCGTCAGGGCCGCGTCGCCCTTGGTGCTGTAGGTGTAGACGAGGTCGCGCCCGTTCTCCGCCAGTTCGAGGTCGTGTCCCGAGAGGGCGGGGGGCAACGCCGCGAGCGGGGCGTCGAGGTGGAGGGTGAGCTGCTTCTTGCCGAGCTTGCGCATGAGCTCGGCCTTCTCCTCGACGAGGATGATCTCGCCGTTGCGGATCACGCCGACCCGGTCGGCCATCTCCTCGGCCTCGTCGATGTAGTGGGTGGTGAGGATGATGGTGACGCCCTGGTCGCGCAGCTTGCGCACGAGGCGCCACATGTCCTGGCGTAGGGCCACGTCGACGCCGGCCGTGGGCTCGTCGAGGAACAGGATGCGGGGCTCGTGGGCGAGCGCCTTGGCGATGAGCACGCGCCGCTTCATGCCCCCCGACAGGGTCATGATCCGGCTGTCTTTCTTGTCCCACAGGGAGAGGTCGCGAAGCACCCGCTCGATATGGGCCGGGTCGGGGGGCAGACCGAACAGGCCGCGGCTGAAACCACTGGTGGCCCACACGGTCTCGAAGGCGTCGGTGGTGAGCTCCTGCGGCACGAGGCCGATGGCCCGGCGCGCCGCCTTGTAGTCCGTCGCGATGCAATGTCCGTCGACGCGGATGCTGCCCGCGCTCGCCGTGACGATGCCGCAGACGATGCTGATCAGCGTGGTCTTGCCGGCGCCGTTGGGGCCGAGCAGGGCGAAGATCTCGCCCTTGCGGATGTCGAGGGAGATGTTCTTCAGGGCGTTGTGCCCCGTACCGTAGACCTTGGACAGGTTGGCAATCGAGATGATCGGCGGCATCGAGTCTCCGCTTGGAGGGCGCTTGCGCGCGAGGGGCCGGGCTACGGGACAGATGAGTCGGCCCGGCGGCGGGGCCGACCGGCGCGGGCTCTCTCTCCTGAAAGGAGAGGGACAGGGTGAGGTGTGTAGCTCATCCGAATCGGTCACACACCTCACCCCAACCCCCTCTTCCAGGAGAGGGAGCCTGTCGCGATCGTCCGATCCCGGCCGAGCCCCGACCCGCGAACGATCCGGGAAACGAAAAAAGCCGCCTCGCGGCGGCTCTCCCGTCAGGTCGATGGAGCGTTCAGGCCCGGAGGCAGGTACGGACCTCGCCGAGGCTCTGGCGAACCAGATCCTGGGCCGCGTCGCCCTGCATGCGCTCGCGCAGGATGACCTCCGAGACCTTCACGGCGGCGTCGGCCGCGGCGGCGCGGACCTGGGCGGTGGCCTGGACCTCGGCCTGGGCGATCTTGGTTTCGGCCGACTTGGTGCGGCGGGCGATGAATTCGTTCAGGCGGGCATGGCCCTCGTCGGCGATGCGCTGGGCCTCGGCGCGGGCACCGGAGACGATGGCCTCGGCCTCGGCCTCGGCGGAGGACCGGCGCTTCTTGTAGTCGGCGAGGATACCGGCGGCTTCTTCACGTAGGCGGCGGGCCTCGTCGAGCTCGGAGCGGACGCGCTTGGCCCGGCCGTCGAGACCGTTGGTGATCTGGTTGAAGCCGCCGACCTTCCAGACGACGGCCATGAACAGCACGAAGGCGACTGCGACCCAGAATTCGGCTTCCAACAACATGCTCGTCGTCCCAACTCGATGGCGCCCGGGCCGGAGGATCGGTCCTGGGCGGAGCCGTCGGCCCCCGGAGGGACCGCCGGCCGGTAAGGTGTAGGGTGGCGTGCCCGCTCAGTGCGGGAGGGCGACGCTATCGAGGGCCTTGGCGATGGCCGCCTCGTCCGGGCTCCGGCCGGTCAGGCGCTCGACGATGGCGGATGCCGTCTCGCCGGCGATGCCGCGGACATTGCCCATGGCCTCGGCGGTGCGGCCGCGGATGGTGGCCTCGGAGGCCGCGATCTTGGCGTTGAGTTCGGTTTCGAGCGCCTTGCGCTTGGTCTCGGCGTCCCGCGTCAGGGCCGTGCGGGTCTCGAGTGCGATGGCCTGGGCTTTGGCCTGGGCATCGCTCAAGGACTTCTCGTAGGCGGCGCCGGCGGCGTCGGCCTCGGCCTTGAGGCGTTGGGCCTCGTCGAGGTCCGACGACAGGCGATTGGCGCGGTCGTTCAGGATGGACTGGATGCGCGGCAGGGCGATCTTGTCCATGAGGTAGTAGAGCAGCCCGAAGGCGAGGGCGAGCCAGATGAGCTGGGACGCGAAGGTGTGGCTCTCGAAGGGCGGAAAGCCGCCGCCGTGCTCGGAGGCCGGCGTCGCGGCGAAGCCTTCATGCGTTGCGGTCGGATGAGCCGGCTGAGCCATGACGTCCTTCGGTCAAATCGGGGGACTTGCGGTCAAATCAGAGACTGGGGCCGGACGCGCCTTGCATCCCTTTGGGGACGCCGCATCCCCTCGGGGATGCCGCGTCCGGCCCGGTATCGGTTCGCTGGACTCAGACGGCGAACAGGAGGAGCAGCGCGACGAGCAGCGAGAAGATGCCGAGCGCTTCCGTGAGGGCGAAGCCGAGGAGCAGGTTGCCGCGCTGGCCGTCGGCGGCCGACGGGTTGCGCAGGGCACCGGCGTAGAACTGGCCGAAGAGGTTGCCGAGGCCGATGGCGGCGCCCGCCATGCCGAGACAGGCGAGGCCGGCACCGATGTACTTGGCAGCTAAGGGATCCATCAAATTGCTCCTGGGGTCCGTGTCGTCGTTGCGTGGAGAGAATCCGGGCCGCGAGGGCGGACCCGGGGACGGAAGGGGTGCCCGGCCGCGAGGGCCGGAATCCACCGGCCTTAGTGGCCGGGATGCAGCGCGTCGCTGAGGTAGATCGAAGCGAGCGTGGCGAAGACGTAGGCCTGCAGGCCGGCCACGAGGAACTCGAGGGCCGTGACCGCGACGCTGAGGGCCAGAGGGAGGGGCGAGATCGCCCCCCAGGCGCCAGCGGCGAGGAGCGCCGGAACGAAGCCCGCGAAGATCTTGAGGGCGATGTGGCCGGCGAGCACGTTGGCGAACAGACGCACCGCGAGGCTGATGGGGCGCGAGATGAACGACACGATCTCGATGGCGACGATCATCGGCAGGAGCCAGCCGGGCACGCCGGAGGGCACGAACACCTTCAGGAACTTCGTGCCATGGGCCATGAAGCCGTAGACGATCACGGTGCCGATCACGAGGAAGGCCAGCGCGAAGGTGACGATGATGTGGCTGGTCACCGCGAAGGCGTAGGGGATCATGCCGAGCATGTTCAGCACGAGCACGAACATGAACAGCGAGAAGATCAGCGGCATGAACCGCTCGGAGCCGTGGCCGGCGGACTGGCGCAGGGTCGAGCCGATGAACTCGTAGAACACCTCGGCCATGGACTGCATGCGACCCGGCACCACCGAGCGCTGCGCGGTGGCCACGATGGTGATCAGCGCGATGATCCCCACGGCGGCGAACATGTACAGGGCCGACTGCGTGAACGCGATCTCCTGGTTACCGATATGTCCGAACGAGACGAGCGGCTTGAGCTCGAACTGGTGGATCGGATCCATCTTTACGGCCATTGCCGCTCCCGTCCTTTTCGAAACCGAACGGGCCGGAGGCCCGCCACCACCAATCGCCGCGCGAGCGGCGTTCTCACGAAATCGCCTAGCGATCCCGTTCCTTCGTCGGCGCCTTCGAGAGCGATCCCGAGACACGCATGACGTTATAGACGCCGGTCAGGAAGCCCAGCATCAGCAGGACGATCAGGCCCCAGGGTTTCGTCCCCAGGAAATGATCGCACATCCAGCCGAGTATGCCCCCCGCCAGGACGCCGGCGATGAACTCCGTGGAGAGTCGCATCGCTTGGCCGAGAGGAGAGGGCCCGGTCGAAGAACCGGAACGCGACGAAGGACCGGGAGGGGCGCTGGGCCGCTTCCGCTCGATCTGCGTCTCGAGACGTTTGAGCCTCTGGGAGAGGTCCTCGTCCCGCGCTTGCTCCCGTTCGGCTCCGCGCCCATCCCCAGCGTCGTTGCCGCTCATACGCGAAAACTCACATTGGCGAGAGCGGAGAGAACCGGCCGGGACGCCTCCTTCAAGCGGGCGGCAACATAGTTTCGCCCACCTTGGGTGTCAAGGCGACCTCGACACGACTTAACATATTGCGCCCATTCGGGAATTCGCTGTTTTGCCCGTGCATCGCAAAAGCGATGCGTCAGGCGCCGAGAATCGGCTTGATCACCTTCTCCATGCCCTCGATGGACATCTCGCCGGTGTAACGCTCGCCGTTGATGAAGAAGGTCGGGGTGGAATCCACCTTGAAGGTGTCCATGCCACGCTGCTTGACCGTGTTGATGGCCCCGTAGAGCTTCTGGTCCTTGAGGCAGGCCTCGAACTTGTCCTTCGAGAAACCGGCTTGGCGCAGCATCTGCTCCAGGGCGTCCACGGGCGATTGCGGCTTCTGCACGTAGGCCCAGCCCTGCTGCTGGTCGAACAGCAGGTCGGTGATGGGGTAGTACTTCGCGTCGCCGTCGCAGCGCGCCAGCATGAAGGCCGCGGTAGCGAGCGGATCGAGGGGGAATTCCCGCAGGGTGAAGCGCACCTTGCCGGTGTCGATGTAGCGTTCCTTGAGGACCGGGTACGTCGTCCGGTGGAAGGCGGCGCAATGGGAACAGGTCATCGAGGCGTACTCGATGATCGTCACCTTCGCGTCCTTCGGGCCGAGCCAGACGTCGCCCAAGGGCCCGGGCTCCATCAGGGTCGAGAGATTCGCCCCGCCTTGCGCGAACGCATCCAGGGTGAACCGGGGCAGGAGGGCCGCCGCGCCGATGGCGAGGCCGGTGGCTTTGAGGGCGTCGCGCCGGGTGATCATGGTCGTGACAGGCTCCGCTTGCGGACAAACGCATCGTCTCCCGCCTGCGGTAGAATCTGCCGGCCGTCCTGACAAGGCGCGCGGGCGCCCGACTCAGCGCCCGGGCACGGCTTTCGGGGCCGTCGCGACCACCGCCATGCCGAGGCGGTCGAGGGCATCGCGCAGGGCGTCGTCGTCGATGGTGCGGACCGCGAGTGCCACTTCGCCGCGGCGGACGGGGTCGACGACGGGCGGTGGCACCTTTCGGCCGATACGGTCGACCCGGCCCTGGCGCATGACGATCTTGGCGACGCAGGCCCAGCCGTAATGGGCGTTGACCCGCTGGATCACGATCGGGGCGAGGTGCTGGAGTTCGAGGGCGAACACGCCCTCCACCCGCACCACCAGGGTGCCGGGATCGGGGCGACCCTCCTCCTCGCGCCGGCGCCGGCGCGGCCATTCGAGCTTGGAGGGCTGGCAGTAGCGCGCCAGGCGCTCGCCGACGATCTCGGGCCAGGCGGCGAGGATGTCCGTGGAGGCGAAGCCCTGCGCGGCGAAGGCCGGGCCGATGCAGGCATCGAGGAGTTCGGCGAGTGGCTTGACCCGCGCCATGCGCAACCGCTTCCGTTTCCCGCCGCCGATCCACACCGTATCGCGCCCGAATGGTTAGCACGGCGTTGCGTGCCGCCGAAGGCCCGGTTGGAGGCGTCGAGCGGCCGGGGTAAGGACGGGTGCCCCATGCCAGTGCCGAGCCCCGTGACCGACGCATCTCTGCCAAGCCCCCTGGCGGGCGATCTACCAAGCCCCCTGGCGGGCAATCTACCAAGCCCCCGGGCGGACGATCTGCTGACCTGGTACGACCGGCACCGCCGCGTCCTGCCCTGGCGCGCCCTGCCGGGGCAGGCGCCGGACCCGTACCGGATCTGGCTTTCCGAGGTGATGCTGCAGCAGACCACCATCGCGGCGGTGAAACCCTACTTCCACAAGTTCCTCGAACGCTTCCCCAGCGTGGATGCCCTGGCGGCCGCCTCCGAGGAGGCGGTGATGTCGGCCTGGGCCGGGCTCGGCTACTATTCCCGGGCACGCAACCTCCACGCCTGCGCCAAGGCTGTGGCGGAGGCCGGCGCGTTTCCCGACACCCTCGCGGGCCTGAGGAAGCTTCCCGGCGTCGGCGCCTACACGGCCGGCGCCATCGCGGCCATCGCCTTCGACCGCCCGGAGGCCGCCGTCGACGGCAACGTCGAACGGGTGATGACCCGCCTCTACGCCATCGAGACGATGATGCCGGCCGCCCGCACGGAGGTTCGCGCCGTGACACAAGCCCTGGTGCCGCACGACCGGCCGGGCGATTTCGCGCAGGCGGTGATGGATCTCGGCGCCACGATCTGCACACCCAAGCGCCCGGCCTGCGCCCTGTGTCCGTGGATGGCGCCGTGCCGCGCCCGGGCCGCCGGCACGCAGGAGACGTTTCCGCGAAAACTGAAGGCGGTGAAGGGGACCCTGCGCAAGGGCGCGGCCTTCGTGGCGGTCCGGGCCGGCGATGAGGCGATCCTCCTGCGCACCCGCCCGCCGGAGGGCCTGCTCGGCGCCATGGCCGAGCCGCCCATGAGCCCGTGGGAGCCGGATTACGATCCGGCCCAGGCCCTCCTCGACGCGCCGTTCGACGCCCGCTGGAAGCGTCTGCCGGGGCTCGTGCGCCACGGCTTCACGCATTTCCCCCTCGAGCTGACGGTCTTCCTCGCCCGCGTCGCCTTGAGCACCCAGGCCCCCGCCGGCATGCGCTTCACGCCCCGGCGGAATCTCGACGACGAGCCACTGCCCGGCGTGATGAAGAAGGTGCTGGCCCACGCCTTCGATCCGAAGCCCGAGCCGGTGAAGCGCGGGCGCCCGAAGGCCCTGCGGGCGGTCGCCGACACGCCGCTCTTCGCCGAGCCGGAGGAGGAGGCTCCGCCGCCACCGCCGAGTTTTCGCCCGGTGCCGAAGCCGGCGCCGCGTGCTGTGGTGGCACCACCCGTCGAGGACGGGGAGGGGTTTTTCGGGGAGCCGGAGGAGGAGGCGCCTGCCCCGCCGCGAAAACGCGGCCGGCCGAGGACGCGCGGGCAGTAGGGCGCGACCCCTCCCTACTCTGCGGGAGAGGGCATTCCGCGGAAGGCGGGCTGTACCAGAAACTCAGGCGGCCGAACCCATGGCCGCCCGCATCCGGGCCCGGAACACGTCGATCACCACGGGCTTGCCGTCGCGGGTGGCGTGCCAGAAGTCCCAGCCGTTGCAGGCCGGCAGGCCCTGCACGAGGGCGCCGATCTTGTGGATCGAGCCCGAGGCCGGGCCGGCCATCACGGTGCCGTCGGGGCGCACGATGGCCGAGTGCCGCCCGCGCGCGTCCGTGAGGGTCTCGCCGGCACGAATGTGACCGGCCTCGAGAACGCTGAGGAAGGCGACGCGGGGCTCGGCGCGCTTCGTCGGCGCCACCATGAGGGCGGCCTGCGACAGGGGCTCGACGGCGTCGATGCGGGCGCGGGCCGCGTCGGCATAGACGGTCTCGCGCTCGATGCCGATGAAGCGGCGGCCGAGGCGCTTGGCCACGGCGCCGGTGGTGCCGGTGCCGAAGAACGGGTCGAGGATCACGTCACCCGGATTCGTGGCCGATAGGATGGTGCGGGCGAGCAGGGCCTCCGGCTTCTGGGTCGGGTGGACCTTCAGGCCGTCGGCGCCCTTCAGGCGTTCGTCGCCGGTGCAGAGGGGGATGAACCAGTCCGAACGCATCTGAACGTCGTCGTTGCCGCCCTTCAGCGCCTCGTAATGGAAGGTGTAGCCCTTCGATTCGGCCGAGCGCGACGCCCAGATCAGGGTCTCGTGGGCGTTGGTGAAGCGCTTGCCGCGGAAGTTCGGCATCGGGTTGGCCTTGCGCCAGACGATGTCATTGAGGATCCAGAACCCGAGATCCTGGAGCGCGCCGCCGACGCGAAAAATGTTGTGGTAGGAGCCGATGACCCACAGGGTCGCGTTCGGCTTCATCACCCGGCGGGCGGCGGTGAGCCAGGCGCGGGTGAAGGCGTCGTAGGCGGCAAAGCTCGAGAACTGGTCCCAGGCGTCGTCGACGGCGTCGACGCGGCTCTGATCGGGCCGCAGGAGCGAGCCTTCGCCGAGCTGGAGGTTGTAGGGTGGATCGGCGAACACGCAGTCGACGCTGCCCGCCGGCAGGGCGTTCATGGCGCTGATGCAATCCCCAACGAGAATCTCATCGAGGGGAAGGCGCTGAACGGGGGGTACGAGACCCATCCGCGGCGCCGACACGAGTCGCCCGGTACGCGAGACACTTTTCCGGGCGACGGTATCGGCAACCGCGGTACGCAGGGGAGCCATGGCAAACACCGGTTACGCGACTGACAAGGCGGACCATGCGGCCGTTAACGTAAAGGGCGGGTTGCCGGGTTGAGGCGAATGCGTCTCGATTTGGGGCTGCAGTTTTTGCCGGGTGCGTTGCCGGACCGTCCCGCAGGCTAATTGCGAGCACCGATCGGTCCTGCATCAGTGTTGCCCTGGGTGTCGGAGGGCATAACCCGAGATGTCGCCAACACTTCCACCGATCCAGAACACGGGTAGGGCGGGGTCTGCTGAACCCTCGGACGTCCGGCAACCGGCCCCCAAGCCGCGATCTTGAAAATAATCTTTCTTCTTCGGCCCCGGGAGGGCGGCGCATGGCTGGGTTTCGTCGCGCGCAGGGCAGTTTTTTGCTGCTCGGTGCGGGGGCAGGCAGAGCCCGCGGCCGGATCGGCCCACGGCAGCATTCACTTGGAATGAAACGTCTTTTCGGCTTTCACACATCGATCCACACTACATTGTTGTACAACTACAGATGATGCCTTTGATCTAGCCTCATATGTGACCGCAAATGCCTCATTTCACCCGGTCTCATTTTGGCCCCGTTCGAATTCATTTTGCCGGCCATCCGAAACAACCGAGCAAGACCGAATGAACATCAATTCCGTTCGTGTGGCCGCCACCCTCATCGGCACCGTCATGACCTTCGCCAGCCTGCCGGCCGCCGCCCAGAGCGGTGGCGCGTCCTGGTACGGAAGCGGTCGCCAGACGGCCAACGGCGAGCGCTTCAACCCGAACGGCATGACGGCCGCCCATCGCAGCCTGCCCTTCGGCACACGGGTGCTGGTGCAGAACAAGCGCAACGGCCGCTCTGTGGTGGTGCGGATCAACGACCGGGGGCCGTTCGTGCGCGGCCGGATCATCGACCTCGCCAAGGGACCGGCCCGCGCCATCGGCATGGGCGGCGTGACCCATGTGGCGCTGAGCGTGGTTCACTGAGGCCCGCATCGCAGCGCGCCTCAGTGAAAACCGAGGCCCGCATCGCGTCGCCTCCCTCGAAAACGTCATCTTCCGCGGCCGCCGGCGTTGTCTCGCCGGCGGCCGTCCCCATGTCGGGGGTCGGAGCCAACCGCGCAGGACCCCCATGGCCAAGCCCTTGATCGTCGAAATCCCGCATGAGCTCGGCCTGGCCGAAGCCCGCCGGCGCATCGCCGACGGGATGGGTCAGGTCCAGGGGCTGCTCGACAAGACCGGCGTCGCCGTCGACAAGTTGGCCTGGACCGACGACCGCCTCGACTTCGCCATGGCGGCCATGGGCCAGAAGGTCAACGGGCAGGTGGATGTCGGCCCCCAGACCGTTCGGGTCGAAGTGCGCCTGCCGCTGCTGCTCGCCCTGTTCGCCGAACGCATCCAGAAGAAGCTCGGCCAGGAGGGCAACCTCCTTCTGACGAAGAAGTAGGCGGGACCGGAAACGAGGCGGAACCGGCACGCCGGGCGCCCGTTCCTTACGCCCGACCTTTTCGCGAGGCCTGCCATGTCGAATCCCGGTGCTCCCGTTCCCGAGACGCCCTACGAGGCTCCGCAGACGCCGCCGCCCGGGCCCGATCTGCCCGCGCCCGAGTTTCCCGGCCAGACGCCGACGGAAGCGCCCGACGTGACGCCGGACGAGATTCCCGTGAACGATCCGGGCGTCGGCCCCGATGTCGGCCCTGCGCCCACGGGTCCCGCCAACCCGGTCATGTAGGGTTTCCGCGTCCGGCGCCCCGAACCATTTGTTCACGGGCGCCGGCACTGCCATAAGCCCGGCCATGGCCGCTCCCCCGCTTCTCACCCTCCAAGACGTCGCCCTCACCTTCGGCGGCACGCCCCTCATCGAACGGGCCGAGCTCGCGATCTCGCCGGGCGAGCGTACCTGCCTCGTCGGCCGCAACGGCTCGGGCAAGTCGACCCTGATGAAGATCGCCGCCGGATTGGTGGAGCCCGACAAGGGGTTACGCTTCGTCCAGCCCGGCACCACCATCCGGTATCTGGCCCAGGAGCCGGACTTCTCAGGGTTCACCACCACCCTCGACTTCGTAGAAGCCGGGCTCACCCACGGCGACGAGGCCTACCGCGCCCGCTATCTGCTGGAGAGCCTCGGCATGACCGGGGAGGAGGACCCGTCGCGCCTGTCCGGCGGCGAGGGCCGGCGCGTGGCCCTCGCCCAGGCCCTGGCGCCCGAGCCCGACATTCTGCTCCTCGACGAGCCGACCAACCACCTCGACCTGCCGGCCATCGAGTGGCTGGAAGCCGAACTGAAGAGCGTGCGCGGCGCGCTCATCCTCATCAGCCACGACCGGCGCTTCCTCTCGGCCCTGTCGAAGACCACGGTCTGGCTCGATCGCGGCACCACCCGGCGGATCGAGCAGGGATTCACCACCTTCGAGGCGTGGCGCGACGCGTTCTTCGAGGAGGAGGAGCGCGACCGGCACAAGCTCGAGCGCAAGATCGCCGACGAAGAGCATTGGCTGCGCTACGGCGTCACGGCCCGGCGCAAGCGCAACGTCCGGCGCCTCGGCAACCTTCATCAGCTCCGCAAGGACCGGCGCGAGGACCGCCGCCCCGTCGGCACCGCCACCATGAGCTCGACGGAGGCCGACCCGTCGGGCGCCCTCGTGGTTGAGGCCAAGGGCGCGGCGAAATCCTACGGGGAGCGCACCATCGTCGCCGACCTGTCGATCCGGGTGATGCGCGGCGACCGCCTCGGCATCGTCGGCCCCAACGGCGCCGGCAAGACCACGCTGATCAACCTGCTCACCGGCCAGCAACCCCCGGATTCCGGGACCATCGCGCTCGGTACCAACCTCAAGATGATGCTCCTCGACCAGACCCGCGCGGTCCTGGAACCGTCGATGACCGTGACCGAGGTGCTCACCGGCGGCAGCGGCGATTCGGTCACCGTCGGCGGGGTGAGCCGCCACGTCATCGGCTACATGAAGGACTTCCTGTTCGCGCCCGAGCAGGCCCGCACCCCCGTGAGCGTGCTGTCGGGCGGCGAGCGCAACCGCCTCCTCATCGCCAGGGCACTCGCCCAGCCCGCCAACCTGCTGGTCCTCGACGAGCCGACAAACGACCTCGATCTCGAGACCCTCGACCTCCTGCAGGAGATGCTCACCGACTATTCCGGCACCCTGATCCTGGTCAGCCACGACCGCGACTTCCTCGACCGGGTCGTGGGCAGCGTCCTCGTCAGCGAGGGCGAGGGCGCCTGGATCGAGTATGCGGGCGGCTACACCGACATGATCGCCCAGCGCGGCGAGGGCGTGCAGGCCCGCACCGTCGCCTCGACCACGCGGGCGGGCCGGGCCGAGCAGCGCGAGCGCGGCAAGGCGCAGGAGGCCGCCAAGGCGGAGGCCGCCCCCCCCAAGGGCAAGCTCAACTTCAAGGACCAGCACGAGCTGAAGACCCTGCCGGAGCGGATCAAGAAGCTCGAATCCGACATCGGCAAGCTGCGTGCGGTGCTGGCCGACCCGCTTCTCTACGCCCGCGACCCGGCGCGCTTCGCCAAGGCCTCGGGTCTGCTGAGCGAGGCCGAGACCCAGCTCGGCCAGGCCGAGGACCGCTGGCTCGAACTGGAGATGCTGCGCGACGCGTGACGGCCTTCATGATGCCGTGAAAACCGTATGATTGGGTTGGCTTCGCCAAGCGCCACTTCGCCAAGCGCCGCTTCGCGAAACGCCGCCTTCCACCGGGATCGAACGTGTCCGCCTCTCTTTCCGCCCTGATCCGTCGCACGGGCTGGCTCGTCGGCCTGCCCGGCGTCGCCGTGATCCTCGGCGTCGCCGTGCCCCTGGTGACGCCGCCCCTGGAGGCGCGCCTCGACGCGGAGGCCGCCGCGATCGTGCGCGAGACGGCGCGGGCGGGCACCGAGCCGTGGCTGCGTGCCACGGCGCGGGGCCGCGACCTCGTGGTGTTCGGCGAAGCGCCCGACGCGGTGTCCCGCGACACCACCCTGGCCCGCCTCGCCGCCCTGCCGGGCCTGCGCCGGATCGAGGGCAGTCTCGGGCTCGTCGAGACCGCCGCTCCCTTCGTGTGGACGGCCACGCGCACGGGGCCGGACCGCATCGCGCTCACGGGGAACCGCCCGGCCGAGATCGGCCCCCTTGCCCTGGCCGACCGTCTGACCCCGTCCCTCGCGCCGTGCACGCGCCTCGACGACGACGCCCGTGCGGCCTACGGCGCGCCGGCCGAGTTCGCGCAGGCCGCCGCGGAAGCGATCTCGGCACTCAAGGCCCTGCAGCCCGGCGCCCGGGCCGAACTGTCCGACACGCGCCTGTCGGTTCGGGGGGAGGCGATCTCGACGGAGGACGAGGCGCGCCTGCGCTCGTCCCTCGCGACGCCGCCCACGGGGTTCACCCTCGGCACCATCGAGATCCTGCCGGCCAACGTTCCGGACTTCGCCTTCGGCCTCGCCCGCGCGCCGGGCGGCGCCATCACCCTCACGGGCCACGTGGTCTCCGAGGCCGCCCGCGCCAGCCTGCGGGCCCGCGCCACGGAGATCGCCGAGGGCGCCGGCATCCTCGACGAGACCCGCACGGCACGCGGCCTCGATCCCGCCATCGATCCCGCCGGCTTCGCCGCCTTCGCCCTGCGCCTCGTCGCCTTGCTGCAGGAGGGCGGCGTCGCCTTCGCGCGCGGCGCGGTGTCGGTCACGGGCGTCGCCCTCGACGGGCAGGCGGTGGAAGAGATCGCGGCCCTGCTGCGCGACGGGCGCCCTTCCGGCGTCGCGGCCGGGCCGGTGCGCCTGGAGACCCGGCCGCTCAAGCCCTACCGCGTCCAGCTCCGGCGCGAGGCCGACAGCGTGACCCTGGGCGGCCACCTGCCGGACGCGGCAACCCGCGAGCGCATCCTCGCGGCCCTGCGTCCAAAGTTCTTCCGCGAGCGGATCGTCGACCGGAGCCGCCTCGCCGACGGCGCCCCCGAGGGCCTGACGGGCGCCCTCGATCAGGGCATCGCCACCCTGGCGGTGCTGGCGCGCGGCGAGATCCGCATCGCCGACCGCGCCCTCACGCTCACGGGCGACAGCCTCTACGCCGAGAGCGCGCGCCGCATCGAATCGGATCTGCCCCGCGCGCTGCCCGCCGGGTGGCAGGGCAGTGCGGCCATCGCGGTGCCGGGCGTGGGTACCGCCCCCGACACGAAGGCCTGTGCGACGCGGTTCACCGCCCTCGATCCGGGCCGGGCCCTGACGTTCGTGCCCGGCAGCGCCATCCTGACGGCGGCGTTCTATCCCCTCCTCGATTCGGTGGCGGCCTGGGCCAAGGCCTGCCCCACGGGCCGCATCGCGGTCACCGGCCACACGGACCCGGCGGGCGCCCCGCCGGCCCCGAAGCCGGCCGTCGAGACCGCCGTGGACAGCACGGCCTCCGTCGAGCCCCCGAAGGACGCCAAGGCGACCGCCAAGGCCGACACCAAGGCGAAGCCCGCCACCGGCGCGAGTGCCAAGGCCGCCACCAAGACGCCTCCCGAGAAGCCGTCCGCCAAAGCGGACATCCCGTCCGAGCCCGAGCCGGACCTGCCGCGGCAGCGCGCCCTTGCCCTCGTCGAGTATCTGCTCCAGGCCGGCCTCCCGCCGGACCGGGTCGCCGCCGATCCCGCCGCGCAAAGCCGCCTGCCCGCCGAGGGCATCGGCCTGGCCCTGCGTCCATGAGGAGTCTCGCGTGATCCCCCTGCTGACGCTGATCGGCCCGGCCCTGGTGCTCGGCTTCCTCCTCGGCGCGGTGGTGGGCCGCTTCGCCGGCCTGCCGCGCACGGGGTCGACCCTGGCGGGGACCCTCGCCCTGGTGCTCGCGGCGGCCGTCGCGGGCGGGCTCAGCCTCGCCGGGCTCGTTCCGGGCCGCGCCGGCCTCTGGGTCGAGGTCGGTGCTCTGATCCTCGCGGCCTACCTCGCGGGTGCGGCCGTGGGCGCCGTCTCGCTCGGGCGACAGGCGGCCTGACCTGTCCCTCAGCGCGCGCCGCGCTGCAGATCCCCGTCGATGAGGAGCGCGCTCTTGGTATCGAGGCGGGTGCGGTAGATCTGCAGGTTCTCCATCACCCGCTGGACGTAGTTGCGCGTCTCCGTGAAGGGGATGCGCTCGACCCAGTCGATGGGGTCGACGCCCGCCTTGCGCGGATCGCCGTAGGCGTCGATCCACTTCTTCACGTTGCCGCCGCCGGCATTGTAGGAGGCGAAGGCGAGGATGTAGGAGCCGCGCCAATCGTCCATGAGCTCGCCGAGATGGGCGTGGCCGAGGCGGGCGTTGTAGGCCGGATCGCTGGTGAGCCGGTCCTGGTCGAAGGCGGCGCTGACCCGGCGGGCCGTGCGCTGGGCCGTGGCCGGCATCATCTGCATCAGGCCGCGCGCGCCGACGCTCGACTGGGCCAGGGGGTCGAACTGGCTCTCCTGCCGGGCGATGGCGAAGACCATGGCCTTCTCGACCAGGGGCACGGCGGCGGAGGCCTCGTAGGCCGGGATGCCGATGGTCGGGTAGGCGTGGGCGTCCAGCGGCAGACCGCGCTGCACGGCGATCTTGCCGATGGCCACGAGCGCCCGGGCGTTGCGGACATCCGCCGCGATGTTGCCGAGGGCATCGAGTTCGGCCGGATCGGAGAGCTTCGTCGCCGCGTCGATGTAGAGCGGCAGGGCCAGATCCTTCAGGGAGGCCGCCTCCAGCATGCGCAGGGCCCGGACGTAGAGCCGGTCCGAGAAGGCCGCCTGCGCGGGTGCGTCGAGCTCGGGAATCGAGCGGAGCGACAGGTTGGCGCGGCCGAGCTTCGCCCGGGCGAGCTGGCCGTAATAGGCGATGGGCTGAAGGGCGGCGCGCTCGTAGGCGGCCTTCGCCACGTCGGTCCGCCCCTCGGCCTCGGCGGCGCGGCCCTGCCAGTAGGCGGCGCGGGCCTGCGAGATCGGCGTCTCGGCGATGGCGGCGGCGGCGTCGAAATGACGGGCGGCGGTTCCCGCGTCGTCGAGGAAGCGCAGGGCGATCCAGCCGGCATGGAACTCGGCCTCGATGCGCTTCTCCACCGTGCGGGCGCTGTGGCGACCGGCGACGATGTAGGCGGTGCGGGCGTCGCCGAGATCGACGAGCTTGCGGGCGACGATCCGGCGCTCCACCCACCACTCGTCGCCGTCGACGAGGACGTCCGGGTTCGTCGGCGCGACGGAGAGCAGGGCGGCCGCCTCGGCATACTTGTCGGTGCGGCGCAGGTGCTGCGCCCGCGACAGGATGTAGGACGAGTCGTTGCGCAGGGACGGCGGCACCGCGTTGAGGGCACCGGGCGCGCCCGAACTCTTGTCCTCCACGGCGCGGCGGGCCCGCACCAGACTGGCATAGCTCCCGCCCGCGAGCGCGGCGGCGCGGCCGGCGGTCTCGTAATCCTCCTTGAGGAGGGCGCGCTCCATGCGGAAGCGGTGGTCGATGCGGGTGAGCACGCCCGGAAAGGCGTCCATCACCTTGGCTTCGAGGCTGCGCCCGAAGGTGTCCGAGCGCCACAGCTCGCGCACCAGGGCGGCGGCGTCGGCATCGAGGTTCTCGGCCCGGAACGCCAGCGCCAGGGCGAACCGGCCCGGCGCGCTCGCGGGCTTGGAGGCCGCGAAATAGGCACGCACGATGGCCGGTCCCTTGCGCTCGATGAGCAGGGCCTCCTCGGCGCGCCGACGCAGCAGCGGCCCCGCCGGCCAGTCCGGGTTGGCGCGGGTGAACGCGATGGTGCGCTCGAACCCGATCCCGGCGCCGGCCCGGATCGCGACCCATTCGAGGAGCGCGCGGGCGGCCGGGTCCTTGAACCCGTCGCGCAGGCGGTCGCCGTCCCCGACGCGCCCCTTGCGGTAGGCGTCGATGGCCTGGCGCAGGGCCGGCACGTCGATGTCGGGGGCGATGCGGGCGGCGCGGACCGGATCGGGCAGCTCGGGCACCGGAGCCGCGGGCGAGACGGCGGCGTCGGGCAAGGGGAAGGCGATGCCGGCCTCGGGGTCGGCCGAGGCGTAGGCCTTCACCGTGGCGGGCAGACCCGTCCGGGCCCCGGGCGGGGCGGTGTCGGCCGGTGGGGTCTCGGCGGTCCGCGCCTCGACCTTCAGGGCATCGGCCGCCACGGGATCGAGGGTCTTGGTATCGGTCAGGGCGCTCGACGGGGCGGCGGCGTCACTCGCCGGCAGCGCGTCCGATCCCGCCGCGAGCACGCCGGAGCCGAGGGGGCGGGGCAGGGTCGAACCGACGAAGGCCGTCCCGGCCAGGGCGGTGCCGCCCAGGAAGAGGGCCAGGGCGGCGCGATGCGAACACGTCCGGAACACCATGGATCTTACGAATCCCTGCGGGAGCGGGCCTCCTTCAAGCTCATCCAAAGGGCGTTAAGAAGGCATTAACCCCGTCAAAGCAGCGTTTGCGCCCGTGCGGCCGAGGCCTTATGTCTCCCCGCCTGATACGGGGCCGGTCCTGGCCCCGGCGCATGACGAGCCCCAAGGGCCGGGAACGCCAGGATGACCAGCACGACCACCCGGCGCCTGAAGGGCGCGATGACCGCCCTCGTGACGCCGTTCCGGGACGGCGCCTTCGACGAGGCCGCGTTCCGTGCCTTCGTGAACTGGCAGATCGCGCAGGGCATCCACGGCCTCGTGCCCGTCGGCACCACGGGGGAGACCCCGACGGTGACTCCGGCCGAACACGATTGCGTGGTCGAGATCTGCATCGCCGAGGCCGCCGGGCGCGTGCCCGTGATCGCGGGCGCCGGCTCGAACTCCACCGCCGAGGCGGTCGAGCGCGCGCGCCATGCCGAGAAGGCCGGCGCCGATGCGGTTCTGGTGGTGACGCCCTACTACAACAAGCCGTCCCAGGCCGGGCTCTACGCCCACTTCAAGGCCGTCAACGACGCCATCGGCATCCCGATCATCCTCTACAACATTCCCGGCCGCTCCATCGTCGACATGAGCGTCGAGACGATGGCACGCCTTGCCGAGCTGACGAACATCGTCGGGGTGAAGGACGCGACGGCCAGGCTCGACCGGGTCAGCCTCCAGCGCCAGGCCATCGGGCCGGACTTCGTCCAGCTCTCCGGCGAGGACGCGACGGCCCTGGGCTTCAACGCCCAGGGCGGCTGCGGCTGCATCTCGGTGGTGTCGAACGTCGCCCCACGCCTGTGTGCCGACCTGCAGGAAGCCACGCTTTCCGGCGACTACGCCAAGGCGCTCCAGCTGCAGGACATCCTGATGCCCCTGCACACGGCCATGTTCATCGAGCCGAACCCGGCGCCGGCGAAGTACGCCCTGTCCCGCCTCGGGCACATGCGCGAGGATCTGCGCCTGCCGCTCCTGCCCGTGAGCGAGGAGAGCAAGGCGGCGATCGATGCCGCCCTGCGCCATGCCGGACTCCTGGACGGCTGAAACCGCTGGCGAAACCGCACGCGACAGACCATATCCCTCGGCCCGGCCGCATTCCGGCGGCCGGCCTGAACCGACGATGTGATGGCACCCAAACCCGATCCCGATCGCCGCGTCGTCGCCGACAACCGCGCCGCCCGCTATCATTACGAGATCACCGACACCATCGAGGCCGGGCTCGCGCTGACGGGCACCGAGGTCAAATCCCTGCGCAAGGGCAAGGCGACCATCGGCGAGGCCTATGCCGGGCCGTCGGGCTCCGACCTGATGCTGTTCAACGCCTACATCCCGGAATACGTCGAGGCGAACCGCTTCAACCACGAGACCAAGCGCCCGCGCCGGCTGCTGCTGCACCGCAAGCAGATCAACAAGCTCATCGGCGCCACGCAGCGCGACGGCTTCACCGTGGTGCCGCTGAAGATCTACTTCAACGAGCGCGGCCGGGCGAAGATCGAGCTCGGCCTCGGGCGCGGCAAGAAGCTCCACGACAAGCGCGAGGCGACGAAGCAGCGCGATTGGGAGCGCGATCGCGCCCGGATCATGCGCGACCGCGGCTGATTTTTTGAAACCTTGTCCGCCGGGGTGGAGCATGGATAGCCTGACGCCGCCCCAACCGCCGGATCGCCGTCATGACCCCCGACTACGCGTCCCTGCCCGCCGACCTGCCCGTGCCGGAGGATGACGGCGCCGCGCGCCACCTCGAAGGCCTGATCGCGCCCGACGTGTCCCTCAAGGCGACGGACGGAACGCGGGTGTCCCTGAGCCGCCTGCCGGGCCGTGCGGTGATCTATGCCTATCCGCGCACGAGGGAGCCCGGCCAACCCAACCTCGTGCCCGAGTGGGACGCGATTCCGGGCGCGCGCGGCTGCACGCATCAGGCCTGCGACTTTCGCGACCACCACGCCGACCTGATCCGGCGCGGCGTGTCGCACGTGCACGGGCTCTCGACGCAGACGAGCGCCTACCAGCGCGAAGTGGCCGGGCGCCTGCACCTGCCGTTCAGCCTGCTCGCCGATCCGCACGGCGCTCTCGTGCGGGCCATGCGCCTGCCGACCTTCACGGCCAGCGGCCTTACGCTCCTGCGTCGCCTCACCCTGGTGCTCGACGCGGGCCGGGTAACGAAGGTGTTCTACCCGGTCTTCCCGCCCGACCGCAGCGCTGCGCAGGTGATCGCCTGGCTCGACGCGGGGGCATCGTCGCCCGAGCGGGCGGACTAACCCTCCGGATTGTCCTCGCCCTGGCGGATGCCGTAGCGGGTCTCGAGACCGAGGCTCGGGCGGGCCGAGCGCTCGGGGGTCTCGCCGCGCGAGCGGGTCGCGGTGTCGCCGGGGCCGCGGGCGTCCGGGGCGGACCGCATGGTCCGCTCGCCCGGATCGCGCCCGACCCGGGGGATGAGCTGGACAAGGTCGAGGAACTCGTCGGCCTGCCGGCGCAGGTCGTCGGCCACCATGGCGGGCTGGGTCTGGATCGTGGAGACGACGGTCACGCGCACGCCCTTGCGCTGCATCGCCTCGACGAGGGAGCGGAAATCGCCGTCGCCGGAGAACAGCACCATATGGTCGATGCGGGGGGCGAGTTCGAGGGCATCGATGGCGAGCTCGATGTCCATGTTGCCCTTGATCTTGCGCCGCCCGGCGGAATCCGTGAACTCCTTGGCGGGTTTGGTCACGACCCGGTAGCCGTTGTAGTCGAGCCAATCGATCAGCGGGCGGATCGAAGAATACTCCTGATCCTCGACCATGGCGGTATAGTAGAATGCTCGAATGAGATTGTCGCGCGCCTGGAATTCCTTCAACAGACGCCGGTAATCGATATCGAACCCAAGCGCTTTGGTAGCGGCATAGAGGTTGGCCCCGTCAATGAAGAGGGCGCTGCGCTGCTGTGCGCTCATGTAATGATCCATTTTCTGATAAGCATTTAGGTCGTAGCGGCCTTGAGCGCTCCGATACCCAAAAGATCTGATAGTTTAATTGTACGCATCGGCCTCGGAAGACCTGACTTCAAATCGGCGAGCTCGACAAACGACCGTGCTTCAAAAACGAGCGCCGAAACAATCTAGATCACTAATGCAGGTTAATAAGAATTTTGTCAAGCTCAAGCATAATGGCACTGGCTTTTTATGAAATTACCCGGCCTGGTTTCAATGCGTTTCCAGAAGATGTAGAAGATGTAATTGTCGATCGCTTGGCGCACCAGCTTGGCGCGCCTGCTTGGGTGATGTCGACGACCCAGATTTGGGGCCGATACGCGGACAAGTGGCCGGCCCCGACGCAAGTTCCGGAGGCGCGGCGCCGTATGCCTCTCACGGTTTCGGTGAGACCCGGCTGCCGGGCTTGACCGCCGGCAGGGCGGCGAGTTCGGGCGGCAGGGCATCCGCCGGATAGGCCGGGATGTCGAGGGTGACGAGGGTGACCAGCGGCAAGCCGATCTCGCCGCGCCCGCCCGAGCGGTCGATGAGGCAGGCCGCGCCCACGATCTCGCCGGCCTCGCCGCCAAGGGAGGCGAGGCACTCGCGCGCCGAGAGCCCGGTGGTGACGATGTCCTCGACGATGACGGCCCGCATCCCCGCCGGGATGCTGAAGCCGCGCCGCAGGGTGAAGGGCCCGCCGGGGTCGCGCTCCACGAAGATCGCGCGGGCGCCGAGGTGCCGGGCGGTCTCGTAGCCCGGCACGATGCCGCCGATGGCGGGCGAGACCACGATGTCGACGGGGCCGAACCGCTCGGTGATCTTCGCCGCCAGGGCCTTGCACAGGCGCGCGGTGCGGACCGGATCGGAGAAGATCGCCATCTTCTGCAGGAACACCCCGGAATGCAGGCCGGAACTGAGGACGAAATGCCCGTCGAGGAGGGCGTTCGCGTCTCGGAATTCGGCGAGCACCTGCTCAGGGGTCATGATCTCGGCTCCGGTCGGTTCGGGATTGCGGGCGTATGTAGGCTCAGCCGTTCACCCGGTCCACCCGCGCCACCGTGCGCTTGCCGCGCAGCTCCGCCACGATGGCGTTGAGGTGCTTCAGGTCCCACACCGCCAGATCGATGACGATCTCGGTGAAGTCCTGGGTTTTGCGCTTCATCGAGAGGTTGTCGATGTTGCCGTCGTGGTCGGCGATGACCTGGGCAATGGAGGCGAGCACGCCCGGCTCGTTGATGGATTGGAGGGCGAGGCGCGCCGGGAAACGTTCGCTGGCGCCGGCCTCCACGTCCCAGCGCACGTCGAGCCAACGGTCGGGCTCGTTGTCGAAGGCGGCCAGGGCCGCCGACTGGATCGGGTAGATGGTCACCCCGATCCCGGGGGTGAGGATGCCAACGATGCGGTCGCCCGGCACGGCGCCGCCATTGGGCGCGAAGCTCACGGGCAGGTCGGTGTCGAGGCCCCGGATGGGGATCGCGTCGGGGCGCCCGGCCTCGGACGGTCCCTCCGGGAAGGTCAGACGCATGGTCTGGTCCTTCGAGAGGCTGAGGCGTCCGGCCCCGCCGGCGACGGGCTGCTGCAGGGGGGAGGGCGCGGTGCGGCGCTCGTCCTTGTGGTCGGGATAGACCGCCCGCACCACGTCGCCCGAGAACATCTCGCCCCGGCCCACGGCCGCGAACACGTCCTCCGTCGAGAGGCGGGCGAGGCGCGGCAGGGCGCCGCGCAGCTTGTCCTCGGAGAAGCTCTTCGCCGCCCGCTCGAAGGCCCGGTCGAGGATCTGGCGGCCGAGGCCGGCATATTGACGCCGCACGGCCGAGCGCGTCGCCCGGCGGATGGCCGCGCGAGCCTTGCCGGTCACCACAAGGGATTCCCAGGCGGCCGGGGGCGATTGCCCGTCGGCCCGGGCGATCTCGACCTCGTCGCCGTTGACGAGTTCGTGCAGGAGCGGCGCCATGCGGCCGTTGATCTTGGCGCCCACCGCCGAGTTGCCCACGTCCGTATGCACGGCGTAGGCGAAGTCGATGGGCGTCGCCCCGCGCGGCAGGGCGATGAGCCGGCCCTTCGGGGTGAAGCAGAACACCTGGTCCTGGAACAGCTCGAGCTTGGTGTGCTCCAAAAACTCCTCCGGGCTGTCGCCCTCGGCCAGGAGTTCGATGGTGCGGCGCAGCCACTGGTAGGCGCCGCTCTCGGTGGCGAGCCGCGGATGGACGCCGCCCGCGTCGTCCCGGGCCGCCCCCTCCTTGTAGAGGGCGTGGGCGGCGATGCCGTACTCGGCGATCTCGTCCATGGCGGCGGTGCGGATCTGCAGCTCGACGCGCTGGCTCTTCGGACCGATCACCGTGGTGTGGATCGAGCGGTAATCGTTCTGCTTCGGGGTCGAAATGTAGTCCTTGTAGCGCCCCGGCACCATCGGCCAGGTGGTGTGGACGACGCCGAGGGCCCCGTAGCAATCGGCCAGGGACTCGACGATGACGCGAAATCCGAAGATGTCCGACAATTGCTCGAAGGCGACGGATTTGCGCTCCATCTTGGCCGAGATCGAGTAGGGGCGCTTCTGCCGTCCCGTCACGGCGGCGGTGATGCCCTGGGCGGCCAGCCGCGCGGTGAGGTCCTGCTCGATGCTCTCGACCAGGCGCTCGGACTTCGCCGTGAGGTCGGAGAGGCGCTGCGCGATGGTGGCGTAGATCTCCGGCTTGAGGTTGCGAAGCGCCAGATCCTCCAGTTCCTCGCGCAGCTCCTGCATGCCCATGCGACCCGCGAGGGGCGCGTAGATGTCGAGGGTCTCCTCGGCGATGCGCTCGCGCTTGTCGACGCGCATGTGGTGGAGGGTGCGCATGTTGTGCAGGCGGTCGGCGAGCTTCACCAGCAGTACGCGGACATCGGCCGCCACCGCCAGGAGGAGCTTGCGGAAGTTCTCGCCCTGGGCCGCGCGCTTCGAGACGAGGTCGAGGCGCTTCAGCTTGGTCAGGCCGTCCACGAGGGCGCCGATCTCGGGGCTGAAGATCGCGCGGATCTCGTCCAGGGTGGCGGCGGTGTCCTCCACGGTGTCGTGCAGCACGGCGGCCACGATGGTGGCGTCGTCGAGGCGCAGATCCGTGAGGATCGCGGCGACTTCGAGGGGATGGGCGAAGAACGGGTCGCCGGACGCCCGCTTCTGGGTGCCGTGGGCGCGCATGGCGTAGACGTAGGCGCGGTTGAGCAGGGCTTCGTCCGTGGCGGGGTTGTAGCGCTTGACCCGCTCGACAAGCTCGTATTGGCGCATCATCCGCGAGACAGACCCTTTTCGGCTTCGAAGTCCCGCACCGCGCGGGCGCCCCCCCTGGATTTGTCCCGCATCGCACGCGCCCACGCCAGCCCCCAAGGCGCGCGGGCGGACATTAATGCGGCCCCCCGTTGGTTTTAGAACGTCGCAGGCCGCAGCGAAGGCGCGACGAGCAGGGTTTCGGGCGCGGACATCCAACAAAAAACCCGGCCGCGAGGCCGGGTTGTTCGAAACGTCCCGTCGGGTGGACCGATTACTCGGCCTCTTCGTCCGTCTCGGTCGGGGGCGCCAGGTTCTCGAGGCCGCGCAGAAGATCTTCCTCGCTCATGCGGTCGAACTGCACGTCGTCGCTGGTGGATTGCGGGGCGACGGCGGCGGCGGCGGGCGAGCTCGACAGCAGCGGCACGGTCTCGGCCTCGGGCTCGTCGACCTCGACGTATTTCTGCATCGAGTGAATGAGCTGTTCCTTGAGGTCGTCGGCCGTGATGGTCGCGTCGCCGATCTCGCGCAAGGCGCAGACGGGGTTCTTGTCGCGGTCGCGGTCGATGGTCAGGGGTGCGCCGGCGGCGAGCAGGCGGGCGCGGTGGCTCGCGAGCAGCACGAGCTCGAACCGGTTCTCGACCTTGTCGATGCAGTCTTCAACGGTGACGCGAGCCATGGGGACGGCTCCTTCCTCGAACAGGGTGTGGGGAATTGAACCGGCCTCTTACACCCCTTGACGTTTGGCAACAAGGCAGGGGTGGGGATGGAGCGACGCCCCTGGGCAGGGGCGTGCGGTCTCGCCCGCGGCTCGGCCCCGACGCGACGAACGGCCGTCGATCCCGGAAACTTCGGAAACGCGGGATCCCGGACTTGCAAAGCACCGGCGAGGGCGCTCCCCCGAGACGACGCGGTGCGACGTTGTGCGGCCGAGCTCAGACGCGATCATGGTAGCCACGGCTTAGTAGAAATTTAGCTGTTCCCAGGCAGACCGTTCGATAACACGCCCATGGCGATTTCAGCGCCGGCATCGGATTGCTTTGATATGGCCGCTCCACTGCGCAATCAGATCGATACAACCATCCGAGACATAACAAATATCAATTCCGGCTCCCAAACGGAGGTCCCATCCTTCGTCGCTGGTTTGCTGCCGTACCTGGATGCCATGCGCCACGGCCTCCTGCTGATCGACGAGACCGGACGCATCGTCCTCGCGTCGGGCCAGACCTTGCGCCTGCTCGGGAGCGAGAAGGCCTTGATCTCCGTGGGATCGTCCCTCCGACAGGTGCTGTACCTCGTCCGGGACCATGCGGGGGATACCTGGAGCCAGGTTCGAGCCCAGCTTCCGCGCTCTTTCGTGCAGCCGGACTCGTCCCGGTTCGAAGTGACCCTTCGCGGGCACCTGCTGGAGGTGCACCTGCACCCCGTCGCGGGCGGGCGCTGGGCCGTCGCGTTCGAGGATGTCACGGCGCGGCGCGCCGCCGAAGCGCAAGCCGAGGAGATGGCCCGTCACGATCTGCTCACGGGCCTGCCGAACCGCCTGCTCCTGCGCGAGCGCCTGAAGGACGCCCTGGGACGGTTGCAGCGGACCGGGGAGGCCTGCGCAGTCCTGCTGATCGATCTCGACCGGTTCAAGCCCATCAACGATACCCTCGGCCACCCCATGGGAGATGCCCTCCTGAAGAAGGTCGCCGATCGCCTGCGCTCGACCGTGCGGGTCACGGACACCGTGGCACGGATCGGCGGCGACGAGTTCGTGATCCTGCAAACCGGGATTCGCGGAGCTTCCGATACCCAGATCCTCGCACGGCGCATCGTCGATCTGGTCGGCCGGACCTACATGGTCGAAGGGCAGCTCCTCACCATCGGCGCCAGTGTCGGCGTCGCCCTCGCGCCGAACGACGGCGAGGATGCCGACCGGCTCCTGAAGAACGCCGACCTGGCCCTCTATCGATCCAAGCTCGACGGGCGGGGCACCTATCGCTTCTTCGAACCGGAGATGGATGCGCGCATGCAGGCGCGCCGTCAGCTCGAACTCGACATGCGTCAGGCCCTGGCACGCCGCGAGTTCTACCTGCACTACCAGCCGCAGCTCCAGCTGGAAGGCAACCGTCTCGTGGGGTGCGAGGCCCTGATCCGCTGGCAGCACCCCGTGCGGGGCATGGTCTCGCCCCTCGACTTCATTCCCTTGGCGGAAGAGATCGGCCTCATCGTTCCCATCGGCGAATGGGTCATGCGTCAGGCCTGCCGCGACGCGGCGACCTGGCCCGCCCCGCTCTCCGTCGCGGTGAACGTCTCGCCGGCGCAGTTCAAGAGCGAGCGTCTGGTCGAGATGGTCATGTCGGCCCTGTCGGCCTCGGGCCTCCCTGCGACGCGCCTGGAAGTGGAGATCACCGAAGGCGTCCTCCTGAACGAGAGCGAGAAGACCCTGCAGACCCTGCATCGCCTGCGCGAACTCGGCGTCCGCGTGTCGATGGACGATTTCGGGACCGGGTACTCGTCCCTGAGCTACCTCCGCTCGTTCCCGTTCGACAAGATCAAGATCGATCGGTCCTTCGTCAGCGACCTTTCGGGCAAGCGCGACGGCGAAGCGATCATCCGGGCCATCGCGGGCCTGGGGCGAAGCCTCGGGATGACCACCGTCGCCGAGGGCGTCGAGACCGCCGACCAGTTGGAGCGTATCCGGGCGGAGGGGTGCACCGATGTGCAGGGCTACCTCATCAGCAAGCCCATTTCCGCTTCCGAAGTCTTCAAGTTCCTCACGCTCGACAACCCCAGATAAGAGATTGCGGTTATTTTCGATTTCGGAGTTTTCATGATGGGCGACCTTTACCGACTGGTCTATGCCAGCAAGAATCTTCTTCAAGGCACGGACGCCGAGATCGCGCAGGCGGTCTCCCAGATCCTTGCGGCCTCGCAGCGCAACAACACCGGCGTCGACGTCACGGGCGCGCTGATGTTCAATGCCGGGGCGTTCGCGCAGGTGTTGGAAGGCCCGCAGCGCGGCGTCGAAACCACCTTCGAGCGCATCCAGTGCGATCCGCGCCACGGCGACGTGACGGTTCTGCAATGCGGCCCGGCCGAGAATCGCAGCTTCACCAATTGGTCCATGGCCTTCGTCGGGCAATCCGCACTCGGCAAAACCCGTTGGGAGGGAATCGCGTCCGCGAGCGGATTCGATCTGACCCGCCTCGACGGCGACGCGGTTTTCGCCATGCTGCACGAACTGGTGCTGGACGAGGAAGGCCTGCCACCGGCGAGCCTCGCCGCTTCCGGGACGCCCGCGGGGGCCGATAAGCCGGTGGAAGCCGAGAAATCGGCGGCCACCGGCAGATTTCCCACTCCCGGATCCAGGGCGACGCTGGACGTCGCGCGCGTCCGAGCCGAGTTGCCGCAACCCGGCCAAGCCTTGCAGGCCAGGCACGGATCTTCGATCGAGCAAGACGCTTCCGTCGGGGAAGACGCTCCCGTGCGGGAAGACGCTTCCAACAGGGAAGACGCTTCCAACAGGGAAGACGCTTCCAACAGGGACGGCGCCCGCACCGAGCGAGGTGCTTCCATCGCGCAGGATGCGGGACGCAGACAGGACGGCGGGACGGCGCAAGCCGCTGAAACGAAGGCCGGCGAGGCGAAAGCCGCCCGCGCAGCATCGGACGACGGGGATCGTTTTGCGGCCAAGCCCGATGCCGTCCTCACGGTGCTGCGCACGGCCCTCGCGCAGGAGCGTCAGTTGACGACGGACCTGCGCAACGAACTCGACGGCCTGCGCATCGCAATCGCACTCCAGCAGGAACAGTCGGACCGGCTCTCGCGGGAGCGCGACCTCTGGGCCGGGCGTGCGCAGCTGCTCGCGAGCGCCATGAGCCAAGAAGCGGGTGCGGTCCCGGGGCGTTCCGGAAACGGGGATCGCGGCACCGCGCCTGCGCACCGGGAGGATCGCTCGGGCTCGTCGATCAAGGCCGTCGCCTGAGAGGGCCGGGCCACGTCGATGACCGGACACGCCGTCGGAGTCCCCGGCGGTGGGACGACGAGGGGTCGCGTCCCCCGAGTTCCGCCCCGGAATACACTTGATTCGAGCCGGACGGCGTAGGGAAGGATCCGGCGTCGTGGGGCCAAGCCCCCCGGGATGAGGCGGCCCGTACGTCCGAACGGGCCGCCTCATCCCGGCACCGCCCTGCGCGAATGGCCCGGGCGACACCGTGCCGAATACTCCTTATCGTCGCGCGTCCGGGGCTCGCCCGAGACCGGAACGAGGGGAGCTCCAAACCGATGACCACCCTGCTCAGCCGCCGCGGCCTGCTCGCCTGCGGCTGCGGCCTTGGCGCCGCGTGCTTTGCCGCCACCAGCCTGCCGGCCCTTGCGGCAAGCCCGTCCGCGAAGAAGACGACGCTCGGCGCCGACGAGGCCCTGGAGACCCTGAAGCAGGGAAACCGCGCCTACCAGACCGACAGCCCCGTGCGCGCCGTGCAGGGCCGCGAGCGCCGCATCGAGATCGCGCTCGGCCAGACCCCGTTCGTGGTGCTGGTGAGCTGCTCCGATTCCCGCGTCTCGCCCGAGATCCTGTTCGGCCGGGGCCTCGGCGAACTCTTCATCGTGCGCAACGCCGGCAATTGCGTCGACACCGCCGCCCTCGGCTCCATCGAGTACGGCGTCTCGCAGCTCGGCGTGCCCCTGGTTCTGGTGATGGGCCACAGCCGATGCGGCGCCGTCGAGGCCGCCATCGATGTGGTGAAGAACAACACCGTCTATCCGGGCTCCATCGGCCGGATGATCGAGCCCATCGTCCCCGCAATCCTGTCGCAGCGCGACAAGCCCGGCGATTACGTCGAGAACTGCGTCCGGGCCAATGTGAGCCGTGTGGTGAACCGTCTTCGCTCCGCCTCGGAGCCGTCCCTGCTCGATCCCCTGAAGGCCGGCATGCTGCGGATCGTCGGCGCCTCCTACAGCCTCGACACCGGCACGGTGGACTTCTTCGACGAGGCCTGACCGGCGCCGTCCGTCGCGTTCGACGGGAAAAGTTGACACGGGGGGCGGGCGGTGCGACTGCGCCGCCCTCTTCGCGAACGAGGACAGCTCAATGGCGCGCGCACTCATCTTCCCCGGCCAGGGCAGCCAGGCCGTTGGCATGGGACGCGCGCTGGCCGAGGCCTTTCCGCAGGCCCGCGCGGTGTTCGAGGAGGTCGATGCGGCCCTCGGGCAGCACCTCTCCCGCCTCATGTTCGAGGGGCCGGTGGACGAGCTCACCCTCACGGCCAATGCCCAGCCGGCCCTCATGGCGGCGTCGCTCGCCACCCTGCGGGTGCTGGAGGCCGAGCGCGGCCTCGATCTCAAACGCGACGTGGCCTGCGTCGCCGGCCACTCCCTCGGCGAATACACGGCGCTCGCCGCCGCCGGCACCTTCTCCATCGCGGACGCGGCGCGGTTGCTGCGGATTCGCGGAGAGGCCATGCAGGCGGCGGTCGCCCCGGGGGCGGGCGCCATGGCGGCCCTGATCGGTGCCGAGATCGCCGCGGCGCAGGCCATCGCCGAAGAGGCGGCGCAGGGCGGCGTGTGCGACGTCGCCAACGACAACGGCGGCGGCCAGGTGGTGCTGTCGGGCGATCGCGCCGCCGTGGAGCGCGCGGTCGCCCTGGCGCAGGCCCGCGGGATCAAGCGCGCGGTGATGCTCAACGTCTCGGCGCCGTTCCACTGCCGCCTCATGGCCCCGGCCGCCGAGGCCATGCGGGCGGCCCTCGGGCAGGTCGCCATGCACACCCCCGTGGTGCCGATCTACGCCAACGTCCTGGCCGCCCCGATCACCGACCGCGACGCCATCCGGGACGCGCTCGTCGCCCAGGTGACCGGCACCGTGCGCTGGCGCGAGAGCGTCGCCGCCATGGCGGCGGAGGGCATCGACTGCTTCAACGAGATCGGCGCCGGCAAGGTGCTCACCGGCCTCGTCAAGCGCATCGCCGCCGGGGCCGCGGCCAGCGCCGTCGGCACGCCCGACGACATCGCGGCGTTCCCCACCTTCTGAGCACAGGACGAGCCATGTTCGATCTCTCCGGCCGCAAGGCCCTCGTCACCGGCGCCACGGGCGGCCTCGGCGGCGCCATCGCCAAGACCCTGCACGCGCAGGGCGCCACCGTGACGGTGTCGGGCACCCGGCGCCCGGCCCTCGAAGCCCTGGTGGCGGAACTCGGGGGCGAGCGCCTGCACATCGCCGAGTGCGACCTCTCCGACAAGGCGGCGGTGGAGGCCCTGGTGCCGGCGGCCGAGAGCGCCATGGGCGGCCTCGACGTGCTGGTGAACAACGCCGGCATCACCCGCGACAACCTCCTCCTGCGGATGAAGGACGACGAGTGGGATGCGGTGATCGCCGTCAACCTCAGCGCCGCCTTCCGCCTGTCGCGCGCCGCCGTGCGGGGCATGATGAAGCGCCGCCACGGCCGCATCATCAACATCGGCTCCGTCGTCGGCACCACGGGCAATCCGGGCCAGGTGAACTACGCCGCCGCGAAGGCCGGCTTGGTCGGCATGACCAAGGCCATGGCGGCCGAGGTCGCCACCCGCAACCTCACGGTCAACTGCATCGCGCCGGGCTTCATCGCCTCGCCGATGACGGACGCCCTGAACGAGAAGCAGCGCGAGGGCATCCTCACCCGCGTGCCCATGAACCGCCTCGGCACCGGCGCGGAGATCGCGGCCGCTGCCCTCTACCTCGCCTCCGACGAGGCCGGCTACGTCACGGGCCAGACGCTCCACGTCAACGGCGGCATGGCGATGGTGTGAGCGCAAGCTTTGCTGCACCGCACACCCGGAATAGCCCCGGGCGGCTCGAAAAAGCCACAGCGATGAACGGCTTGTGAACCGGGCCTCGCCAGCACCGGAACCCTGTGTTAACACCCCGCCTGCCGTGCGAGGGGGGTTGACGGTTCGGCGTGTTGCGGAGATTTCCATAACGACGCGGACCTTGTTAAGGACCGCCCGAGACGCGCGCGATCGAACACACCGGCCGTATCCCAGACCAGTCCATTTCGGTCACGGGCCGGCGGCCACGGCGACACCATCACGACCTTGAAGAGCTAAGGACCAAGAACGATGAGCGATATCGCTGAGCGCGTGAAGAAGATCGTTGTCGAGCACCTCGGTGTCGAGCCGGAGAAGGTGGTCGAGGGCGCGAACTTCATCGATGATCTCGGCGCCGACAGCCTCGACACCGTCGAGCTCGTGATGGCGTTCGAGGAAGAATTCAACGTCGAGATCCCCGACGATGCGGCCGAGACCATCCAGACGGTCGGCGATGCGGTGAAGTTCCTCGAGAAGAACTCCGCCTGAGGCACGACGAGGCGCCGATTGACTCGCGAGTCATGAGCGGGGTCGTGTCCGACCCCGCGCGCCATTCGTTTCATGATGGGACCGGTTCGGGATAGCGCGATGCGTCGGGTTGTGGTGACGGGTTTGGGCATGGTGACGCCGCTGGCCAGCGGGGTCGAGGCCACCTGGAGCCGGTTGATCGCGGGTGAGTCGGCGGCCAAAGTGGTCACGGCTTTCCCCGTCGACGATCTTGCCTGCCGCATCGCCTGTTCCGTGCCGTTCGGCGACGGCTCCAACGACACCTTCGATCCGGATGCCTGGATGGAGGCGAAGGAGCAGCGCAAGGTCGATCCGTTCATCGTCTACGCCATGGCGGCCGCCGGCCAGGCGCTGGACGACGCCGACTGGCATCCGAAGAGCCACGAGGATCAGTGCGCCACGGGCGTGATGATCGGCTCCGGCATCGGCGGCATCGGCGGCATCTACGACGCGTCCGTGACCCTGCACGACAAGGGTCCGCGCCGGATCTCGCCGTTCTTCATCCCCGGGCGGATCATCAACCTGGCCTCCGGTCAGGTTTCCATCGCCCACGGCCTCAAGGGCCCGAATCACTCCGTCGTCACCGCCTGCTCCACGGGCGCCCACGCCATCGGCGACGCGGCCCGGCTGATCCAGTTCGGCGATGCCGACGTCATGGTGGCGGGCGGGGCCGAATCCCCGGTGAACCGCCTGGCGCTCGCGGGCTTCGCCGCCTGCCGCGCCCTCTCCACGGGCTTCAACGACGACCCGACCCGCGCGTCCCGCCCCTACGACAAGGCCCGCGACGGCTTCGTCATGGGCGAGGGCGCCGGGGTGGTCGTGCTGGAGGAGTACGAGCACGCCAAGGCGCGCGGCGCGAAGATCTACGCCGAGGTGGTCGGCTATGGCCTCACGGGCGACGCCTACCACATCACCTCGCCGGCCCCGGACGGCGACGGCGCCTTCCGCTGCATGAGCGCCGCCGTGAAGCGCGCCGGCATCCAGGCCTCCGACATCGACTACATCAACGCCCACGGCACCTCGACCCCCATGGGCGACGAGCTGGAGCTGAAGGCCGTGGAGCGCCTGCTCGGGGAGCACGCGCCGAAGGCCGCCATGTCCTCCACCAAATCCGCCATCGGCCACCTGCTCGGCGCGGCCGGCGCCGTGGAAGCCATCTTCTCGGTGCTGACCATCCGCGACGGCATCCTCCCGCCCACCCTCAACCTCGACAACCCCTCCGTCGTCACCGCCATCGACCTCGTGCCGCACGAGGCCAAGCGCAAGCGCGTGGACGTGGTGCTGTCGAATTCGTTCGGGTTCGGTGGGACGAATGCGAGCTTGGTGATGCGGCGGGTGGATTGAAAGGCAATCATTAGACACCTATCCAAACCGCCTCGAAGCCAAAATTTCCAGCACTTAGCAGGCACAAAGATCGATTTTGTTAGGCGCTCTTTATCTTCACAGGAAACTTTCGGCCATTAAATTATGATGCGAGAATTTCTGTGAAGCTCAAATCCGCAAATTTCGTAGACTTTAAACGTTTTAAAAATTTAACCGTACGTAACTTACCCGAATCCACCCGTCTTATTATGATGGTTGGGCCCAATGGCTGCGGCAAATCCTCTATTTTTGACGGATTTCTACAATGGAAAACTCGCTCGGTAGAGGGCCTGCATGAAGGCCAGCTTGACTACTATATTCGCGGGAAACAGAATTGGGACCGTAGACATCAAATAATTCATAATCAAGTGTCTCTAGAGTTTCATAGTTCGACCCCAACATCTCCAGATGCAATAAGACGGAGCTTCTACTTTAGAACGGCCTATCGATTTGAGGGCTCTTTTGCAATGAGTAGTATTGAAAAAGTAGGGCCAATCATTGAGGAGCGTCGAGCTCAAACAATGGCGGAGTCAGACACAAGCGTGTCAAAAAATTACTCGCGGATTGTTAGCCAGTTAGTCAACGATATTCATCAAAAAACAGACGACAATACTGCGAAAGGTGAGTGGCGAGACCAACGATACAAACCCATACAAGAGTCTCTTAATAGGCTCTTCCCCAACTTGACACTCGAAGGTCCAGGCAACCCACTTGAGGATGGCACATTCTACTTTAGCAAAGGTGACATTGAGAATTTCAGATACGGAAATTTGTCTTCCGGCGAAAAGGCGGCATTAGACTTACTGTTAGATCTTCACGTTCGATCCGGCGCATACCCAGACTCAATCTATTGTCTAGACGAGCCAGAAGCACACATGAATACAAACCTTCATGGGGCTCTACTTGAAGAATTATTCAAATTTATACCCGAGAAATCGCAAATGTGGGTTGCTACGCATTCGATCGGCATGATTCGAAAAGCGATGGAACTCAGCAGCGCGAATTCTGACGAAGTTGTATTTATTGATTTTCATGATCTGGACATGGATGGGGAGATTTCTCTGAATCCGGCAAAAGTAAATCCTTCGTTTTGGTCTAGAAACCTCAGGACAACTTTATCAGATTTATCAGAAATTGTTTCCCCAAAAACTATTGTACTATGTGAAGGTGCGTCTGCAGAGTCTGGAGCGAAGAAAGCAGAATTCGACGCTCAATGTTACCAACGAATATTCGAAAACGAATTTCCTGAAAACTTATTTATATCGGTTGGCTCATCGAGCGATATCTTGAGTAAAGCTACAGTATTCAAGGGCTTTATAAATAAAATTTCCCGCGGATCAAAAATATCAACTCTAATTGATAGTGACGAGCGAACAGAGGGAGAAATAAAGGATGCGGTGGCAAAAGGGCACTTGGTTTTACCCCTCCGCCATATTGAGCATTATTTGCTAGCCGATGAAATATTGACGAAACTCTGTGAAGCGTGCGGACAACCCGAAGCGTTCGAACACATTATTGCGGCAAAGAAACTTTGCATTCAAAATCTGCCGAGTATTGGATATGCTTCAGATGATATAAAAAAATGTAAGGGTCAAATCTACTTGTCTGCTAAAAATTTCTTGCGCGATTCCCGAAAAAAGTTCGGTACAAACGCTGATATATTCTGTCGCGACGTTATGGCTCCTTTAATCACCCCCGAAACACAAACTTATCAAGCTCTGCGGTCAGCAATTTTTGAGACTTCGAAGCCGGATTAGCCAATGTAGCAACCCCCATTTCGCCACAAAACCGACCAAACTCGCGCGCCTAACGGCCAGCCCGTCGCGCCCATTCGAGGCGGCGCGAGACTGTCCCACGTCCTCGAAAAACGGCGGGGGAGGGGGCCCGAGGCCCGAACAGGATCACCATGTTCTTCCGCAAGCGCCCGAATCCCGAGCCCGTGCCGGCCGCCTCCGAGGAGCGGGCCTTGCCGCAGCGCCTGTCGCCGCGCAGCCCGAGCGAGGCCATCAAGCCCACCGCCGCGCCGCCGCCGCCCGATCTGCCGGAGCGCCGCCGGGGCGGCCTGCTCGCCACCATCTCGGGCCTGCTCACCCTGTCGGTGGTGCTGGCCATCGGGGTAATGATCGGCATGACGCTGTTCGAGCGGCAGGTGAAGGAGCCGGGGCCGCTGCCCGCCGACAAGGTGGTGGTCATCTCGCCCCGCAGCGGCACCTCCGAGATCGCCGAGGCCCTGTCCCGCGAGGGCGTCATCGCCCACACGGCCCTGTTCGAGTGGGCCGCCCGCCTGAGCGGCAAGGCCCTCAAGGCCGGCGAGTACACGTTCAAGGCCCATGCCAGCATCAACGACGCCATCGAGACCCTGTCGTCGGGCCGCCAGGTCCAGCACGCCGTCACCTTCCCGGAGGGACTGACGAGCGAGCAGATCGTGGCGCGGCTCAACGACAACGACATCCTGTCGGGCGACATCAACGAGATCCCGGCCGAGGGTGCGCTCCTGCCCGAGACCTACAAGTTCGAGCGCGGCGCCACCCGTCAGCAGATCGTCAACCTCATGCGCGCCAAGCAGCGCGAGGTCCTGGCCGACATCTGGAAGCGCCGCTCCGCCGAGATTCCCGTAAAAACCCCGGCCGAGATGGTGACGCTGGCCTCCATCGTCGAGAAGGAGACGGGGCGGGCCGACGAGCGGCCCCGTGTGGCAGGCGTGTTCGTCAACCGCCTCAACAAGCGCATGAAGCTGCAATCCGACCCGACCATCGTGTACGGGCTGGTGGGCGGGCGCGGCACCCTCGGGCGCGGCATCCAGCGCTCCGAGATCGAGCGCGCGACGCCCTACAACACCTACGTGATCGAGGGCCTGCCGCCCGGCCCCATCGCCAATCCGGGCCGCGCCGCCCTCGAGGCCGTCGCCAACCCGTCGCGCACCAAGGACCTGTTCTTCGTGGCCGACGGCACCGGCGGCCACGCCTTCGCCGAGACCCTGGAGGGCCACTCGCGCAACGTCGCCCGCTGGCGCCAGGTCGAGCGCGCCCGCCAGGCCCCGACCCCGGACGCGGCAGTCGACAAGGTCGAGCCCAACCCGACGCCCGATCCGGGCCGCGCCTCGGCCTACGCACCGGCCGACGGCACCAACTTCGCCGGCGGCGCCGACCCCTCGGCCCCGCGTCCGAAGGCCTTCGACGCCTCCGAGGGCACACGCCTCGATCCCCTACGCAACAAGACCTTCGACCTGAATTCGCCCAAAAGCGTCCCGGTGCTGAAGCAGCCGTGAGACGCGGGGTAGCCGCGCGCGTCCCCGCGCCCCGCTTGTGGGGAGAGGCCCGCGACGCCCCCGTCGTCGGCGCGGCGAGGCGGCAGCCGAGGGTGAGGGGGCGGCCCCGAACGAGCCTCCTGCTGATGAGAGGCCCCCTCATCTTCGCTTCGGCTCCGCCTGCGCTCCCCGCCTGCACGCCGAGGTGCAGGCAGGCCTCTCCCCGCCCGGCGGGGAGAGGGGAGCGGCAACCGGTGTGGCTCTCCTTCGAATACGGTCCCGTCCAACAATGATCCTCTCCAGCATGACAGGGTTCGCCCGGGCCGCCGGCACCACCGGGGCGGTGCAATGGGCCTGGGAGGTCCGCGCCGTGAACGGGCGCGGGCTGGAGGTCCGCCTGCGCGTGCCCAACGGCTACGACGCGGCCGGGGAGGTCGCCCGCACCGCCCTGCAGAAGACCCTGGCGCGCGGGCAGTGCCAGCTCTCCCTCAACCTCTCCCGACCCGACGCGGCCCCGCGCATCAGGATCAACGAGGGGCTGCTGGCCGAACTCGCGGCGGCGGTGGCGCGGGTGCCCCGGCCCGAGGGCGTCGCCCCGGCGACCCTCGACGGGCTCCTGGCCCTGCGCGGCGTCATCGAGGCCGAGGACGAGGCGTCGACGGATACGGAGGCCCTCCACCGCGATCTCGCCGAGGGGGTGGTGCGCCTCGTCACCGACCTCGTGGAGGCCCGCCGCGCCGAGGGGCGGCAGCTGCGCGCCGTCATCGAGGCGCAGCTCGCCGAGATCGGCCGCCTGACCCGAGCGGCGGAGGACTGCCCGGCGCGCAAGCCCGAGGCCGTGCGCGCCCGCCTCGCCGCCACGGTCTCGACCCTGATCGCGGTCGGCAACCTCGACCCCGACCGCCTGTACCAGGAGGCGGTGCTGCTCGCCGCCAAGGCCGATGTCCGCGAGGAACTCGACCGCCTGGCCGCCCACCTCGCCAGCGCCGCCGACCTGCTGGCGGCCGGTGGTCCCGTCGGCCGCAAGCTCGATTTCCTGGCCCAGGAACTCTGCCGCGAGGCCAATACCCTGTGCGCGAAGGCGAACGACATCGCCCTGTCGCGGATCGGACTCGACTTGAAGGCCGTGGTGGAGCAATTCCGCGAGCAGGTTCAGAACGTCGAGTAGGTTTTTTTGCGATGCAGGCGACGGCGATCGAGCGGCGCGGGTTCATCCTCATCCTGTCCTCGCCCTCGGGCGCGGGCAAGACCACCCTGACGCGGGCCGTGGCCGGCGACCCGAAATGGGGCCTCGACCTCTCCATCTCGGTGACCACCCGCGCGCGCCGCCCCTCGGAAATCGACGGCAAGCACTACAACTTCATCGACCGCGAGGCCTTCGACGCCCTGCGCAGCGCCGACAACCTCCTCGAATGGGCCGAGGTGCACGGCAATTTCTACGGCACCCCGCGCCGCCCCGTGGAGAAGGTGCTGGGGGCCGGCCGGGACATGATCTTCGACATCGACTATCAGGGCACCCGGCAGGTGCGGTCCAAGCTCACCCAGGACGTGGTGACGGTGTTCATCCTGCCGCCCTCGCTCGCCGAGCTGCGCCACCGCCTGGAGCGCCGGGCCGAGGATTCGCCCGACACCATCGAGAAGCGCCTCGCCAACGCCCGGATGGAGATCCAGCGCTGGAGCGAGTACGACTACGTCATCGTCAACGACGACCTCGACGACGCCTTCCGCTCGCTCGAAGGCATCCTCATCGCCGAGCGGCTGAAGCGCGACCGTCGCACCGGCCTGACGCCGTTCGTCGAGGGCCTGCTCGCCGAGCCGGACTGAGCTACACCCGCGGTGAGACCACCGTGGCGCGGCGCGCCTCCAGCATCTGCCACGCGATGAGGGCCGGCACGCCCAGCACCACGTCGGGCACGCGCTTGGCCAGCGACAACGCCAGCGCCGTCCCGGGATCGAGGCCGAACAGGCCGCCGAGGAGCACGAACCCGCCCTCCTGCACCCCAAGGCCGCTCGGCACCGGGAACGCCGCGGACTTGATCGCCTGACTCAGCGCCTCGATCACCACGATCTCGGTCCACGTCACCCCCTCGACGCCGATGCAGGCGAGCGCGATCCAGATCTCGACGGCGCCCATGCCCCAGGCGAGGAGGTGGAGGCCGAATCCGGCCGCGAGCGCACCGCGCCGATCCGGGGCCCAGACCGCGTCGAGGGCGTCGTAGACCCCGCCCGGCGCGCCGTTCCGCGGCGTCACGGCCGCGCCAGCCCAGCGGCGCATCCGGTCGGTGGAACGGCGCACGAGGTCACGGGCCGCGCCGCTGCGCTGGACCGCGAAGAAAGCCGCGACGATCACCGCCGTCACGGCGAGCGCCCCCGCCGTCCAGGTCGCCAAGGCCTCGGCGGTGCCGCCGCCCACCTGCGCGAGCAGCACCACGCCGAGGAGCGCGAACAGCCCCTGGGTCGCCACCTGCATCAGCATGTCGACGAGGATCGAGGCCGCCGCCAGGGACCCCGCTACGCCCCAGAACGTCAGCAGGCGTCCCCCCACCACATCCCCCCCCACCGAGGCGACGGGCAGCAGCACGTTGATGCCCTCGCGCACGAAGCGCAGGATGAGGAACGCCCCCGTCTCAACCTGAGCGAGCCCCGCAACGAGCCGCGCCCAGGCGAAACCACAGGTTGCGACGATGGCAGCCCGCACCAGGACGATGCCGATGAGGCCGAGGGCGCCGATCCGCCCGAACGCCTCCCCGACCGCATGCAGATCGTGCGTCACCACGAGCCAGATCCCGAGGCCCAATCCCAGAATCGTCCCGATCAAGGGCAGCCGGCGCAGGAGCGCCCGGCCGATGGCGCCGGTCGAAGACGGCTTCATGATGGGCGATCCTGGCGGATCGAAACGCTTCGGATCTGCATCATCGTGGGGGGCGGATAGCCTCGGAAATTCAGGGCGCACGCGGCCCGGAACACGGATCTTCCGGAGTGCCGGGCGGCGTTAGCTTAGCTTTGGGGCCGAAATCGGGGAGGAGGGCGGCGAGGATCGCCCGACGGTCCCCCGCCGGGTCGATGAGGACGATGCGCCCCTCGGCGAGGCTCGCGGTCGTCGCCACCGCCACGGTGCGTTTCGGGCATGGACCGAGGCACCCGACCTCGACGAGGCGGGGCTTGAGGAGGCCCCCCTTCGACGACCCGCCGCACTCCTTCAGGGCGCGTTTGAGGATCGTGCGCACGGCGCCCTTGGGCAGTCCCTGACGCTTGGCGCATTTGGTGCAAACGAGAACGACATCACCGAATTTGGCCCGGGCGTACCGGATCTTATCGGGCGTCACATCGGTCAGGTCTCGTGTCATCGTGTTCCTTGGCGGGGCGGTCTGCCCGGCGTTCATTCGTTCCTGCGCTCGACCCGGCCGCTCGGGTCTAGCCACCCGGGCTCGACCGCTGAAGCCACGCCTTAAAAAGGGCCGAAAAACACGGGACTTCCCAGGGTAACGGCATGGGGTCGAAAGGGCTCCGCGCCGCCTCCGGTGCCATGGGTGCCGGAAGCGCGGTGTGGGGTCGCGTTCGCGCGCCGAGCCTTCAGGAATCCGATGCGATGAATGTCGACGAGGTCAAGCAGTCGGAGCGCCTGCGCGGGGTCATCGACCTCGCACTGCGGGCGGTCCCCGATCTGCGGCGCAACGCCGAGACCGTAGAACCGATCCCCACCGGCCGGGCGCCGACCCTCCTGCGCAGGGCGAGCGAACGCCTCGACTGGCGGCGCCTTCCCGGCCTGCGGCCGGCATCCTCCAAGCCGCCGAACCTCACCATCGACCTGATCCGCAACTTCAGCGTCTTCGTGCTGCTACCGACGCTGATGCTGGCGATCTATCTCTACGGTTTCGCCGCCAACCAGTACGTCGCCGAAGCACAATTCACCGTCCGGGGCAATGTCGAGCCCATGGAGGAGGCTTCGGTCGGCCAGTTCGCCGACCTGATCCAGAAGCATAACAGTCAGGACAGTTTCATCGTCAAGGACTATATCCAGAGCCAGACGCTGGTGTCCAAGATGGAAGAAACGTTGAAGGTCTCGGCGATGTTCGCCCGTGACGAGGCCGATTTCTGGACCCGCTATCGGCCGCCCCAGCCCATCGAGGACCTGGCTCGATACTGGCGTAAGCATGTCATCGCCCGCATCGACGTGATCTCGGGCGTGATCACCCTGACGGTTCGCGCCTTCACGCCGCAGGATGCGCTCGCGATCTCCAAGGAGGTGATCGCGCGCACCGAGGTGCTGATCAACCAGATCTCGCGCGCGGCCCAGGCCGATCTCGTCGCCCATGCCGAAGCCGATGCCGTGCGGGCGCAAACACGCCTGCGCGAAGCCCACCTCGCCCTTCAGAAATTCCGCAACCGCTGGGGCATCATCGATCCGATCAAGGCGGCGGAAGCGACGCTGACGACCCTCGGCAGCCTGCGCAAGGATCAGCTCAAGGCCGAAACCGATCTCCAGGTTCTTCGCGGCTCGAACCTCGACGAGAAGTCCCGCAGCATCCAGACCCTGGTCGCCAACCTCGCGGCGATCCAGCAGCAGACCAAACGGCTTCAGGATCAGCTGACGACGGAAGGTCTCTCGGGTTCCGACCCGTCGAACAACATGACCCGGGCGCTGCTCGAATACGAAGGGCTGCAGGTCGAGAAGACCATCGCGGGCAAACTGAACGAATCCGCCAATCTCATGGTCGATCGGGCCCGCGTCGCGGCCACGAAGCAGCAGATCTTTCTGGCGACCTTTGTGCCGCCGGATTTGCCCATCGCCTCTCTGTATCCGCAACGCGGGTATGCCCTCGTCGTCGGCTTCTTCTGCTTCCTGGTGGTGTGGAGTTCCATCGCCCTGATCGTCGCCGGTCTGAAGGATCAGCGTCTCTGAGGCTGCGACCGATCCGGCCGGATCGGATCGCGGCTCTCGGTCAGCGGTTCGTCGTGGTATCTCGCCGAGCCGGCATTCCCGCCCGCCCATGCGTCACAGCCGGAACGACATGTCCGAATTCTCCGACCTCATCGCTCGCGCCGTAAACCCGTCCATGACGCGCGAGGCACGGGAATCCGTCTACGGCGTGGTCAAGGAAGCGGTGCAGCGCCTCCAGACCCGCGATGGACTGGCGGCGGACGACCCACGCATCGCGCTGCAGCAGCACCTCGTCGAGGAGACGATCCGCGACGTCGAAGCCGATATCGCCCGCTTCGTGTCCCTGGAGAAGCTCGAGCGGGCGCACGCGGCCCAGGTCGCCGACGAGGCCGCGCGGAACCGCTGAGGGCCATGGGGGGTGAGCAGAAGCCCAATCTCCCGCAGAGCGGGATCCCGGAGAGCCAGCGACGGACCTTGGAATGCTCGTCGGAGCGCCTCCTGCGCCCGGGCGTCAGCCGTAGGCGGCAGCCGCCCGCGCGCTGCCGGGTTCGGCCACGCTCAGACCGGCATCGACATACTCGTTGAGCTTGTTCCGCAGGGTCCGGATCGAGATGCCGAGGATCTTGGCGGCATGCGTCCGGTTGCCGAGGCAATGGTCGAGGGTGTCGAGGATCAGGTCGCACTCCACCTGCGCCACCGTCTGGCCGACGAGGCCGCGGGTGGCGGCTTCGGCGACGCGCGCGGCACGCTCGGCCGGACCGGCGGCGGGACCACCGATGCTTTCGCCCTCGGGCGTCAGGATCGCGTCGGGGCCGATCTCCGGACCGGAAGCCAGCAGAACCGCCCGGTGAAGGGTGTTCTCGAGTTCCCGCACGTTGCCGCGCCAGGGATTGGCACGGACGAGCCCCTGCGCCTCGCGGCTCAGGGGTCGCACGGGCACGCCGTTCACCTCGGCGTATTTCCGGGCGAAGTGGCCGGCGAGTTCGAGAATATCGGCGGGGCGCTCACGCAGAGGCGGCAACTTCAGGTGAACGACGTTGAGGCGGTAGTATAGATCCTCGCGGAACGTGCCCTTTCGAACCTCGTCGAGGAGATTGCGGTTCGAGGTCGCGAGCACCCGGATATCGACCTTGACCGGCGCCGAGCCGCCGACCCGGTCGATCACCCGCTCCTGGAGGGCACGCAGCAGCTTCGATTGCAGCCGTACGTCCATCTCCGAGATCTCGTCGAGGAGGAGGGTGCCGCCACTGGCTTCCTCGAAGCGGCCGATGCGGCGGGCGACCGCGCCGGTGAAGGCACCCTTCTCATGGCCGAACAGCTCGGATTCGAGGAGCGCCTCGGGGATCGCCGCGCAATTGACGCAGACGAAGGGCTTGGCCGTGCGGTTCGACTTGACGTGGACGTGACGGGCCAGCACCTCCTTGCCGGTGCCGCTCTCGCCGGTGATGAGCACGGACGCCTCCGAGCGGGCGACCTGTTCGGCGAGCTTCACCACCCGCTCCATGGAAGCATCCCGCCAGACGAAGGCACGCCCGTCTTCGGAGACCGCCTGCAGCACCGCGGCGATGAGCTCGGGGTCGGGGGGCAGGGGAATGTATTCGCGTGCGCCCGCCTGGATGGCCGCCACCGCCGCCTTGGCATCGGTGGCGATGCCGCAGGCGATCACGGGCGTGCGGATGCGTTCGTCGGTGAGCGCGGTGACGAGTTCGCGGATCGGCAGACCGACATCGATCATGATGAGGTCGGCGCCCTTGGCCCGCAGCACAGCCAGTCCCTGCGGCAAGCTCTCGGCGTTGGTGACCGCCGCTCCCCGGTTCATGGCGATCTTGGAAGCGGTGACGAGTTCGCCGTTGAGGCGTCCGATGATGAGAAGCCGCATGGCTCAAGGTCTCCGTGTCGGGGCCGCGCGCGGGCGCGCGGTGGGCCGGGAATGGTCAGTGATCGTTCTTGATGATCTCGGTCATGGTCACGCCGAGGCGCTCCTCCACGAGGACGACCTCGCCACGGGCGACGAGGCGGTTGTTGACGAAGATGTCGATGGCCTCGCCGACCTTGCGGTCGAGTTCGAGCACGGCACCGGGCTGGAGCCGCAGCAGATCACCGATGGGCATGCGCGAGGAGCCGAGCACCGCCGAGACCACCACGGGCACGTCGAAGACCTGTTCGAGGTCGGCTGCACTCTTGGGTGTGGTCGGCGCCTCACGGATGGATTCGGTGCCGAGTCCATCGAAGGACGCATCCATTCCATTGAGCTGCGGCAGGGTGAAATCGTCCGACATGGTCTGGCTTTCAAAGGATCAGGCGTTGAGGCCGAGGGCATCGAGCACGGCGGCTTCGATGCGGGCGCGGTCGCGCACCACACCGCCGTCGGCCCATTCCATCCGGGCATCCCCCGGAGCGAGGTCGGGTTCCCCGAGAACCACGAGGCGGCCCTCGAAGCCACGCTCGCGCGCCAGACGCTTCACCAGGGCTTCGGCTTCGTCGACGAGGCTCTCGTGGACGCGGACCACGAGGTGAGGCACGCCGCGCAGATGCTGTAGGGCGGAACGGGCCGCATCGCCGATGGCGGCCAGGGGCTGCGCATCGAGGGCCTCGCCGGCGATGCGCCGGGCCAGCGCCACGGCGAAATCCATGGCCTGCGCCTCGCGCTCGGCGTCGCGTGCGTCCGCCTGGCCGAGCAATCCGGCTGCGGCGAGCCCGAGGCGCGTAAGGGCATCGGCCATGCGACCCTGCGCCTGCATCTCGGCCTGGGCGCGGCCCTCCTGCACGCCACGGGCGTAGGCGTCGGCCACCGCCTCGGCCAGGGCCGCATCGTCCTTGGGCGAGGCGACGCTGGCGGGGCGGGGCCGGAAGTCGGTGTCGAACAAGAAGGGACGGGCGTTCAATAGACCAGTTCCTCTTCACCACTCGACTTGGCGATCATGATCTCGCCCTTCTCGGCCAGGTCCTTGGCGAGTTCGGTCATCTTGGCCTGGGCCTCGTCGACCTCCTTGAGGCGGATCGGCCCGAGCGATCCCATCTCGTCGGTGATGTTCTTGGCCGCCCGGGTGGACATGTTCGACAGGAAGAAGCCGCGCACGCGCTCCTCCGCCCCCTTCAGGGCCCGGCACAGGGTATCGTTGTCGATCTTGCGCAGGAGGGTCTGCACGCTGCCCGGATCGAGCTTCAGCAGATCCTCGAAGGTGAACATCAGCTGGCGAATCTTCTTCGCCGACCCACGGTTGGCCTGATCGAGGGCGGCGAGGAAGCGGCCTTCCGTCTGGCGGTCGAAGGCGTTGAACACATCGGCCATGAGCTCGTGGGCGTCGCGCCGCGTCGTCTGGGCGATGGTCGAGACGAACTCGACGCGCAGGGTCTCCTCGATGTGGCGCAAGGCCTCCTTCTGCACCGTCTCCATGCGCAGCATCCGGTTCAGGACGTCGATGGCGAAATCCTCGGGCAGGATGGTCAGTACCTTGGCGGCGTATTCCGAGCGGACCTTCGAGAGAACCACGGCCACCGTCTGCGGGTACTCGTTGCGCAGGAACGAGGCGAGGATCTCGGGATCGATCTGGGTCAGGCTCGCCCAGACCCGCTTGCCCGAGGCCCCTTTGATCTCGGCCATGATCGAGGAAACCTGATCCTGCGGAAAGATCTTGAGGAGAAGCGATTCGGTCCGCTCGAAGTTCGACGTGATGCCGCCGCCCGACGACAGGCGCGAAACGAAATCGACGATGAGTTTCTCCACGGTCTCGGCCTCGAGGGAGCCGAGCTGGACCATGGCGTGCGAGACCTTCTTGACCTCGTCCTCGTCGAGCATCTGCCAGATCGGCGCACCTTCGGTATCGCCGAGCAGCAGGAGGAGGGCGGCGGCGCGCTGGGTGCCGGGCATGGCGGCGAAGGCCGCTCCGCCGGCATTGGCCAGTTCCGCCGCGATGTTCAAACCCGAGGACATGGCCTCAACTCCTTAAGGACGACGCGCGAAAGGCTAGGCGGATCTCAGTTGTCGTTGATCCAGTTGCGCAGGACCTCGACGGTCTCGCCGGGGCTGGCACGGACCATGTCGACCACTCGTTGCACGGTTTCGGCCTGAACCTGGCCGTTGATCTTGGCGAAATCGACGAGGCGGGCGGTCGGGTTGTCGCGTGGCGCCATCATCGCATCCAGCGCAGGGTCGCCGGTGCTCGCGGACGGGCCGGCCACCAGTGCGATGGCGACGGGCTCGGCGGTGAGCACCCTGCGCAGGAGCGGACGCACCACGGCGAGCAGCACGATGAGGGTCAGCATGGCCAGGACCGTCAGCTCGACGATGCGCATGACGTCCTCCTTGGAGGGAGACATCAGGGACTGGACGAGGCTCGGCTCGATGAACTCGGGCGGGGCCGGAGCCTCCGCGAAGCGAAGGTTGACCACCTCGACCTGATCGCCGCGCGCCTTGTCGAAGCCGATGGCCGTGCGCACCAGGGTCGTGATGCGTTCGACTTCGGCCGCCGGGCGCGGCTGGTAGGTGGGTTTGCCGTCGGCCCCCGGCACGTAGGCTCCGTCGACGAGGACCGCCACGGAGAGCCGCTTGACCCGGCCGCCCTCGACAACTTCGGTCTTGGTCACCCGCGAGATCTCGTAGTTGGTGGTCTCTTCGTTCTTGTTCGTGGAATCCTTCTGGGCCGGGGCGGCGCCCGGCTGATTGGCTCCGGGCAGTTCGTTGCCGACGCTGACGGCTCCCTCGGTCCCGCCCGTCAGGGAGGTCTCGCTGCGGGTCTGGGTCGAGCGCACCACGCGGCTCTCGGGATCGAAGCTCTCGGAGCGGCTCTCGATGCGGTTGACGTCGAGTTCGGCGCTGACCTGCACCCGGGCGCGGCCGGCACCGACGATGCCGGCGACGATCTCCTCGATCTGCGCGCGCAGGCGCCGTTCGAGGCCGACCTGCTTCTCCTCGAGCCCGAGCCCCTTGTCGGCCTCCGCGTCACGGGCGCCATCGGCGAGAAGTCGGCCGCGCTCGTCGACGATGGAGACCCGCTCGGGCTTGAGCCCCTCCACCGCCGAGGCGGTGAGGTGGCGGATGGCGCGGACCTGGGACGGATCCAGGTCGCCCATGAGCTTGAGCACGATGGCGGCGCTCGGCGTCTCGCGGTCACGGTCGAACAGGCGCCGCTCGGGGATCACGAGGTGGACACGCGCCGCCTGGACCCGGCCGATGGCGCGGATGGAGCGGGACAGTTCCCCCTCGAGGGCCCGCAGGTGGTTCACGTTCTGGACGAAGTTGGTGGACGAGAACGCATCGCCCTTGTCGAAAATCTCGTACCCCACACCCGCCTGGCCCGGCAGCCCCTTGCCGGCAAGATCCATGCGCAGGCGGGGAAGATCGGCGCGGGGAGCCATGATGGTCTGACCGGCATCGCCCTTGGTCTCGTACTTGATGCCCCGCGCATCGAGGTCGCGGATCACCGCGGAGGAGTCGGACATGGACAGGTCGGCGAACAGCACGCCCATGTCGGGCTTCGAGACGCGAAGGATCACGAAGGCGAAGAAACCGATCAGCGTCATGGTGACGGCGGCCATGGCGGCCAACCGCGCCGGCCCCAACTTCATCACCAGTTCGAGAACCGATTTCACCGCGCGACGCACCCACCCGAACAAGCGTGGCGGACACCCCGCCCCCGCCCGGCAAAATTTGCCCAGGCCGTGGTTAGCGAGCGGTTAACGATGCGGAGACCATCGCGGGAATCCGAACGAGCGCCCCCCGAAAACACGAAAAAACCGCGTCCCCTGGGGGGCGCGGTCTTTCGAGAGGATCGGCGGGCGCTTTCCCCGTCGGACGAGGCGGTCCCGGTCAGATCCGTTTCGTCAGTGCCGGTAATGCTGGATGCGCGTGGTGCGCAGGCCGGCAAGGCCGTGCTGGTCGATGGAGAACTGCCAGCTGAGGAACTCCTCGGTGGTGAGGGTATAGCGCTGGCAGGCCTCCTCCAGGCTGAGCAGGCCACCCCTCACGGCGGCGACCACCTCGGCCTTGCGACGGATCACCCAACGGCGGGTAGTCGTCGGGGGAAGATCGGCAATGGTTAATGGACTACCATCAGGCCCGATCACATACTTCACTCTCGGGCGGCTTGGTTCGGTCATGATACGCTCTACAACTCGACTGACCTGTCGAGATTGGAAGCTACTTGCCTCCACTTAAAATATGTTGAAGCGGAACGATTGCATCTGATTCGTCTCGACGCTCATGTGGACAACCCTGTTCCGATGCTCCGCACGCTGCCGATCGGAACCCGTGCAGAGTCGATCAGGAGGACCGGTGCGGTGCCGCTGAGATCGATCCCGTCGACCTTGCCGGTGATCTGCGTATCGACGTTCACCTGGGTCCCCGTCGCGTCGCGGGCATCGACCTTGATGGAATAGGTTCCCGACGGCGCGCTCATCCCCGTGGATGCCCGCCCGTCCCATACATAGCTCTGCGCCCCGGCCGGCATGGCCTTGCTCTGCGTCGCCACCACGTTGCCCTGGGCATCCGTGATGGTGATGGTCGCCTGGGTGGCGGCGCGCGAGGGCGTCAGGGTCCAGGTGGCCGAGCCGCCGGCCAGATCGGCGGTCTTGCCGTCGGCGGTCACGGTCTGGCCGATGAAGCCCGTGGCGGAAGCCGAACTCGACGCCTTGGCGTTGGTGAGGATCGAGTCGAGGCGATCATTGGACTTCAATTGCTGCTCGACGCCGGCGTACTGCACCAGCTGCTGGGTGAACTGGTTGGTGTCCATCGGGTCGAGGGGATTCTGATTCTTGAGCTGCGTCGTCAGCAGCGTCAGGAATTGCGTGAAGTTGCCCGCGATCTCCTGGGCGGACGTCCTGGTGGTCGAACTCGCCGACGCGGCGGTGTTCGCCAAGCTGCTGATGCCGGATGACATATCGGATGCCCCTTCAGATTCGGATGTCGAGGCCGGTCAGGCCCCTCAGGGTGCGTACGGGGATGGCTTCGAGGGCGGCGCGGCCCTCGGGCTGGTGGGAAAGGCCCGGTCCACCGGAGCGGCCATCGGGGCGGCGCCCGTCGGAGCCCTGGTTCTCCGTGCCCTGGCCGCCGGACTGCGTGTCGCTGCGCAGGGACAGGCTGATGTTGGCCTCAGGGGCGTCGAGGCCGGCCTGCGAAAGGGCCTGCTGCAGGCTGCCGGCATCGCGCTGGAGCAGGGCGAGGGTCTCGATGCGGTCGACGACGAGATGTGCCATCACCGTCCCGCGCTCCTTGTCGATGTCGAGGCTGACGTCGATGCGTCCGAGTTCACCGGGATCGAGCCGGATCTCGAAATGGTTCGAACCCTGAAGTGAGCGTAGGCCGATGGTCATCGGCACGGCTCCCAACGGTACGGCGGGCGCGGCGGCTTGCGGCGCGGGGGCGGCCGTGACCGACGCACCGGACGCCGCCGTTGCGGCGGGCGCGGCCGAGAAGCCCGGCACGAGCGCATCGAAATTCTCCCGGACGGCGGACAACCCTTCGGGCATGGCGAACGCCGCGACGGGCTCGGCGCTGCCGAACGCCTCGTGCACGGCCACCGCCGCATCGGACTTGCCGCCGAGTGCCGGATCGAACGTTCCGGCCGCCGATATGTCCGGCCGGGCTAGGGTATTCTGCCCAGCGGCGGCGGGCGCCCCGCCCCTGGACGACGGGACGCCCCCGGATGGAAGCTGGAGCTGCCCCGTCGAGGACGAGACTTGCCCAGTCACGGCTGAGGCCTGACCCACCGCATCCTGCCCCCCCGACACCGCGTCCCCAGCGACGGATGTCTGTCCCCCTTGGCCGGGTCCTACTTGGAGCATGGGCTGGGGCGGAGGGGGCGCGGGCAGAACGCCGAAGCCCATGAGGGAGATGGCCGGCTCGTCGGCCGACAGCCCGGCGGGGTCCGTGTCCTCCTCCGTCCCGTCGCCGGCACCCACTTCCGAGGGGCCGGTGATCGCCGCGATATCCGAACTGGCGAGGACCGCCCCGGCCATGCCCGCCTCGGGGGAGCCCGCAGCGCCGGCCGGAACGGGGGCGACGACGCCTGCCCGGTCCTGCGACAGGGCGTCCGTCCCAGCCCCAGCCTCGCCGAATGGGCCGGCATTCGCCTTTGTCGAGACCTTCGCCGGAGGAGCCGGCACGTCACGCACGGCTCGAACGGGCGCCGGTGAGCTTTCAGCCCCGGATGAATCGATCCTCAATGGCCCGGCCTTGGTCCGTTCCGTGGTCCGGGTCTGCCCCGTGTCGATGTCCGGCGTCCGGGCTCGCTCGGATCGGCTGGCGATGTTCGCGCGGGCAAGCTCGGCCCGGGCGGTCTGCGTACGGGCGTCCGGTGTACGGACGTCCTGGGACCGGGTGGCCACAGTCGCACGGGACGGTTCGGGATCACGAACGACGAAAGCGGCCCGTGCCGGGGCTTGCGCCGAAATACGGGGGGCGGTCGGCGTCGCACGGCGCAGGAGAAAATCCGTTTCGAGGAACGTCTGCGCCATGGGTCCAAGGTCTCCTTGTCGGATCCTGGAGCAAGGGCTGCGCCAGCCTCCCGAACCAGTCAATATCCTGTAAAGGCGCGATTTTTTCGTCTCGGCCCGAAGGCGATCCGGCGAAATCTGCGCGTCGCCCGGCAGAACTTGCCGGGTCTGCAGCGGGATGCCCGACTTCGCGTAAGCCGTTTCGTTCCTATAGACGCGCGCTCTTCGAAGGCGCGGCCCGAGTCCGTTCCGGTGGCGATCGGCCCTGCCGGCCCTATCCCTGGAACTCGGGCGCAAGGAACGCTATAGACTCGCGACCGGGACCGGACCGGCCCCGTCGGTGAAACCTGGCGCGATGAATTCCCTCGATCTTCCCAAGGCCCCGCACGAGACGCGTGTCGTCGTCGCCATGTCCGGCGGCGTCGATTCCTCCGTCGTGGCCGGCCTCCTGAAGCGCCAGGGCTACGACGTCGTCGGCATCACGCTCCAGCTCTACGATCATGGTGCAGCGACCCATCGCAAGGGCGCCTGCTGCGCCGGCCAGGACATTCACGATGCCCGCCGGGTCGCCGAAGTCCTCGAGATCCCGCATTACGTCCTCGATTACGAGGATCGGTTCCGGGAATCGGTGATCGACCGGTTCGCCGAGAGCTACCTCGCGGGCGAGACGCCGATCCCATGCGTCGAGTGCAACCGGTCCATCAAGTTCCGCGATCTCCTCGCCACGGCGCGCGACCTCGATGCGGACGCCCTGGCGACGGGCCATTACGTCGCGAGCCGGCCCATGCCGCAGGGCGGACGCGGACTGTACCGCGCCCTCGATCCCGCCCGCGACCAGAGTTATTTCCTCTACGCCACCACGGGCGAGCAGCTCGATTTCCTGCGCTTTCCCTTGGGTGAATTGCCGAAGGACGAGACCCGGCGCCTCGCCCATGAGCTCGGCCTGTCGGTCGCACAGAAAGCGGACAGTCAGGACATCTGCTTCGTGCCGCAAGGGCGCTACGCCGACGTCATCGCCCGCCTGCGCCCGGACGCTGCCCGGGCCGGCGACATCGTCGATCTCACCGGCCGAGTCCTCGGTCGCCACGAGGGGATCGTCAACTACACCGTCGGCCAGCGCCGGGGCCTGCGCCTCGCCGTGGGCGAACCGCTCTACGTGGTGCGCCTGGAGCCCGACACCGCCCGCGTGGTCGTCGGCCCGCGCGAGGCCCTGGCCACCAGTCGCATTCGCCTCACCGACGTGAATTGGCTGTCCGAAAACGTGCCGGTCGATCTGCCCGTGGCCGTGCGGGTCCGGTCGACGCGGGAGCCGCGCCCGGCCCATCTCACCCTCGACACCGCCGCCGGCACCGCCGAGGTCGTTCTGGCGACGCCCGAGGACGGCGTCTCGCCGGGCCAAGCCTGCGTGATCTACGCGGATGACGGCCCGCGTGCGCGGGTGCTCGGCGGTGGCACCATCCGGCGCATCGACGCGTTGCAGGCTGGAGCCGCGCAGGCGGCCTGACCCACTCTTCCACTTCCCACAGGACTTCGAGATCGACATGCTGAGCGAGCCGCGGGAGGCCGGTCCGAGCACCGCCCTGATGCGCAAGGCCTATGCCCGCTGGGCGCCGGTCTACGACGTCGTCTACGACAAGCTGACCGAACCCGCCGCCCGCGACGCCGTGGAAGCGGCCGTGGCCTGCGGTCCGCGCATCCTCGAAGCCGGCGTCGGCACCGGCCTCTCCCTGGGGTACTACCCGCGCACCAGCTTCGTCTGCGGAGTCGATCTGTCCGAGGACATGCTGAAGCGCGCCCGCGCCAAGGTGCTCCGGCGCGGCCTCACTCACGTGCGCGGTCTCCAGGTGATGGACGTCTGCCGCCTCGGCTACGCCGATGCCAGCTTCGACGCCGTGGTGGCCCAGTTCCTCATCACCCTGGTGCCGGATCCGGAAGGCGCATTGTCGGAGTTCCTGCGGGTGGTACGGCCGGGCGGCGAGATCGTGCTCGCCAACCATTTCGGTCAGACGGACGGGCCGATGGCCAAGGTCGAGGAGATCGTCGCCCCGCTCTGCACCAAGATCGGGTGGTCGTCCGACTTCAAATCCACACGGATCGAGGCCTGGGCCCGCACCAACGGCGTCGAGTTCATCGGCGTCGCCCCGACCTTCCCGGGTGGCTTCTTCAAGATCCTGCGGATGCGCAAACGCGCCTGACACCGAAACCCCGCGAACCTCTGAATCCGGCCCGGCGCGTCCCGCACGCTCCGGGCTTCTTCATGATTGCGGCTTGGAATTTCATCCTCCTCCGAAGGTCCTTCGCGCGGTCGCACCGGACTAAAGCGTGGCTGTGGCGAGGTCGCAACACCCCAAAACCATCCAGACTTTGCCTTGGGAGGCGCCAGCCCCCGCCGCGATCCCGCCATAAACCGGGACCACCTCATGCCGTGCGGTAAACGGTAGTCCCCCCAACGATTTACCGCAGAGTTCCGAGTCATTCGACGAGTGAACCACGTGGGTTCGCACGCCACCCGCGTGGGGTCGTGCGGCACACCGGAGGACCGGACCTCATGTCCAAGCGTAGCAGGCCGGGGCGGCGAGATTGACCATGGACGCGCGCACCACCGACAAGTCCAAGCTTCCGAGCCGTCACGTGACGGAGGGACCCGAGCGCGCGCCCCACCGCTCGTACCTCTATGCCATGGGCCTCACCAAGGAGCAGATCCATCAGCCGCTCGTCGGCGTGGCTTCGTGCTGGAACGAGGCGGCGCCCTGCAACATCTCGCTGATGCGTCAGGCCCAGGCCGTGAAGAAGGGGGTTTCGGCCGCCAACGGCACCCCGCGCGAGTTCTGTACCATCACGGTCACCGACGGTATCGCCATGGGGCATGCCGGCATGCGCGCCTCCCTGCCGTCCCGCGAAGTCATCGCCGATTCCGTCGAACTCACCATGCGCGGCCACGCCTACGACGCCCTCGTGGGGCTGGCCGGCTGCGACAAGTCCCTGCCCGGCATGATGATGGCCATGGTGCGCCTCAACGTGCCGTCGATCTTCATCTACGGCGGCTCGATCCTGCCCGGCTCGTTCCGGGGTCGGCCCGTCACGGTGCAGGACCTGTTCGAGGCCGTGGGCAAGGTCGCGGTGGGCGATATGTCCCTCGACGACCTCGACGAGCTGGAACAGGTCGCCTGCCCGTCGGCCGGCGCCTGCGGCGCCCAGTTCACCGCCAACACCATGGCGACCGTCTCCGAGGCCATGGGTCTGGCGCTGCCATACTCGGCCGGTGCCCCGGCTCCCTACGAGATCCGCGACAGATTCTGCATGACGGCGGGCGAGAAGGTGATGGAGCTCATCGCCAAGAACATCCGTCCGCGCGACATCGTCACCCGCAAGAGCCTCGAGAACGCGGCGGCAGCGGTGGCCGCTTCGGGCGGTTCCACCAACGCGGCCCTGCACCTGCCGGCCATCGCGCACGAATGCGGCATCAAGTTCGACCTGTTCGATGTCGCCGAGATCTTCAAGCGCACGCCCTACATCGCCGACCTGAAGCCGGGCGGGCGCTACGTCGCCAAGGACATGTTCGAGGTCGGCGGCATCCCGCTTCTCATGAAGACGCTCCTCGACCACGGCTTCATGCACGGCGACTGCATGACGGTGACCGGCCGCACCATGGCGGAGAACATGGAGCGGGTGCACTGGAACCCGGACCAGGACGTGGTGCGGGCCGCCAACACGCCCCTCACACCCACGGGCGGCGTCGTCGGCCTGCGCGGCAACCTCGCCCCCGAGGGCGCCATCGTGAAGGTCGCGGGCATGCCGGCATCCGCCCAGGTCTTCACCGGCCCGGCCCGGGTGTTCGATGGCGAGGAGGCCTGCTTCGAAGCGGTCCAGAAGCGCACCTACAAGGAAGGCGAGGTTCTGGTCATCCGCTACGAGGGCCCGAAGGGCGGCCCCGGCATGCGCGAGATGCTCTCGACCACCGCGGCTCTGTACGGCCAGGGCATGGGCGACAAGGTCGCCCTCATCACCGATGGCCGGTTCTCGGGCGCGACGCGCGGGTTCTGCGTCGGCCATGTCGGCCCGGAAGCCGCCATCGGCGGCCCCATCGGCCTGATCCGGGACGGCGACGTCATCACCCTGGATGCGATCAACGGCACCCTCGACGTCGCCGTGAGCGACGAGGAGTTCGCCACGCGCCGGGCCGCTTGGACGCCACGGACCAACTCGGCGACGTCCGGCTACCTGTGGAAGTACATGCAGACCGTCGGTCCTGCCGTGGACGGCGCGGTGACCCATCCGGGCGGCGCCGAGGAGACGCACACCTATGCCGACATCTAGGACCGCCCTCGGCCGCCCCGTGCGGCCGGACCGGGCCGCCCAGGATCGGCTGACGCGCGGACGGCTGCGCGTCGCCATGGCGGCCGGGCTCCTGTTCCTGTGCGGAATGCCCGTGGAGGCGCTCGACGCCACTGCACGCACACCTGTGCCCCCGGCGGGCTATCGCACCGCCCGCGAGGCCCTGCGCTCGGGCGTGCGCGACTACAACGCCGGCGACAAGGAAGGCGCCGCGCGTGCCCTCGAATACGCCGCCGGCCAGGGCCACGCCCTCGCCCTGTGGAAGCTCGGCCGCATGTACGCCGAGGGCGACGGCGTGCCCCACGACGACCTCAAGGCGTTCGAGTTCTTCTCGCGCATCGCCGACGACACCACCGACGACGGGCCCGACGCTCAGAATTCGGGCGTGATGGCCAGCGCCTTCACGGCTTTGGGCGCCTACTTCCTCGACGGGATCAAGGGCACATACGTGCGCCCCAACCCCGAGCGCGCCTACGACATGTTCAACTACGCGGCGTCGTATTTCGGCGACCCGAACGCCCAGTACAACCTCGCCCGGCTCTACCTCGACGGCACCGGCGTCGAGGCCGATCCGCGCCAGGCCGCGCGGTGGTTCAACCTCGCGGCCGAGAAGGGCCACGCCCCGGCTCAGGCGCTCCTCGGCGAACTCCTCATCAACGGCCAGGGCGTGCCGAAGCAGCGCGCCCGCGGTCTGATGTGGCTCTCCCTGGCGCGCGAGGCCGCGCAGGGCCGTAAGGACGACTGGATCGTCACCCTGTACGACAAGGCCTGGACGGCCGCGAGCGAGGACGACCGCCTGACCGCCCAGGCACAGGCCCTCCAGGCGCAGGCCCAGGTCACCGGATCGGCCCGGCGCCGACGCTGAGGTACAAGCCGCAGCGTCGGGCCGTCCGGCCTACGGGTTCGTGCGCGCCGCGAGCGCCGTGATGAAGGACGGACGCTCCAGGGTCGTGGCGACGTAGCGGGCGAGCTTCGGCCAACGCACGGCATCGACCTTCTCGTCGGCCAGGTGCAGGTTGTGGAAGCCGGTCACCACCGAGATATCCGCGATGCTGAAAGCGTCGCCCACAAGGTACGGCCCGTCGATCTGCGCTTCGAGGTAATCGTAAATCTTCGGCAGATCCTCGTTCAGCGCCTTCGTGACAGCGGCTTCGTCGCCCGGCTGGCCCAGCAATTTGGGCTTCACGACCCGGTTGGCGAAGGGGGCGATGATCACCGGAAACATTTCCGTATCGCCGAACTTGTCGAACCAGACCGCCCGGCCGCGTGCCTTGGCTTCCGTTGGCAACAGCGGCGGAGTCGGATGTTTCGCCTCGATGTAGAACAGGATTGCGGACGAATCCGCGAGGAGGAAACCGTCGTCGTCCATGGCCGGGATCTTGCCGAGCGGGCTGGCGGACTGAAAGTCGGCATCGGGATCGTGGAAGAACAAGGGAATGTGCTCGGCGCTCTGACCCTTCTCGGCAAGCGCCACGAGGACCTTGCGGACGTAAGGGGAGTAGCCGGTACCGTAGAGTTTCACGTGGGAAGGCTCCTGTTCCAGAGGGACGCGGCGTGGCAACCCGCCACCGGCCCCTTGGTTCAGGAAAAACCGACCCGAGCGGGATGCAGGTCAGGCGAGTTCCACCGTCACCGGTACGTGGTCGGACGGTTTTTCCAGCCCGCGCAGATGCTTTTGTACCGAGGCCGAGACCAAGCGATCGGCGGCCCGGGGCGAGAGCAGGAGGTGATCGATGCGAATGCCGGCATTCCGGTTCCAGGCACCGGCCTGATAATCCCAGAACGTGTAGAGGCCGGGCTTCGGATCGCAGGCCCGTAAAGCCTCGGTGTAGCCCTCGGCCAGGAGCGTGCGGAAAGCCGCACGGGTCTGGGGCAGGAAGAGCGCGTCATTCACCCAGGCCGCCGGATCGGACGCGTCCTCGGGCTCTGGGATGACGTTGTAGTCGCCTGCGAGCACCACGGCTTCCTCGCTGGTCAGGAGATCGCGGGCGTGGTGCCGCAGGCGCTCCAGGAACGCGAGCTTGTAGGGGTATTTCGGGCTGTCGACGGGATTGCCGTTGGGCAGGTAGAGCGAGGCGACCCGCACGGGTGCCGTATCGTCCCCCGTGATCAGGCCTTCGATGTACCGGGCCTGCTCGTCGGTCTCGTCGCCGGGCAAGCCGCGCCGGACCTCGCTCAGCACGAGGGGGGCCCGCACCAGCAGGGCGACGCCGTTATAGGCCTTCTGCCCCAGGGTCTCGACGGCATACCCCGCCCCTTCGATCTCGGCGCGCGGGAATGCCTCGTCCTGGCATTTCAGTTCCTGGAGGCAGACCACATCGGGCTTGGCCTCGTCGAGAAACGCCACGAGGTGGCCGACCCGCTGCTTGATGGAATTGACGTTCCACGTGACCATCCGCATGGGGCTTGATGTCCTGAACCTCGGCGTCGCCCGTCATCGGGGCTTCGCGCAGCGGTGGCAAGCCGTCGGGGCGATCGCGAAGTCGAAGATGGACCGGGAAAAAGGATATGCCCGACACGTGGTTCGCGCCGCTCCAGGCCTATTGCGAGCGAACCGACGCGACATTCTGGGCCGAGCCCATCAACGCGGTCTCGAACGCGGCCTTCCTGGCGGCCGCGTTCGCGGTGATGCGGCACGAGGGGAGGGGCAGGCGACCCGACGCTCCCGTGCGAATGCTGGCCGGACTCGTCGCCCTGGTCGGCCTCGGCTCGTTCCTGTTCCATACCCTGGCGGTACGCTGGTCGCTCCTGGCCGATGTCATTCCCATCGCGCTGTTCATCCACGCCTACTTCTTCCTGGCCTTGCGGCGCTTCTTCGATCTCGGGTCGGGGCCGGCCCTGGGTCTGACGTTGCTGTTCGCCGGGGTCGGCTTCGGTCTGGAACCGGCGTTGACGGCCTTGAGCGGCAGCGATGTCGATGCCGTCAGCAACGGCTCCATCGGTTACGTCCCGGCGATCCTGGCGCTCTTCGGTGTCGGCGCCGGTCTCGCCCGCTCGCACGGAATCCCTCAAGCACCGGCGCGGCACGGGGCCGGGCGGGCGCTCCTCGGCATCGCCGCCCTGTTTGGCGTCTCCCTGGCTTTCCGGACCCTCGACCGGAGCCTGTGCGCGAGCGTACCTCTGGGCACGCATTTCCTATGGCATGTCCTCAATGTCGGCGTCCTCTACGGGCTCCTCGTGACAGCCCTTCGCCACGGCGCACGGAAGGCTTGAGCACGCCGTCGGCGGGTTTGTTGCACCCCCTGGAAATTCGTTGCAGAAGAGCCCGCCGCTCCCGACCGGGGCGAACGGAATGCCCCGTGGACGGTCGCCCTGTGCCGGGCAAGCCCTGGACGGGCCACTGGAAGATGACGGATCGCGCGCCATGAAACAGCCCCTCCGCCTCGGAGTCGCCGGCCTCGGCACCGTCGGTGCCGCCGTGGTCCGCATGGTCGCCCGCCGGGCCGACGCGCTCGCTGCCGCCAGCGGCCGCGAGGTCCGGGTCGCCGCCGTGTCGTCGCGTGATCGAGGCCGAGACCGCGGTCTCGACTTGACGGGCGTCACCTGGTTCGACGACCCCGTGGCACTTGCCGCGAGCCCGGACATCGATTGCGTGGTCGAGCTCATCGGTGGCGCCGAGGGTCCGGCGAAAGCCACGGTGGAAGCGGCACTCGCGGCCGGCAAGCACGTGGTCACGGCCAACAAGGCGTTGCTGGCGCGGCACGGCGCCGCCCTGGCCCGGGCGGCGGAAGCGAAGGGCGTCAGCCTCGCCTACGAGGCGTCCGTCGCCGGCGGCATCCCGGTGATCAAGGCCCTGCGCGAGGGGCTCACGGGCAACGCCGTGTCGCGCGTCTACGGGATCATGAACGGCACCTGCAACTACATCCTCACGCGGATGGAGCGCGAGGGCCTGACCTTCGAGGCCTGCCTCAAGGATGCGCAGGCCCTCGGCTACGCCGAGGCCGACCCGACCTTCGACGTCGAGGGCTTCGACACCGCCCACAAGCTCGCCATCCTCACGAGCCTCGCCTTCGGCGTGGAGATCGACGCCGAGGGCGTGTCGGTGGAGGGCATCTCGGCGATCCAGCCCCTCGACCTCACCATGGCGGAGGAGCTGGGCTACCGCATCAAGCTGCTTGGGGTCGCTCAGGTCGCAGAGGGCGGGATCGAGCAGCGCGTACACCCGACCATGGTGCCGAAATCCTCGGCCATCGCCCAGGTGATGGGTGTCACCAACGCGGTGACGATCGACGCCGACGCGGTCGGTGAACTCACCCTCATCGGCCCCGGTGCCGGCGGCGAGGCCACGGCCTCGGCGGTCGTCTCCGACATCACCGACATCGCGGCGAACGTGAACCGCCCGACCTTCGGCCGACCCAACGCGGATCTCGGCCCCTCCCAGCGCGTCGCCATGCAGCGGCACGAGGGCGGCTACTACATCCGCCTCACGGTCCACGACCGGCCCGGCGTCGCCGCGGGTGTCGCCACCCGCATGGCCGAGCGCGACATCTCCATCGAGAGCATCCTGCAGCGCCGTTCGGAGAGCGCGGCCTCCAAGGACCCGCACGGCCGCTCGGGCCAGCCCGTACCCCTCGTGCTGATCACCTACGCGGCCACCGAAGGAACCATCCGCGCGGCCCTCGACGCCATCGCGGCCGATGGTCTGCTGGCGGAGGCGCCCCAACTCATCCGGATCGAGCGGGAATAGGCGCCCGGCGCAAGATTTCGCTGGAACACCGGAAGAAAACGCCCGGAACAGTAGTGTTTCTCGAACTTTAGTTCATAGAGAGCGCACGAACGGCGAGAGGCGCGGACAGGTCCATGGCGTACGGCAAGACACCCCCCGGCGGTACCGTCGATCGTACCCTGGCCCTGGAACTGGCACGGGTCACGGAGCGCGCCGCCATCGCCGCCGCCCATCTGCGCGGCCAGGGCAAGGAGCGGGAGGCGGATCAGGCCGCCGTCGATGCCATGCGGGTCGAGTTGAATACGCTTCCCATCGACGGCACCGTGGTGATCGGCGAGGGCGAGCGCGACGAGGCGCCGATGCTCTACATCAGTGAACGCCTCGGCACCGGAGCGGGCCCGAAGGTCGATATCGCCGTCGATCCCCTCGAAGGCACCACCCTGTGCGCCAAGGACATGCCCGGCGCCATCGCGGTGATGGCGCTGGCCGAGGCCGGGTCCTTGCTGGCCGCCCCCGACGTCTACATGCAGAAGATCGCCATCGGCCCCGGCTATCCGGCGGGTCTCGTCGATCTCGATGCCAGCCCGGCCGACAACATCGCCGCCCTGGCGCGCCACAAGGGGATCGACCCCGCCCAGATCACCGCCATCATCCTCGACCGGCCACGGCATATGGCCCTGGTCGCCGCCGTGCGGGCGACGGGCGCCGGTATCCGCCTGATCTCGGACGGCGACATCGCCGCCATCATCCACACCACCAGCCCGGACGAGACCGGCGCCGACATCTACCTCGGCATCGGTGCCGCCCCCGAGGGTGTCATCGCCGCCGGGGTGCTGCGCTGCATCGGCGGCCATATGCAGGGCCGGCTCATCCTCGACAGTCACGAGAAGCGCGAGCGCGCGGCACGGATGGGCATCAGCGACCCGAACCGGAAGTACGAGCTCCACGACATGGCGCGCGGCGACGTCATCGTGGCGGCCACGGGGGTCACGGACGGAGCCCTCCTGAAAGGCGTGCGGTTCAAGCAAGGGCACGTCGAGACCGAGACGGTGGTCTATCGCTCGGCCACCGGCACCGTGCGCCGGATCATCGGCGAGCATCGCCGGACCCGCCCCTTCGAAGGCTGACGATGGGACGGCCGGGACTCAGTCCCGGCAGCCGTTCCGTTGCTCTTCACGCACGATATCGGCAATCTTCGCGCGATCGCGGGCGGAAAGCGGGACATCGCGGATTTCGTCGTAGCGGCAATCGGCGTTGCCGAAAGCCTTGATGCCGCGGGCCGTCTTGAAGCAGTAGCCGGCCTCGGCATAGACGGCATTGCGCTCGCCCCAGAACGCGTCGCACGGAAAGGCGGCCCAGGCCGGTGCGGCAGTCGGGACGAAAAGGCAGACAAGGATCAGACGACGCAGCATCGGAGAGCTCCCATGGATGCGCGATCCTGCCGCGTTTTCACGATGCCGCACATGTCCTCAGCCGTAAATTCCGAGCCGAGATTGCCCGGAGGCAGGCAAGCTTTCCCAGGCGGGGGCTCTCCGAGGCCCAAGAACTCCGCTCGATTGCTCCGGACCAGGCCGAGCCCGCTATCGAGCGGAGGCTGCCGTCAGTTGAAGAGCGAACCCACACCGCCCTGGACGCGCCCGAGGCCCTGCTTGGCGATGGGATTGCCGGGGTCGAGCTGCGCGGCGCGCTGGTAGCTCTCCATCGCCTCCTTGCGGCGGTTGGACTTCTCGTAGGCGACGCCGCGATAGGCCCAGGACGTCGCGTCCTTGTTGTTGACGTTGAGCGCCGCGTTGTAGTCCTCGATGGCCTTGTCGAACTGGTTGGTGGCAATCAGGCTCTGGCCGCGGGCGGCGTAGGGAGCGGCGACGAACGGGTTGCGGTCGATGGCGGCGTCGAAATCACCGATGGCCTGGGTGTTCTGGTTCTGCTTCTGCCGCACGAGCCCACGCGCGTGATAGGCCTCGGCTGATTCCGGCGTCAGGCGGATCGCCTGGTTGAGGTCGTTGCCGGCGCCTTCGAGGTCGCCCTGGGCGCGCAGCACGTTGGCGCGGCCGATATAGGCCGGGCCGTAGTTCGGGTCCGCCGCGATGGCCTTGGAGAAATCTCCGAGCGCAGCGTCGTTGCGGCCGATCTGGCGGTTGGCGAGCGCGCGGTTGTTGTAGGCCGAGGCCGAGTTCGGATCGATCTGCACCGCCTTGGTGAAATCGCCGATGGCGTCGTTGAACTGGCCCGAGCGCGCATAGGCCGCGCCGCGCGTGACATAGGCGGCGGCATCGTTCGGGTTGCGCTGGATCACTTCGCTGAGCGAGGCGATGTTCACGTTGGTGGCGCCCGTGGTGTCGGTCTCGAGGACGGCGAACTGCTTCGGCGCACCGGCATTGCCATAGGTCTCGCACCCACCGAGCGCGACCGCCACGAGGGCGGCCCCGATCAGCCCCGCCTTCGATGCCCGCAGCGTCAGAACCGTCATGAACCCGCTCCCCCCGGGCGTCCGTGCCCTGCACGGTACCGCCCAACCAACTTGTGCCCGAACCTGAGGCCGCCCCGATCCGCGAGCCCGCGCCGGAACGGTCGCGCATCGCGGTGAACGCACACTTAAGAAAGCGCCGTTCCCGACCCTCAAGCCCGGCGATGTGGCGAACGTATGGCTCGTGACACCGATGGGCTCCGGGGAGCCCCGGCGCCGGTCAAACGCTTCGGCCGTGTGGTGCCGGGGCCGCAGGTCAAGGCCTCCGTCAGGCTTCCGCGGCCTCGATGGCGCCGCTGAGTTCGAGCCACTCCTCCTCGGCCGATTCGAGGGCGCTGGCGGCGTCGGAGCGCATCTTCGCGAGTTCGCCGGCCTTGGCGGCGTTGGCCTGGAACGCGGTACCATCGGCGAGCGCCGCGTCGATCTTGGCCATGGCCTCGGCGAGCTTCTTCATGCGCGCCTCAACCGCCTCGATCTTCTTGCGCAAGGGAGCGAGGGCCACCCGGCGTTCGGCATTGGAGCGCCGCTCCACCGCCTTGACCCCGCCGGCCGCCTCGGACGCCTCCTTCTCCGCCGGCCGCTCGGGACCGGCGAGGACGAAGCGGCGATAATCGTCCATGTCGCCGTCGAAGGCCTTCACGCTGCCATTGGCGACGAGCCAGAGCCGATCGGCACAGGCCTCGACCAGGAAGCGGTCGTGGGACACGAGGATCACGGCCCCTTCGTAATCGTTGATCGCCTCGACCAGGGCCTGCCGACTCTCGATATCGAGGTGGTTCGTCGGCTCGTCGAGGATGAGCAGGTGTGGCCCCTTGAAGGCCGCGAGGCCCATGAGGAGACGTGCCTTCTCGCCACCCGAGAGCTGGGAGACGGGCGTTTCGGATTTCGTGCCCGAGAAGCCGAGCCGCGCGGCGGCGGCGCGTGCCTTGGATTCCGGCACGTCCGGCATGAGGTCTCGGACATGGGCGTAGGCGCTCTCGGCGGGGCGCAACTCGTCGAGCTGGTGCTGGGCGAAGTAGGCGACCTCCATCTTGCCCGAGCGGCGCATCTCCCCGCTCAACGGCGGCAGGCGTCCGCCGATGAGCTTGCAGAAGGTCGACTTGCCGTTGCCGTTCGCCCCGAGCAGGGCCACGCGGTCGTCGGGGGCGAGGGACAGGTTGAGCCCCGACAGCACGATGCGGTCGGGGTAGCCGGCCTGGACCCGCTCCATGGCGACGATGGGCGGCGAGAGCGGCCGCTCCGGACTCGGCAGGCGGAAGGCCGGCACGTCGTCCTCGATCACCGAGGCGATGATCTCCATCTTGGCGAGCCGCTTGACGCGGGACTGCGCCTGGCGCGCCTTCGTCGCCTTGGCCTTGAACCGATCGACGAAGCTCTGGAGATGCGCCCGCTCGGCGTCCTGCTTCACCTTGGCCTTGGCCTGGAGCGTGCGCTTCTCGGCGACCTGCCGGGCGAACGAGGTGTAGCCGCCCCGGTAGATCGCGAGCTTGCCCCGATCGAGGTGCAGGATGTGGTCGACGCACTCGTCCAGCAGGTCCCGGTCGTGGGAGATGATCACCGCCGTGCGCGGATAGCGTTCGAGGTAGTCGTACAGCCAGATAGTGCCTTCGATGTCGAGGTAGTTGGTCGGCTCGTCGAGCAGAAGCAGGTCGGGCTCGGAGAACAGCACCGCGGCGAGGGCCACGCGCATGCGCCAGCCACCCGAGAAGTCGGAGCACGGGCGGCCCTGCGCCTCGGCATCGAACCCAAGGCCGTGCAGGATCGCCGCCGCGCGGGCGGGTGCCGAATGCGCTTCGATGTCCACGAGCCGGGTCTCGATCTCGGCCCGGCGCAGGCCGTCGGCGTGTTCGGCGTCCGCCATCAGGCGCGCGCGCTCGGTGTCAGCCGCGAGCACGACGGCGTGCAGGGTCTCGGGGCCGGCCGGGGCCTCCTGGGCGACGGCGCCGATGCGCATGCCCTTGGGCATCGACACGGTTCCGCCCTCCGTCGGCAACTCGCCGAGGATCGCCCGGAACAGGGTGGTCTTGCCGGCCCCGTTGCGGCCGACGAGCCCGACCCGGGCCCGGTCCGGAATGACGAAGGTGGCGCCGTCGAGGATCAGGCGCTCGCCGATGCGATAGGTAAGGTCGTTGACGCGCAGCATGGACGGCGTTCTGGCGCCGTGCCCCGGCCGTGGCAAGCGTCGCACCGCGGTTTCGAACCCTCCCGGACGGTTTCCCCGCCGGCGCGCCGGATCGGACGCGTTCCGAGGCGGCGGGATCGGCGCGGGGCGGGCCTATCCACGCCGATCTGGGAGGCGGCGGCTTGACCGCTCCAGACCCGGCGGTCACCATCGCGGCGCGGTAAGGACCTGTCAGGTGCCGGGCTAGAATGCCGGATCGGCGGCGATCCCCTTGAGGTCAGGATCGGGCGCAGGGCGCCACCAGGAGTTTTTTCGATGAGTCGGCTGGCGACAATCCCGTTCTTCAAGGAACCGGGAATCGAGTTGTCGTCCTACGAGACGCGCTGTCATTGGCGCCGGTTCGACGAGAACGAGGTCCTGGTCGACTACGACGACGTCTCAACCGACGTGTACTTTCTCGCCTCCGGCGAGGTTCGCATCCTCAACCGGTCGCAATCCGGCAAGGAGGTGATCCTCGGCGAGATGCGCGGCGGCGCGTTCTTCGGCGAACTCGCAGCACTCGATGGCATCGGCCGTTCGGCCAACGTCACCGCGCTGACGCGGGGCGAGGTCTGCGTGGTGCCGGCGCCGATCTTCCGCCAGATGATCTTCGCCTCGGAGGCCATCGCCGACCGGCTGTTCCGCCTCCTCGCCAAACGCGTGCGCGAACTCAACACCCGCATCATGGAGCACGCGCTCCTCGATCTGCGTCATCGCCTCTACGCCGAACTGCTCCGCCTCTCGGTGCCGCGCACGGGCGGGGACGGCGCGCGCGTCGTGACCCCACCGCCCTATCACCACGTGCTCGCCGCCCGCATCGGCTGCCGGCGCGAGCAGGTGACCCGCGAATTCACCGTCATGGCGGCCGACGGTCTCATCGACCGCACCCGCGGTGCCCTCGTGATCCGCCGGCCGGACCTGCTGGAGGCCCGCGTGGCCGAGGCTCTGCGGGAGGACAGCTGAACCTTGGGCGATACCGGTTCAGTGCCCCGCCTCGGTCTGGAGGGAGTCACGAAGCGTTTCGGCGACGGGGTCGCCGTAGCGGATGTGTCGCTGGCCCTGGCGGCGGGGGAATTCTTCTGCCTGCTTGGGCCATCGGGCTGCGGCAAGAGCACGTTGCTGCGTCTGATCGCGGGTTTCGAGACGCCGAGCACCGGGCTCATCCGGGTCGATGGTCTGGATCTGGCAGGCCTGCCGCCGCATCGGCGGCCGGTGAACATGATGTTCCAGTCCTATGCCCTGTTCCCGCACAAGACCGTCGCGGGCAACATCGCCTACGGCCTCGATGGTCTGAGCCGGACGGACAGGAGTGCCCGGGTGAAGACCCTGCTGGCCCGCGTGCGCCTGGAGAACTTCGAAGACCGCAGGATCGAGACCCTGTCCGGCGGCCAGCGTCAGCGCGTGGCCTTGGCCCGCGCTCTGGCCCGCGAGCCGGGCGTCCTTCTCCTCGACGAGCCCCTCGGCGCCCTCGATCGGGGCCTTCGCGAGGAGACGCAAGGGGAGTTGCGCGCCCTCCAGCGCCGGCTCGGCACCACCTTCGTCATGGTCACGCATGATCCCGGCGAGGCGATGGCGCTGGCCGACCGCATCGGGGTGATGGATCGGGGCCGCCTCGTGCAGGTGGGCGACGCCGCCACCCTGTACGAACGTCCCGCGACCCGCTTCGTCGCCGGCCTGCTCGGCGACGTGAACCTGATTCCCGGCCGAATCACCGGGCGCGACGGCGAGTGGATCGTGGTCGAGACCGGGTTCGGCCCGCTGCGCGCCTCTGCCTCCGAATCCGCCCCGGGGGAGGGGGAAGCGGCCACCCTCGCCCTTCGCCCGGAACGGATCGGCATGGATGCCTCGGAGGGACCCGCCGGCACGATCACGGAGGTGACCTACCTCGGCGAGCGCGTGCGCAGGCAGGTCCGCATGAACGACGGTACGCTCCTGCGGGTGAGTACGCCGGCGGCGAGCCATGCATTCGGCCTCCAGGCCCGGGACCTCCATGGCCCAGGCGACACGATCCGCCTCGACCTCGCCCCTGAGGCCTGCCGGATCCTACCGCCATGATCCGGTTGCCGGCATGATCAGACCCGCCCGCCTCCTGGCCCTGGTACCGGCCCTGTGGCTCGGAGCCTTCGTGCTCCTGCCGGGCCTGATCATCCTCAAGATCAGCCTCTCCTCTGCGGCCACGGCCCAGCCGCCCTACCTGCCCGTGCTCGATTGGAGTGCGGGCCTGGAGGGGTGGAGCAGCTTCCTCGAAGCCCTCGATTTCACCAATTTCGAAACCCTCCTGAGCGATACCCTCTACCGGGACGCCGCCCTGTCGTCCCTGGCGCTGGCAGGGCTCGCGACACTGATCCTGGCGCTGATCGGCACGCCCATCGCCCATGCCATGGCGCGCGCGCCGGAACGGGCGCAGCCCCTGCTGGTCGCCCTCGTTATCGTGCCGTTCTGGACGAGCTTCCTCATCCGCATCTACGCCTGGATCGCGATCCTCAAGCCGGAAGGCCTCCTGAGCGGCGCCCTCCTGCGCCTCGGACTGGTCGACCGCCCCCTGGAGATCCTCGGCACGCAAGGGGCGATCCTCATCGGGCTGACCTACGCCTATCTGCCGTTCATGGTGCTGCCGCTCTACGCCGTCATGGCGCGCCTCGACCCGCATCTGCGCGAGGCCGCGGCGGACCTCGGCGCCTCGCCGGCGCGGGTCTTCTGGAGCGTGACCTTGCCCTTGGCGCGGCCGGGCCTCATGGCCGGAGCGCTCCTGTGCTTCGTGCCGATGGTCGGCGAATTCATCATCCCGGATCTGCTCGGCGGCTCCGACACCCTGATGCTCGGTCGCGTTCTGTGGAGCGAGTTCTTCTCCAATCGCGACTGGCCGCTGGCGTCCGCGGTGGCGATCCTCATGCTCGCCCTCCTGGTCGTCCCCCTGGTTCTCCTGCGCGACTCCGGCGCGCGTCCAGGGGAGGCGGGGCGGTGAGCGCCTTCGGCCGCCTCTCCTTAAGCCTCGGCCTCGCCTTCCTGTACGGGCCGATCTTCGTTCTCGTGGCGTACTCGTTCAACGCCTCGGCGCTGGTCACGGTCTGGGGTGGATTCTCGACCCGCTGGTACGGCGTACTGTTCGCCGACGGGCCGTTGCTCGCCGCCGCAACCGTGTCCCTGCACGTCGGCGTCGCGGCGGCGGCGCTCGCCACCCTGTTCGGCACCTTCGCGGCGCTCGCCCTCGATCGCGGCGGACGTTTCCCCGGTCGGCCCGTCTTCAGCGGCCTTCTCTACGTCCCCATGGTCATGCCTGAGGTCGTCGCCGGGCTCGCCCTGCTGCTGCTGTTCGTCGGAACCGGCTTCGAGCGCGGCCTCGTCACTCTCGTGGTAGCGCACGCCACCCTCGGCCTCGGCTTCGTCGCGGTGATCGTCAGTGCCCGGTTGAAAGGCATCGACCGTGCCCTGGAGGAAGCGGCCGCCGATCTCGGCGCCGGGCCGCTGCGTGTGTTCGCCACGGTCACCCTGCCGCTCATCGCTCCGGCAGTGGCGGCGGGCTTCCTGCTGGCCTTCACCCTGTCCCTCGACGATCTCGTGATTGCGAGCTTCGTCACCGGACCGGGCGCCACCACTCTGCCGATGCGCCTCTACAGCCAGGTCCGCCTCGGGGTGAACCCGGAAATCAACGCCGCCTCGACACTGCTGGTCGGTGGCGTCACCACCATCGTCCTCACCGCCTCATGGCTGTTGGCACGTCCCGCACGATCTTCGGTGAAATCCGTCTGATCGCCGCGCGATGCGGGCGACCATCGGCTGACGCTAGGGCGATGGGGCGACGGAGCAGGATCAGGGCGCGTAGGCACGGGCGGCCGGCGGCAGATCAGGCTTCCCGCCTGCCGCAGGGTGGCGCAGGGCACCGGTCGCCGTGAAGCCGGTGTCGCCATCCTCCGGGGCGGCCTTGCGGACCACGACGGCGTTCCACGGGCCGGTGATGGCATAGCTCGGCCCCGGTCGGGTGGTTCCATCGGGGGCCGCGCGCGGCAGGATCTGCGCCCGCGTCTCGATGCGACGCTCGGGGAGGACGACGGCGCCGCTCAAGGCTCCGGTCAGCGCCGATGTCCGCAGCGTGGCGTCGACGATTTCTCCGATGCCATCGACGACCCGCAGGCTCAGGCCTGCATGCTCGAAGGCGGTCCGGCCGTTGCGTCGGGCCAGCGCGCCGGCCGCGACGGCACCGTTGCGGTGGACGACATCTGCGAGATCGATCCCCGCCAGGGCACCACCGTCGATGGCGACGCTCGCGCGTCCATCGATATGGCGCACGAGGGCGTCCGGCGTCGTTCCAGCGCCCTCGAAGGTGAACTGACCGCGTGCGCCTCCGAACACCCAGCGATCCTGGCCGAGATCGACCAGGAGGGCGCCGAAGTCGAGACGGTCGAACGCGCCCTGGAGCCTGACCTCGGTCTTGTCCGGATCGTCCACCCCGGGCGTGAGGCCGAGGCGGCCCTTCACCAGCCCCCCCTGCAGGGTCGCGCGATTCAGGGATGCCTCGATACCGCCCTGGCGCACCAGGACGCTCGCGGCCACGTCCTCGAACGCGAGCGGTCCCATGCGGGCTTGGCCGGCCGAGATCCGCAAATCGAGGTCTCCCCCCGTGAGGGGCCGCAGGGCGAGACTGCGTCCGGTCCGACCCGGCGGGTCGTCCGCATCGAGGCCGAAGAGGCGCAGGGTTTCGGCGAGGAGGGGCGCGAGGTTGAGGGTGTCGGCCGCCAGGGTCGCCTGGATCGACGGACGCGCACCTGCCAGGGAAACGGAGCCGGCGCCCTCGAAACGGTCCTCGCCGATATTCAGGCGCACGCTCGGCAAAAGAAGGGTCCGCTCGCGTACCTCGAAGCGGCCCGAGAGGGCGAGGGCTTCGATCACCGGGGAGAGAGCCATATCGCCCCCCATCCACCCCAGGGTCTCGGACACGGATCGAGTCCGCAGACTGGCGCTGCCGGTGAGCGCCGGTTGAGCCGTGAAAGACCCATCTCCCTCGATGGAAAGGCTGCCCGCCGGCCAATCGGCCGTCGCCGCGAACGGGCTGCGTGCGCCGGCGGCGAGATCGGCCGCCCGTAATCCCGAAACGGTGAAGCGGGCCGGAACCGCGTTCCAGCGGAACGCGCCCGCGATGTCGATCTCCGCGCTCCAGGCCGGCCAGGAGACGTTGAGATCGACATCCTGCGCGGTCTGGGTCTGTCCGTCACGCAAGTCGCGCCCGGTCACGGTGACACGGCTCAGGGTCAGGCGACGGGGATGGGCCGCGCCCGGCTCCAACAGACGCGCGGCCCGTGCCCTCGGTTCGGCCCACCGCATATCGTCGTCGCGGGTCGGCAGGTTCACCATCCCGCCCTCGAGGGAGGCGGTGGTGACCTCGATGCGGCCAGTCAGGAGGGCGAAGAGATTGAACTGGAGCTTGAGGGCTCCGCCTTCGGCGAGGGGGATCTCGCCGCCCATCGAAGTGAGGCGCACGCCGCCGAGGCTGAGGCGGGGCAGGGGAAGGAGAGCCGATTCCGCGGGGCCGGAGGCGCTCAGGACGATCCCGTAGGTACGCGCGAGCGGGCCGCCGAGAAAGGCGACCGCGCGGTCGGTCGGTACCGCCCACGGGAGACAGCCCGCCGCGAGGCCGGCGGCCAGGACACCCAGGCCGAGGAGGGAAGCGAGACGTCGCAGCGACAGGGCACTCCGTGCGGAGGAACGCGAGCCGGACCCTTCCGGCGCGTCCAGCCGATGATCGTCACGGGCGCCCCCACCCATCGACGAACACTGATGCGATTCAAATCCCTACGCCCTCCGGAGCGGTTTGTCTCCCAGGGCCCGGGGCCGTGCACCGGCCAATGCCGGCGCGGGAGGGGACGTCCGAATCGGATGACACCGGTGGGGACCTGTCGGGGCGCATGGTAAACCCCCGCTGGTCATCACGAATTGCTTGGCGTAACCGCAGCGAGGCGCGATGCTGACGGCGGGCGGAAAACCTGTTGCCGGAGACCTTTGGGGAGGGCGTTGATGAAGAAGGTACGCAAGGATGCGACGGAGGCCCTGGCCGGTCTCCTGACCGACGGGATGACGGTGATGGCCGGGGGCTTCGGCCTGTGCGGGATCCCCGACGAACTCATCGACGCGATCCGCGCGTCGGGGGTCAAGAACCTCACCGTGATCTCGAACAACGCCGGCATCGACGGCGTCGGCCTCGGCAAGCTGCTCGAGACCCGGCAGGTCGCCAAGATGATTTCGTCCTACGTCGGCGAGAACAAGGAATTCGCCCGGCAGTATCTCGGCGGCGAACTCGCCATCGAGTTCAATCCGCAGGGGACCCTCGCCGAGCGCATCCGCGCGGGCGGTGCCGGCATTCCGGCCTTCTTCACCAAGACGGGCGTCGGCACCCTCATCGCCGAGGGCAAGGAGGTGCGTGAGTTCGAGGGTGAGAACTACGTGATGGAGCGCGGTCTGTTCGCCGATCTGTCCATCGTCCACGCCTGGAAGGGCGATACGGAGGGCAACCTCGTCTACCGGAAGACGGCGCGCAACTTCAATCCGATGATGGCCACGGCCGCCAAGGTCACCGTCGCCCAAGTCGAGCACCTCGTGCAGCCGGGCGAGATCGACGGTGACGCGGTCCACACGCCGGGCATCTTCATCAAGCGGATGATCCACGTGGCGACCCGCGAGAAACGCATCGAGCAGCGCACGACGCGCAAGCGCGGCGAGCCCGCCATCCCCCCCGCCGCCGTCTGACGAGAACGCAGGAGACACCCCCATGGCCTGGACCCGCGAACAGATGGCGGAGCGCGCCGCCAAGGAGCTGCGCGACGGCTTCTACGTGAACCTCGGCATCGGCATTCCGACGCTGGTGTCGAACTACATTCCCGACGGCATGTCGGTACAGCTGCAATCGGAGAACGGCATGCTCGGCATGGGCCCGTTCCCGTTCGAGGGCGAGGAGGACCCCGACCTCATCAACGCCGGCAAGCAGACCATCACCGAGCTGCCGACCACGAGCTACTTCTCGTCCTCCGACTCGTTCGGAATGGTGCGGGGCGGGCACATCAACCTGTCGATCCTCGGCGCCATGCAGGTCGCTCAGAACGGCGATCTCGCCAACTGGATGATCCCCGGCAAGATGGTGAAGGGCATGGGCGGCGCCATGGACCTCGTGGCCGGCGTCAAGCGCGTCGTGGTGGTGATGGAGCATGTCGCCCGCAACAAGGACGGCTCCGAATCCCCCAAGCTTCTCTCGGCCTGCGACCTGCCGCTGACGGGAACGCAGGTGGTCGACCTCGTGATCACGGATCTCGGGGTCTTCACCATCGACAAGAAGGGGAACGGCGGCATGACCCTGATCGAGCTCGCCGACGGCGTGACCGAGGACGACATCCGGGCGAAGACCGAAGGGGCCTTCACGACGCGTCTCGCCTGAGCCGCCTCGTTTCGGGACGCCGAAGCCGGGCACGGCGCCCGCATGGCTAAGCGCCCGTTAAGCCGACTCGTCGAAATGTCGGCGCAGGCCGGGGACCGGGGGTTCCCGGCCTGCGTTGCGTAAGACGAGGATGATCGGCTGATGGATCACGTTCCGGCAAGGATGGACAATGTCGTGCCGTTCCGGCGGGCGGCCCCCACGACCCCACCCCCGGCCGGAAGCGTTCCGCGCAAGGCCACCAACGCGACCCGGCGCGGCGACCAGCGCGCGGTGATGGATGCGGTCTACGCCACCGGCACTCTGGCGGTCGCGGCCGGGGACCGGGAGACCAAGCTCATCGCCGCCCGTCTCCAGGTCTACGGCTTCCTGACCATCGAGGAGATCGACACCGACGGTGCGCTCCGGCGCCTGCGGCCCTCCGAGTCGATCCGCGCCCGGCCCGAACGCCCCTGGCGTGTCACCAAGGCGAGCTACGGCGCCGGTCTCGCCGTCTCGATCCCGGCCGTCGACGGCTTCCTGTTCGAACAGCCGGCCTGAGCGGAGGGCATCATGCGGTTCCCAGCGGAGCCGTGCGCTCGGGGCTAAGATCCTCGCGTTCGAGCTCAGCGCAGGCCGCGCAGCGCCATTTCCTCCGGCGCCTGTTCGGCGGCGTCCTGGCGCGCCAGCGCGGTCGCGAGATCGACGGGGCGGTAATCCCATGCGTCCATGCCGACATCGCAGGCACGGCTCGTGTCGGGCAGGCACGCATGCGTGTGTCCGTAGAGATGCCGCGTCCCACGCCAGAAGCCCGGCCAGGACCGGTGCGGGTAGTGCGACAGGAACAGGCGCCACGCCGCGCCGTCGGATGCCGCCACGGTGATCCGGGCGCTCGCCTCCGGCGGATCCGCCCATGGCAGGTCCAGCACCCGGTTGGTGTCGTGATTGCCCCGGATGAGCCGTTTGGTGCCGTTGAGGCGCGCGAACACCCACGCGCAATGCGCGCGACTGGCCCCTGCGGCGAAGTCCCCGAGGTGCCAGACGTCGTCGTGGGGGCCGACGACGGCGTTCCAGCGGTCGATCAGGGCTTCGTCATGGCCCTCGACGGAGCCGAAGGCGGACCGGCGCCGCTCGACGAGGGGCGCGTCTCCGAAGTGGGTGTCGGCCGTGAAGAAGGTTGCCATGCATCCTGCCGGGAGGGGCGCCCCCGGGACTCGAGAACGGCGAAAGGGCTCGCGGTTCCCGACATGGCGCGGCCCGAGCGGCCAGCAAGGCGACGTGCTGACTCAGGCGAGCCGACACCGTCGTCCTCCTGGCCGAACCGGCGCCGTCAGTCGTTGACCGCCGGAATGGCGAGCGGGGGTGTCTGCTGGTGCTGCACGACACGCCACTCCTCGTGGGAGAGACGTCGATACGTCGAGGTGCAATTGGCTTCGTAGGTCTCATCGTCCCGCGAGGCTTTCGCATTGTAGGCGATGACGATGAGGCCTTCCTGCGGACGGGAGATCTGGCCGTTGGAGATGTCGATGTGCGACCAGCGCGGCGTATTGGCGACGGCCTCGATCGCCTGATTGCCACTCATCACGAAGGGTGGGTGCGGCAGGACCATCAGGCATTCGCCGTCGACCAGTTCGCGATAATGATCGGCATCGCCGACCCAGAGACTCTTCTCGAAAGACCAGACCCGATTGTCGTCCACGGTGATATTCTCCCTCGTCCAAGGCTCGAGATCCAAGGCTGGTAGGAGAAGCCCAGCGCCGAAGGTTCGTTCCGCCGTCGTTCCGAGCCCTCGAATACGCTGCCCGTCGAGGATCGGGCCGACGGCCTGAACGCGGGGGTCGTACCGACGAGCGAATCCCCTGTTGGCAAGTCCCGCGACTTCTCGTCCACCTCGGAACACCCTGCACCTGCCCCCTGTTGCCCAGATCCACGCCACCGGCTGCCGCACTCCTGCGCAACCGGGTGGCTGAGTGACGAGTGCGTATGCAGTTTCCGAGAGACGACCGCGATCACGCTTTGGCCCACGCGTTCCGCGACTTCATCCGCGACCCGCCGTTCCCCTGTGTCGGCGCGAAATCGGCCTTGTCCAAGGGGCAGATGAAGATCGTGGTGGCCCGCGACATCACCTCCGGCTGGGACGACATGCGGATCTATCCCGCCCTCCTGGCCTTCGCGGCGCGCTACAAGCGGGCGCCTGATCTGTTTCAGAGCTTCGCAGTGGTGTTCGAGGGGCCGGGCGACCTCGGGGAAGAGCAGTTCGAGCGCCATCTCTGGGCCCGCGCCCAATCCCTCGCAGACAAGGATTGCTGGCTTGGCCAGCCATGGGACCAGCGTGTAGCCGACGATCCCGAGAGTCCGCATTTCTCCCTGAGTTTCGGCGGCGAGGCCTTCTTCATCGTCGGCCTGCATCCACGCGCGAGCCGACCCGCCCGGCGCTTCTCCTCTCCGGCGCTCGTGTTCAATCTTCACGCCCAGTTCGAGGCCCTGCGGGCGGCCAACCGTTACGAGAAGCTGCGGACCTCGATCCTCGAACGCGATGCGGCGTTGGCCGGGTCCGTGAACCCGATGCTGGCCCGCCACGGGGAAATGTCGGAGGCGCGCCAGTACAGTGGGCGGGCGGTGTCCGAGGCTTGGCGCTGCCCCTTCCAGGGCCGGACCGGAGCAGGCGGAACACACGATGTGTGAAGCGCACGCATTCAAAGAGATCGCGCCGCGCTCAGGCGTCGCCTTCACCCTCGACAGGGGGCAGCGCCTCACGGTCATCGACCCGAAGGGCGAGCAGGTCGCGGATCTGTTGGCCTACAACCGGCACGATACCGGTGAAGTTCTGTCCTCCGGGCGCACCCTCGACTACGCGAGCCGGATCTACCTCACCACGGGCGACCCACTGTATTCCAACCGCTCCAACGTGATGCTCACCATCGTGGCCGACACGGTCGGGCGTCACGACTTCCTGCTGACCCCGTGCTCGAAGGATACCTTCCGGATCATCTATGGCGACACCGCCCCGCATCGCGGCTGCTTCGGCAATCTGGCAGCGGCGCTCGCCCCCTACGGCATCGAGCCGGATCAGATCCCCATCGCGTTCAACTGCTTCATGAATGTGCCCATCGATGCGACGACCGGTGTCATCCGCGTGGAGGCGCCCCTGAGCCGGGCGGGAGATCACATCACCTTCGAAGCTCAGACCGACCTCGTCATCGGCCTGACGGCGTGTTCGGCCCTGCAATCCAACAACGGGAGCTTTAAGCCGATCCATTACCGAATCGATCCTCCAGCAGGTGCATGAGCGGAAGGGGGACATTCCGGCGCGCGTGAAATCCGCGCAAGCCCGTCATTGTCCGCAACGCCTCCGACTCCCGCGCGTAGGCCTTCCGATAGGGGCCCTCGCTGGCACCCACCGAAGCGGAGGAACGGTAGATGAAGCATAAGGCCCTGCGCGATCAGGTGATCGTCATCACCGGCGCCTCGTCCGGCATCGGCCTCGCGACCGCCCGCATGGCCGTGAAGAGCGGCGCGCGCGTCGTGCTCGCGGCCCGCAGCGGCACGGCCCTCGCCGCAATCGTGTCGGAGATCGAGGCAAGCGGCGGACGGGCGGTCTCCGTCGTGGCGGATGTCGGTGTGCGGTCCGATGTCGAGACGATCGCAGAAATGGCGGTCGCGACGTTCGGAGGCTTCGACACCTGGGTCAACGTCGCCGGCGTCACCATCTACGGTTCGCTGACGGAGGTGTCCGACACAGATCATGCCCGACTGGTGCAGACCAACCTCTGGGGCACCGTCTATGGCTCCCTCGTCGCCGTCGCGCATCTCGGGCGGCAGGGTGGAGCGCTCATCAATGTCGGCAGCGTCGCCTCCGATCTCGCCTTCCCGTTCCAGGGAATGTACTCGGCGACAAAGCATGCGGTGAAAGGCTTTACCGATGCGTTGCGCATGGAATTGCGACACGCCGGTACTCCGGTCTCGGTAAGCTTGATCAAGCCGACGTCCATCGACACGCCCCTGCCACGGCGTGCCCGCAACTACATGAACCGCGAACCGATGCTGCCCCCGCCGGTCTACCCGCCGGAAGAGGTCGCAAACGCAATCCTGCACTGTGCCGTGCATCCGCAGCGCGACGTCTTCGTCGGTGGCGCCGGAAAGGTGTTCGCGGCCAGCAAGGAATTCGCGCCCGGCGCGTTCGATCTCCTCGCCCCGGCCATCGTCGCCTTTCAGCAGCGGCCCGGCCGCCCGAGACGTCCGGCGGGCACGCTCCACGGACCGGAGCAGGACGACACCGGTCATGCGAGGGGCGATCAGCCCGGCTACGTCATGCGAACGAGCGCCTATACCCGTGCCAGCCTTCACCCGGTCGCGCTGATCGCCGGCGCAGTCGGTCTCGGCCTTGCCGCGACGGCTCTGGTGGCGCCGCGTTCCACCGGCCGACGGTCCTGAGATGAGGGCGACCGCACAACGCCTGCCATCCCCGCCACCCGTTCAACCTTCGACGGCCGACCGGGCTGTGGCGCGCCGGGCCGTCGACCTGGGCCAGGGTCGCACCCTCGCCTATGCGGAGGCGGGGGAGGGCCCCGCCATCGTCCTCATCCACGGGACATTGATGGCCCTGGAGGATTCCTGGCTCGCCCTCGTGCCGACCTTGGCCCAGCACTATCGCGTCATCGCGGTGGATCGACCAGGCCATGGGATGAGTGCGCGGCGGCGGCTCGTCGATGCCTCGCCCTGGCGCCAAGCGGAGATCATTCGGGATGCGATGGCGGCCATCGGCGTCGACCGCCCGTTGCTGATCGGTCACTCCTTCGGGGGCACCGTCGCGTTGTGCCACGCCCTGCGATTTCCGGAACAGACGGCCGGAATCCTCGCCCTCGCGCCGCTGTGCTTCCCGGAGATGCGTCTGGAACAGGTGCTCTTCGGGCCGCGGTTCACGCCCGGCCTCGGAGAGGTTCTGGGGCCATTGCTCGCGGGATCGGCCGACCCTGCCCTGCTGCCGCTCCTATGGCGCGCGATCTTCCTGCCTCAGGCCATGCCGTCCTCGGTTGCCGAACGCTTTCCGTTCGCGCTGGCGAGCGGGTCGGAGCGGATGATCGCCGAAGGGGAGGATGCCGTCAGTGTCTGGACGGCGCTGACCCGCGCCGCGGCCGCTTACGGAACCTGCAAGGTGCCGGTTCATATCCTCGGGGGCACCGCCGACCTGGTTGTCAACAACGCCCTCCACGGCGCTCTGGCGGCGCAAGCGATCCCGCGCGCGCACTTCGACTGGGTGCCGGGCGCCGGCCATATGCTTCATCATTTTCACCAGAACACCGTGCTGGCGTCCGTGAGAGATCTGATCGAGCGTGACCACGTCGGACAAACAGGTCGGACAGGCGCAGCGCCCAAACTCGGCACACGGTGATCTCGGCCGACGAAGCTCGGGCCGAGACGCAACGGCACCGTCGAAACACGCGACAGCCCCGCCGCCCGATCGGATCACGGGTCGACGGGGCGTGCTTACGCAACAGGAGCCGGTACGCAACTTGGCTCGCAGCGAGAATGCCGGGGCTCGGTTATCATCACGTATCGTCACGGAACCCGGATTTCCCGAAACGGGAAAGGCCTCGAAGGCTCGGGGCCTATCCCACGTCGGTAGACACCGCGCCGAGACGTCCGGACCCTCGCCGGGTCGACCCGGGCCGCCGGGCTGTCTTCCCCACGCGCGAGCGCTACCGGCTCGCAGTCGCACCGCTCAGGGTCAGTTCGAGGTAGCGCTGGGTCGTCGGCGCCACGAGGGCGGCGACGGCTTTGGCCATGCCTTCCTCCTGCTGGAGGGACAACGTGAAAGCCGACCTGTGCGCGCTCTGGCCGGCAGCCTCGCCGATGGTGAGAAGCGACGTATAGGCGGCGATCTCGAAATTCTCGAAGGCTTGGTTCGCAAAGGTGTTCTTGAGGATCTCGTCCTGGGCCGGCACGTGAGCGATGGCCATCATGTTGCCGACGAATCCAAGGAATCCCTCCTTCAGGACAGACGGCGTTTCCGACAGGGACGAGAGAGCTTCCTCCAACCGGTCGCGTTGGCCATGGGTTTCCTCGATGTGGCGGCGGAGAGCGACCTCCATCTCCGGATAGTTCTCGAGGCGCTCGACCTGCCGCTCCATGATCTGGAGCGCCTGCAACTCCAGGGCGTGGGTATTCTTGAGGGCCGTGACGTAGATCGCTCGTGCATCGATGGTCATCGGACGCTTTCCTTACGACGATGGCGGCTATGGCCAAGTTACTGCGGTGAACTGCGCCTTGATGGCACGTGGTTCTTCGACAACTCTGCTCATGCCAACCCGTTGCGTATGCGCGATCAGAACCACGATGACGCTGAGCCGCACCTTCCATCCCGTTGGTGATCTTGCCCGTTGGTGATCTTGTGACACTTTGCCCCCGCCGCCACGCGAGCATCGAGCATCAAGCCATGGGCAACCCTGCGAGGCGACGAGGCCGGCGGCCCGGGAACCGAGGCGGCACCCAACCGGAACGTGGCCGCTGGCGGGGCGTTGCGCTCGGTCTAACCGATCGGCGCTCCGGAGATTTCCGTGCCACAGGGACACCCACTTCGCCTCTGGATCGTCCGCCACGGCGAGAGCTCCGGCAACGTCGCCCGAGATGCCGCACAGGCGACGGGCGCAGCCCGGATCGACATCCCCGAGCGCGATGTCGACGTCCCCTTGAGCGCCCTCGGACATCGGCAGGCCGGTGCCGTCGGCCGCTGGTTCGCGGCCTTGCCCGAGGACGAGCGCCCGAATTTGCTCCTCGCCTCGCCCTATCGTCGTGCGGTCGAGACCGCCGAAGCGATCAGGGGGGCGGGCGGCCTCGCGGCGGCGGCACCACCGCTTCTCGTCGACGAGCGCCTGCGGGAGAAGGAATTCGGTATCCTCGATCGCCTGACACGCGCCGGCATCGAGCGATACCATCCCGAGCAGGCCGCACTCCGGAGCGACCTCGGAAAGTTCTACCACCGCCCCCCAGGCGGCGAGAGCTGGTGCGACGTGATCCTGCGCCTGCGCAGCGCCCTCGATACGATCTCGCTCCATCACGATGGCCGCCGGGTGCTTCTCGTCGCACATCAGGTCGTGGTGCTGTGCTTGCGGTATCTTCTCGAGGAGATGACCGAGGATGGGATCCTCAGCATCGACGCGGACGGCGACGTGGCGAATTGTGGGGTGACCGAGTACGCCTTCTCGGCGTCGGCAGCGCCCGGCAGCGGTCTCGCGCTGGTGCGCTACAACTTCGTCGCACCCCTTGAGGCGGACGGCGCCCCCGTTACCTCCGAACCGGACACCGACGCCGTGCAATAGTTTTCGCGGCGACGATGGAGGATCGGTCCATGCAGTCCGTCACGCCAGTCACCGAGCACCTGCTCCGGAGCATGGCCCCGCCCGAGCCGGACGGCGACAGCAAGGACAGTCGCGGTCGTGTGCTGATCACGGCGGGCTGCACCGGCCTTCCCGGCGCGGTACTTCTCGCCGCCAATGCGGCCCTGCGCGCCGGCGCCGGAAAGGTGCAGCTTGCCGTCTGCCGCGATCTCGCGATCCCGATGGGACTCGTCGTCCCGGAAGCCTTGGTGGTCGGCCTGCCACAGACCGAGGATGGCGGCATCGGCCGGGCCTGCGCCGACGGCCTCGCATCGCGTGCGGCATCCAGCGATGCGGTTCTGATCGGACCCGGCATGGCCGAGGACGCGGATACCGAGGCCGTGACCACCGCGCTCGTTCACAAGGCGAGGGACGTCGCCATCGTCCTCGATGCCGGCGCCCTGATCGCGCTCCGTGCCGAAACCGACCTGACCCGCACGCGTAGGGAACCTGCGATCATCACCCCGCATGCCGGCGAGATGGCCCAGCTCCTCGGCCTGGAGCGCGAGGCGATCGAGGCCGATCCCCTCGCCGCGGCACGCCAAGCGACGGAGCGCTTCGGAACGGTGACGATCATGAAGGGCGGCCGGACTCACATCGTCGTCCCCGACGGCCGCGCATGGTGCTACGAGACGGGACATGTCGGATTGGCGACCTCCGGATCGGGGGACACGCTCGCCGGCATCATCGTCGGTCTGCTCGCCCGCGGCGCCGGACCGGAAACGGCCGCCCTGTGGAGCGTGTACGTTCACGGCGAAGCCGGTCGCCGCCTCGGACGCCGCTATGGCGGGATCGGCTACCTCGCCCGGGAAATCCCGAACGAGATCCCATCCATTCTGGCCGAGGTGCTCGTTTAGGTAGGAGATCGGCGGAGCTGAAGCCTGCCGGTCGGAGCGCAATCGAGTCTCGGCGGTCTGACGCAATCCAGCCTTGCCGAGCGGCCGACTTCGCGATAGCCAGACGCATCGGCCCCCGTTCCCCGCGCGGATGGGAAGGCATAGGCTGAACCGATAAGTCGGGCCTGTAGCTCAATGGTTAGAGCCGACCGCTCATAACGGTCTGGTTGCAGGTTCGAGTCCTGCCGGGCCCACCATCGGCTTTTTAAGCCGTTGAGAAATAAAGATTTTTCGCTTTCGATCCCGCACCGGAGCCGATGGTGCGGGAGAAGTCCTCGCCTCTCGGGCCAGCTTGGCGCGGTTCGCCGTCCGCGTGTAGGTCGCGCTTTCCCGGCTTCCGTCCGCCCATCCGAACAGCGCGTTGAGCTGGGATTCCGTCGCGCCCTCTTCGACGGCCCGGCGCGCGCCGGCCTTCCTCAGCCCATGCGCGGACCCGGGGCACTTCGCTTCGCGGCAAGCCTTCCCGAACCAGTTGCCGAACGACTCCTTACCGAAGGGCAGGCCCCGTTCCGTCGCGAGGAACGTCAGCTCGCCCGTGGCTGCGGCGGCGATCGAAGCGGCGAGGGGAGGGAGGATCGGCGCGATCACCACCATGCCGGTCTTCTCAGTGCGGATCGTGAATTCGCCGTTGCGGATGTGGGGCCTGCCAAGGCGCACCACATCGCCCCGACGCAACCCGGTGAAGAGCAGAAGATCGAAGGCGAGCCGCTGGCGGGTACCGACCGGCCACTTCGCCTCGAAGCGCTCCAGCTCGTCCTCGGTCCAGGCGTGGAAGCCGTCTTCGTTGTTGCCGGCTAGGAGCTTGATGCCAGTGGTCGGGTCGACCTTCACGTGTTCGGCGTCCAGGGCCCAGCGGAAAAGCCCACGCAGGGACTTCAGGAAGTTGTTGGCGGCATAGGGGGTGTCACGGCGGCGGTCACGGCCGGCGAGGATCGCGCGGCGATCGATCACCGACAGCAGCTCAGCGCCCGCCGTTTTCTCCATGGCGCGGTAGAACCCGTGCCGCTGCTTGCGGGTAGCGGGCTTCAGTTCGGACCATTCGGCCGAGGCGACATACTTCGCGATCAGCCAGGATAGCGTGCCGGGCTTCGGGCCGGCGACCGGCGCGAGTGGCTTGCCCTCGACCGCGAGGCGGTAGTCGCGCCAGAATTCGGGGCTGCCGTAGGCCTCGCGCATCCGGGTGCGCGGCCCCTGGCCGACCCGCACGTACCAAACCACGGTGCCGTGGCGGGTGGTTTCACGGACCAGATGGGGCGGGCGAGGGCGCGGCATGTCGGCGGTCATAGGACCACCACGCGCTCATCGTTGGCAACCTCGTCCGGCAGTTGGGGCGCGGCAGCGTGGTCCGGCGGAAGCACCGTCTCGACCGCGACGCCATCGGAGCGAACGACGACCCGCATCACCGGCAGACCCGCGGCCTGGACGGCCCGGATCGCCCTGGCGATATCGGCCTGCGTGACGACGGCGGCGCGGCGGGGCATCAGCCGACTTTCGCTTCGGCGGCCAGATCCCGCGCTTGATGGCACCGCGCCACGACGGTTTCGATCCAAGACGCGTTCGCGTTCGTTGGCCACCGTTTGCCTGTCATGATGTCGGTGAGGATCTTGACCTCAAAGTCCCGCAGGAAACGACCGCCGTGCTTCCTCGCGATCGACCGGTTCAGGGTGAAGCAGTGCTGGCAGACCTCCTGCCAGGATCCTATCGCGCCCTGTCGAAAGATCGGCAGCCCGAACTTGCGGGTCATGGCGTCCGGATGGTCTGGAGCACCCCCGACAGGTTCGGCTTGCCGGAACTCGTTGGCGTAGTTCCATGGGGCTGCCGACCCTGCGTCCCCATTCGACGCGGCGTCGCGGTTCGGCCGAGGCTCGGCTACGGTCTGCATCCGGTTGAGGGTGTCGGCGAGATCGTGAAGGTCGGTGCCGGCCGTCGTCAGGGTACGGGCGATGGCTCGCGCGGCGGCGATGACTTCGCCGTCCTTGTCGCTGGCGAGCAATGGAACGAGTTTGGCGACGCGCTGAGCTAGGGTCCGAGCTATCATGATGCGCCTCCCAACGCTTGGGCTCGTCCGTCCGAGCGGGGATGGAAAGGGCTCGCTGTGCTCTCGGCCCAATCCGGGTTCTCTCCTTCCGGTCCGAACAGATCCGGCACAGCATCCTCGACGGCGCGATAGAGCTCGACCAGCCGCTTGCACTCGCGGTCGTAGGCCTCGCCGCGGTCGTCGTCAGATGCCAGAACGCGATCCTCCAGCGCGTAGGCCTGCCCGGACAGGAACCCCTGGAACACCATGTCGAAGGCGATGAAGCCGATATGATCGCGCAGGTAGACTGGCAGGTCGCGCCATGCGGTGTTGATCTCGACGGGGCCGGGGATCTTCATGCGGGCCTCCCAAGCGAACGGAGATCCAGGCCGGGGTCGCACCCCTCCAAGGATCGGGCGATGTGAAGGAAGGCGCTCTCGGCCATGCTCTCGCCGAGGCGGACGTAGTGACAGACCAGCGCGCGCAAGCCGCCGAGGGTCGCCGGCGGCGTCTGATCCAGGGCCTTCCATGCGTGATGTGCGCGCTCGGCCGCGGCGTTGCACCGGCACATCGACGACTCATCGTCCTCGTCGCGGGTTTCGCAGGCGACGGTGTGTGCGATCTCGGCGGTGTTGGCCGCGTCGAGGACGGCGTAGATCGGATCCGGTACGCCGGGGTCGGAGGTCGAGCTTCCCAGAAGCATGACGATCTCGGCGATGCGGGCCTCGGCGCGGCCATAGGCCGGCTGATAGTCCGCCGCGAACTCGGCCTCCTCCGCGAGCCACCAGCGCAGATGCTCGACGAGAGCGGTGGCGCCCGCTCGGGTCGCACAGAACGTCGCCAGGACGGCGTCCAGGGCGTCCTGCATCTCGCAGCAGGCGTTGACACTGTCCTCGCCCTCCGGCGCGATCTGGAACGTGTCCCAGGCCTGCCGGTGGTGGGCGATGGCCGCGTGAATAGGATCAGGCGGCATCTCGCTCCTCCCTGTCCCTCAGACGGACAACGAGGATGTGGAGGAGGTCGCTGCACTCCGTGCGGCGGTACCGATCACGGGCCCAGGTGTAGGCAATGGCCGGCCAGAAGTCCCCGCGCGGCCCTCGACTGATCGTGAGCCCTTGCCGGACGGTCTGCATTACCTTCGGCTGGGCGAGCAGGGAATCGAGCTTCGCGGTGGGCCAAACGCGTCCGCCAACGTCGTGGTAGCCGGGGAGATCGGACACGCTCATCGGTCCGGCCCTCCGGCATCGGCGAACAGCAGGGGCTGCTTTTCCTGAGCGAGGGCCCATACCTCGACGCAGGTTTCGTGGCCCAAGAGTTCGTAGGCGGCCTGGACGAAGGCCTGCCGCTTGGCGTCGACCTTCGATGCCGACTGCGCCTGACTGGCGCCAAGCGCTGCTGCCTTCTCGGCACGGCGCAGGACACCGATCCGTTCCTGCAGGACCGGTCGGCTTCGGCGCTTGCGCTTGAGCGCAAGTTCCGCCCGGGTCCGCCAGGTCGGATCGTCCGTCCCGGTGCCAAGGGCAATCTGGTCCTCGATCGCCAGGATAGCCCCGTCGATCTCAGCCAGGATCGCCTGTCCCTGCGCGCTCGTCTCGATGGCATCCACGCGGATCTCGGTGCCGTCGCGCAGAAGGATGGTGGTGACGCCCCTGATGGGGGGCGTCGGGAGTTGGAAAAGAGAGGTCATGATGCAGGCGCCTGCTTCGAGGCATTGCTACCCAGCACCCTCAGGGTGTCGGAAACCAGCGCGTAGAGGATGCCTACTTCGTCATCCGCATCGAGTTTTTCGGCCTGGGCATCGCGGTCCGCCCAGGGGATTAAGCTTGCAGCAATCTCAGCCTTAACAATCAGGCCACGGGCCGTATGTGCTTTGAGGGACCGGGCGCGGAGAGCTGCTGCATCGTGGGCTCGGGTAGCCGCCTGTGCTGCCATTCGAAGCCCCGGGATGTCGTGGGCAAGCTCCCTCCGCTCGACCTCAGCGCGCCAGCCATCCCATGCCGCGATAATCGCCTCGGCGCGCTTTTGGGCATTCTGGTCCACCTTCCGGTAGCCGCCGCCTGCGAGCAACTCGCCCTCAGGTTTTCCACCGATGAAGACCCCCATCCTCGGAGTAGCTCTTAGCTCTTCGATCTGGTTGGAACCATAAGGAGCGTAGCCTTTTGCAGTTTGGTGCGGGAGCGGAAAGCCGCTCGCGACATCGTAGCCATAAACCCGCAACTCACGGGGCATTTCCGGAGCATTGAGGGCTTCATTTGCATCGTCTAGTCGGTCAAAAGTCCGTTTCATTTCCGCAACGAGCCCAGGCCATTCTTGTCCAATACTGACTAATTCGGCATCAAGATCAAAATCAACGTTTCCGCCGAGTGCTCGGACACGAAGAGCATGATCGCGAAGGGCGATATCGGTGGTCAGCACCTTGTCGATGGGCTCCTTACCAAAGTACTCAATGAGCGAATTCGCCAGTAACATACCCTCGGCGGCGATCTCCCGCAGCAACGCCGGGGGATGCACATCGTCGTGACGATCCTCGGGGAGATCGGAAGATCTGTCGATTTCATGCAGTCGCTCGGCTTCAAGCCTCAGCCTATCGACGATATTAATGAAGCCTGTCGGTTCAATGGCCGGGAAGGCCATGAAGCCAGCAGGCGGGTTGTTCCAATTTACCTTCGGCTCGGGGGGAGGAGCAGGCTCGCCGCTCAAGCTTGCGATGTCGCGCAGGACACACTGCCAAGCCAAGGCTTCCAGCGTGTTCGACGATGCATCGGAGCGGCTCGCGGCCTCCACCTCATCCTGGAACAGCGGCGCCTTGGCAGCGAGGTCAGCGAAGGATGTGACAGGAAATGCGAGGATGGCCTGTTGTAGGGTGATTCGCTGAGCGATCCGCTCCTCGTCATCCGGCCCATCCTGTGAACCGTTGTTCTCGGTATCGATCGCGGCGACCCATTCCGCGACCATGGAAGCCAGTTCCGGCGATGCGGAGCCGGCAGGCCTGCGAGAGGATGCACCCGCCGCGGGGATTGCCACTCGTTCCGCATCGAGCGGCGTACCCTTCCAATCGACACCAGCGAGCCTCAAGACGGACTGGATCAGCAGGCGGACCGGCTTCTGCGGAAGGTCTTCGTTCTCACCGAGGTCAGCATCCTCTTCGTAGTTGCCAGCCAACCAAACGGTGGGAATCACAGCCCGCGCATGCACAGCGAGACCGGCAAGAGATTTGGCCGGCACTTTCAAGATCTTGAGCCCATGACCGTCTGCCACCATGCCGAAGGCATCGTCCTCGTGGGCCTCGGCTTCGGTTACCCCCGGAAGCGTCCAGGCAGCCTCAACGTCCTTCAGGGTCGGGCCGCCTCTTGCCTTTGCTGCCTTGATGAAGTCGGATAAGCGCTCAGAAGGCTCACGATTGGCCTCGACGGCATCGAGCCACCGCTGATGGGCGGCATCGAACTGAGCGCCAAGCTGAAGCAACTCATGGTCGTCCGCCGGCCGACGCTCCGGGTCGGGGCGGGTGAGGAGCGCGGCGACGGCCGCGTCCAGCGCGCGGTCCTCCCCGGCATCGTCGCGAACGGCCTGCACAGCAGACACGGGGGTGCTATCAAGGCGGTTGCCCTGTTCCATGGTTTCAGATCCTTCGGTTTGGGGAAGGCCCTCGCTGGTGTTGCAGCACTGGCGGGGGCCGCTTGTGTCGGGTGGCGCGCCGCGCTTACCCGAAACCTCTCAGATGTCGTCGTCCTCGGGATCGCCGCAGGGCTCGCCGTGCAGGCAGACTGTCAGGACTCGCGAGGCGGTCAGGCGCGTCTCCGCACCCAGGGTTATGGTGCCGGTCGCCACGTCGTGGGTGTTCGAGGTGTAGAGGCCGCTGCGGACCATCGCGAACAGGATGGTGTTGATCTCACCGCCGCAGACCTCCTCGGGCAGGCCGAGCCAGTCCTGAAGGTGACGGAACAGCGCGAAGGGGCATATCGGCCCGGCGACGTGCGCCGTGTGCCGGATCGCTGCAGCGAGGAGGGAGCTACGCCACTCAGGTTGGCCGATCTGCGGATGCAGGTCCTGGGGACGGAAGGGGACAATCTGTGCCACCGCTCAACCCTCCATACGGAAAGCGCGGCGACCAGTCAGCCAGAGGCAGGCCAAGTCGATGATAGGAACGTAGGGAGGGGCGTTGGGCAGCACGAATGGGCTCCATCGCTTGCGACGATGCGGAAACCTAAACTTGCTATGAGTGATATGCAAGCGAAACTTGCGTCTACGCCTGAGCTATCAATTCGTCCGACGCATAAACACGATGGATGGCGGCGATCGCATCCAGCTTAATTGTAAGGATACGATCGGGACTGAAATGCCTGATCTCCATGCCAAAAATACTACGTTTGATTAATCTTCCAAGGTAACATTTAGTAACAGGCACGCCTTCTGACTCTAGATCTCGGCGCAAATCTGTTGTCTCTTTGGTGTATATCAGCACATAGTCATTGATTTGTGCGGGAGTGGTGCTGCACAGATACACGATATCACTATCTTCGAATTTTGGAGATAAGTAGTTATCTGACAATATCAAAGCATATGACCCCTCCTTCTCCATTAAACTTATAGGACGAGGGTAGGGAGAAAATGGATCCTTGCTCACATATATATGCGCGCTATCATCTAGAGTATGAGAAGCAAATAGATCGACCAGTTTTTCAGGATCGCTATACTGACGAGATAGAGTAGTTTTAGCGAGCCCGCCCAGCAGCCTAAAATGATCTGCTGCCGATAAGGCATTCCTTTGGAAATCGTCCGGCTTTACCGGCTTGATTTCACCGCGAACAGCGCTTCCTACATCAACCCCGAGCACTGCGCAGACAGCAATTAGGTTTTCGGTTGAAGGCTCGTGCGTACCACCTTCCCATTGACCAACAGCCGCGCGTGATACGCCCAACTTTTGGGCGAGGGCTTGCTGCGACAGGCCAGCTGCGGTTCGCGCGTGCCGTATCACGTGTGCCAAGTTTCCGATCATCCGCCCAGTGAACCACCCATACCGGCCCCGTCCATGCAAGTTTCGCTTGCCTGTGCAATTAATACGTGACATATGCTGCGTATGGCTGACAGCGCGCTCAAATTAGCTATCCAATCGTGTGGCGGATCGAAAGCGATAGCCACAGGGTTGGGCATCTCGCGTCAAGCAGTAGAGCAATGGCGACGGGCTCCAGCATCCAGAGTGCTGCAGCTTGAGCGTACTCTAAACGTATCGCGCCATATACTGCGTCCCGATTTATACCCAAAACCCGAGGCTCGCCCCTGATGAGCACCTCATATTCCCAGCTTCATCTGCAATTAGCCAACCGCGCCCAAAGCTGCGGTGGCCTGTCCGTTGCTGGGTGCTCTGCCCTGATCGTCGAGCCTGTTCGCAGGCCGATCCGTTACACTGGCTCGGTTGGTAATTGGCAGGCAATGGACGAGGTCCACAGTCAGCACTGCGTGCGCATCACTCAGTCGGTCGAACGACGAGTGCGCATGGCGGAGAGGGAGAGCTTCGAACCTCATGGGCATGCTGTCGATCCGTTCTGTGGTGCCAGCGGCATTGGCCTGCAGAATCCTTACGACCAGACCCGCAGGATGATCAGCAACCCAACCGGCACCACGAACATCAAGCCGATTGCCCAATGGATGTCGTTCCGCGCCCGTTTCAGTTCGTTCTCCAACTCGGCGATGCGCGCCTCCAGGGCTCGAAACCGCACCTCGTCCATTCCCGGCTCCCTCGGCCTCGTCGGTGTCGCTGATGGTGGAGGGGCTGGCCCGTCACTGTCCAGCGGGGCGCAGGCCCTGTCCCGGCTCGATCCGCCACGCCTTCGTCTGGCCCGCCAGGGCAGCGAAGGCCCGGTTCAGCTCGCTCATGGCGAACGGGATGATCTCCGTGGTGGTCACCGCGTCCGCGTCGAGGCTCACGGTGATGTGGATCAGGGTCGCGCCCCGGGTGCAGTCGAACGCGACGTCGTAGCTCGTGTCGCCGAGATCAGGGCCGAAGTTGCGCTCGACGCTCTCCAGTTCGATCTCGAACAGCTCTTCTTCGTTCGCCATGGGGGCCTCCTCGGATTCGGGGTGGGGCGCGTCCGGGTGTCATCGCTCCAAGCGCATCAGGGCGTTGGCGATGGCGCCGAGCAGCGCCGCCGCCGGCCCGGCGCCTGGGATGCGGCTCTGATCGTCGAGGCGGTTCGCCAGCCGCTCGCGCGCCGCGGGCCGGTCGCCCACCGGCACCACCGCGATCAGGTCCACCATCAGCACTGCCAGGGCGTCGCCCAGCACCTGCACCAGGGGCGGTCCGCGCCCCTCCGTGCCGGCCAGGGAGGGTAGCCCCGCCATGCTGCTGAAAGCCTGGATGCGCGACGAGGGCCTGACCGACCGCGAGATGGCCGACCGCATCGGCGACATCTCCCTGTTCATGGTCCGCAAGCTCCGGTTCCGCGAGCGGGGCCCCTCCGTCCGGGTTGCCGCCCGGATCGAGGAGCTGTCCGCCGGGCAGGTCCGTGCTCGGGATCTGGAGCCGGCCAAGCCGCGCCGTTCGCTTGCGGAGGCATCGTCGTGACCGTGTCCGCTGTCTTCCCCCGAGGTCCGGCCCTGCCGTCCGCGTTCGCCCGCCAAAGCACCGCGTCCGTCAGGTCCGTCCTCATTCGTTCCATCGTTCCGGGACTGCAAAGCCAACCTCCTCGTCACGCCCATCACTGTGGCGAAGGAGCATTGGGAGATGTCCCAAAAGTCTTGGGAGGGGTCGTTGACCGCCCTTGTCCTTGAAGCAGCCGAGGGGCTGCGTGACCTCGCACGGCCCCTCGGCTGCGACGACCGAGTCAAATCGCAGATCGGACGCGCCGCCCGCCGGGCCGGTCTGTCGTACTGGCGTGCCTTCGACCTCTGGTATCGCAAGGCCAGGCGCGTCGAGGCCGTCGAGATCGAAGCCATTCGAGCGGCCCGCGCAGCGCGCAGCCGGGAGAGAACAGATGAGTTGGCGTGCCTCGCAGCAGATTTTGAAGCGCTTGCGGAACGCGTGTCCCGTCTGGCTGCGCGACCCGGTGGGCCGGATGCTGATGCGCTTCGGGCTCTCGCTCACCGCTCTCGGCGTCTGGCTCAGGGAGAGTGACGAGTGATCCCACTGACCCACGCGCAGCCGCCGCCCTGAGTCTAATCAGAGGCTCTTAACCAAGGCTGGTTACCAAATCGTTTACGCCGAACACGGCGCTCCCGAACCCCGGAGCTTTGGCCGATGCCCCCTGCTGTCCTCGCTCCGTCCCGGCCTGCTGTCTCACGCCTTCACAAGGAGCCTCGTCATGGGTGAGGTGATCGATCTCAGCGTCGCGCGCGACGCCCAGATGAACAGTGCTTTCGCTGACTACACAGCGGCGAAGAACCGGGCCGACGAGACGCTGCGCATCCTCGACATGCTGGCGGCAGCCCGCGCCTGGGAGCGCTTCATCCTCCTCGCCATCCCGGATCCCCGTGAGCGGATCGGCTTGCTCTGATGCCGGATCACGCAGGACCGGTACGCGCGCGCGGCTTACAGGCTCATACCTCCATGGCAGATGTGATCCCGGCGGACCTCGACACCGAGGCCGGTCTGATCGGTTGTGTGCTGACCTCGCCCGGCGTCTTCCCGCTGGTCCAGCACCTCGTTGCGCCGGAGCACTTCCACGAGCCGCTCCATACCTACCTGTGGGAGACCATCGCGGCGGTTAGCGCGGCCGGCGACACGCCGAACTACATGAAGGTCCGCGCCGCTATCGGTCCGACGGCGGCGGGCCGCGACCTCGGCGGGCGCACCGTCGTTCAGTACCTCACCAGCATCACCGCCCACGGCGCCGTACCGGCCAACGCCGAGGAGTACGCCCGGACGGTGCAGCAGTACTGGCAGCTGCGCCAGCTCGCGGCGGCGACCAGCGACGTGCGCGAGGGTGGCCCCGTGATTCCCGGCCCGACGCTCGAACGGATCTACGCCGAGGTCGACAAGGTTCGGGCGAGCTTCGTGTCCCGCAAGTCCATGAGCGCGACGCTAGCCGAGGCCGGCGAGGCGCTGGTCGCCGGGATCACCGCCGACCTGCAGGGATCGTCGGTGAAGCTCGCGAGCAGCGGCATCCTTTCGCTGGACCGTGAGATCGGCGGTGGACCGCAGCCCGCGAACCTCATCACGGCGGCCGGGCGCACATCGATGGGCAAGTCGATCCTCGGAACCGAGATCGCCCTGGCGATGTCCGACCAGAACTGCGCCACCCTCTACCATTCCCTCGAGATGTCGCGCCGGCAGATCGCGGCGCGCACCGCCTCAAGCGAGTTGCAGCGCCGCGGAATCCGGATCTCCTACGAGCAGATCATGCGCCGGGGCGGCCTCGACTACCGCCAGGCGGAATTGGTCGCTGGCGTGGTCTACGAGCAGCGCCAGCAGCCGATGATGATCGAGGACGGCGGCGGCCGCACCATCGGCGACATCGCCGCCTCGTCGGACCGCCTCGCCAACGCCTACGCCCGCAAGGGTACGCCGCTCGGGTGCGTGGTGATCGACCACGCCCACATCGTGCGCCCGGCCCGCGCCTACCGCCGCGAGGACGAGGGACTGAAGGAGGTCGCCGATGGCGCCCTGGCGCTGGCCAAGCACCTCGACTGCCCGGTCTTCCTGCTGGCGCAGTGCAACCGTGGCCCCGAGGGGCGCGAGGACAAGCGGCCCGGCCTCGCCGACATCCGCGGGGCCGGTGCTTTCGAGGAGAACTCGGACACCGTGATTTTCCTCTACCGGCCGGGCTACTACGCGGAGCGCACGCAGGCTTTCCGCGACGGCTGCCCGAACGCCCGGGACGATTTCGACCGGGTCCGGCACGACCTCGAACTCATCATCGACAAGAACCGCGCCGGGCGCCCGAACCAGACCGTGCGGGTCTGGGTCGACCCCGCGCTCAACGCCATCCGGGATCGGTGAGGGTCATGAGTGCGCTTCCCAGCCTTCCGCTGTTCACCGATGCGTTCATCGCCGACACCGGCCACTTGAGCCTGGAACAGCGCGGCGCCTACGTGATGCTGCTGATGTTGGCCTGGCGCTCCCCCGGCTGTCGGATACCCAACGACGACGCCAAGATTGCTCGCATGCTCAGCATCAGCCCGGCGAAGTGGGCCCGGATTCATCCGGAGGTCATGGCGTTCTGGCATCTGTCCGACGACTATTGGACGCAAAAACGGCTCACGCGCGAGCACCAATTCGTGTCGGAAAAGGTCGAGAAAAAGCGTGCAGCTGGCAGGCAAGGCGGACGACCTAAGCCGTTGGAAAACAACGACCCGACCGAAGCATCAGGTTCTGAAAATGGAAAGCAGAACGAAAGCGAACCGAAAGCACCTACACCTACACCTATTAAAACCCCTATAGTCCCCAAGGGGACGGACGTAGGGTTCGATAGATTTCGAGCAGCTTTCCCCCCGAAGCACGTCAGCTTCCCGACGACCCAGGCCCGGAAACGCTACGACCAGGCGATCAAGGCCGGGGCCACGCCCGACGAGATCGAGGCTGGGGCGAAGGCCTACGCCGCCGAGCAGCTTCGCATCGGCAAATCCGGCACCGAGTACGTGAAATCGGCCGATAGCTGGCTCTACCAGCGCCGGTGGCTCGACTACGCCAAGCCGACCGGCGAGCCGCTGGGCGTACTAGCGGCGAAGCCGAACCCCGAACAGGACCGCCGGCACCGCCTGCGCCTCGCCATCGACCATTTCCGCGACGAGTGGCGCCAGGGCACCGACGAGCAGTACCGGCCGGGCACGGCAGGCTGCACCACGGCACCTGACATCGTCGAGGAGGCGCGCCTCGCCGTGGCGACCGAGCGGATCCTGACGGAACGCCCGCTGGCGACCAACGCCGCCTGACCGATCCCCCCGTCGCGTACCGAGAGCCTCCATGACCGTCCAAGCGAAGAGCCAGCGAGCGAAGGGCAAGCGCCAACGTGAACGCGAGCGCCGCCAGCGCAGGGAGCTCCGCCGTGCAGAGCGCCGCGGAACCGTCGGCACCCCGGTGTCGTCCAGCGGGGCCCAGGCAGGCCCCAGCGCCCGCAGCATCGCCGATCCGATCTACGGCGTGGCCTCGCCCGTCATCGACCCGGCCCTGTGCTGGTACATCGCCAAGACGATGCCCCGCATGGGCGACCGGGCGCTCAAGGCCCTGCAGGACGCCGAGGCAGTGACCTACCAGCCCCGCTCGACCGAGGTTGTGGTTCGCCGCGGCCGCCGCGTGATCCGCCGGACGCCCATGCTGATCCGGACGGTCTTCATCGGCGTGCGGGACCTCGCCCACTTGGACGTCGCGAGGACCAGCGTCGGCGTGGCCGAGATCGTCTCCCGTCCCGTCGAGGACACCTCCAAGGAGGGCAACATCGCTGGCCCCGTCCTGAAGCCCGCCCGGCTGGACGCGGAAGGCCTCCAGCGGTTCGTCGATGTCATAGCCAGGGGCGAGATCGTGGAGCCGGTCGGCATCAAGGCCGGGCAGAGCGTGATGGTCACCACCGGCCCCTTCGCCACCTTCCCTGCGGTCGTCGAAGAACTCCTGCCGAACGACCGGCTAAAGGTTGCCGTCAGCCTGTTCGGCCGGCCTTCGCCGGTCGAGCTTGGGATCGCGGATGTGCAGGTGGGGTGAGGGTGCACAGCGAGACCCCCTACTATTACGGTGCCGAGGCGGCTTGGAAGGAGGACAACCGGCGCCACCCGAACGGCGAGGCGTTCAATCGCACGATTGGTCTGACGATGGCCTCGCCCGTTAGTCAGTCGTGGAAGGGTTATTGGCAGCAGCACGCCAGCTAAGTGGACACTTCCCTCGGAACCGATCCAGAACGTGCTTGAGTTGGCCTAAAAATGGCCCAGGGCGGCCAAAAAGCGGTTTCGCGTGGTTTGAAGGCTTAAAGTCTTAAACGGCGTTGGCGAGGCATCTGGGCGCATTTAAACGCTGGCCGTTTGACTCTTGGTCAGCAAAAGCTAAGATGTGCACTGGGTCGAACGAATCGGCCCAAAAACGACAAAAGCCGAGGCGTGCCTGCCCCGGCTAGTGTCTTAACCGCAAAGACCTTGGGAGCTTGCGGCTGTCAGTTTCAACACATGCACCTTAAGTGCGTGCCTGATGGCGTGTCAAGTTTCCAAGGCCTCCAAAAGGAGGCCCTAATGGCCAAAGCTCGACACCAGCCGCCCTGCCACCGCCTCACGTTTGAGGAGGCCGTACAGGTTCATCTCCGTCTGATGGACGGCGAAATCTACAGTCGCATCGCAGCCCCCTTCGACGTGAATCAGGGGCGGATCGCCGACGTGAAATTCGGTCGTTTGCACCCCGGCAGCTACGACGAAGCTGTCCGCCGCCGGGCGCTCCGCTGATTTGCCCGACTGAGTAACTTTGGAGAGGCGCAGCTGCGAGGCTGCGCCTTTTCTGCTAGTGGACTCGCTAAACCTGCCCGACCCGCGTTCGCCCTCCCTCTTCCATCCGGCTCGCCCGCATTTTCCTGAGCGCGCAGCCGACGCGCCGCGTCACGTCCGTGAGCAAGCGCCGGTCCCGGCTGTCCTTCCCCTTCGTCTGGCACACTCGAGGGGCGCGGCCGGTGCAGCTGAGTGCAGGTGAATGCAATGAGCCCTCAAGCCGCCACAGGCTCGATCGCGGCCAACTCTTCCGCCATCTCGGCTTCGAGCGTGCGCAAGTCGTAATCGCGCTGAAGATTGACCCAGAACTCGGGAGCGTTCCCGAACAGGCGCCCAAAGCGGAGCGCCATGGCCGGCGTCACGGGCAGCCGCTCACCCTCGATGTCGTAGAGCGTCTGACGAGAGATGCCGAGGCGGCGCGCAACGTCGGCCTTGGACAGGCCAATGGCCGGAAGAATGTCCTCGCGCAGGATCTCGCCGGGATGGGTCGGGGCGAGACCGGACAGAAGGGGGTTGCCGCTCATGAGTGATAGTCCTCCAGATCGACATCGACGGCATCCGGGCCGTCCCAGCGAAAGGTGATCCGATAGTTGCCGCTGGCATTGACCGCGTAGGTTCCGGCACGGTCGCCGGTCAGGGCGTGGAAGCGGTTGCCGGGGAGGTTCATGTCCTCGGGCTTCGTCGCCGCGTTCAGTTGGTTCAGGACACGGGCGACGCGACCGGCATGCTCGACGCTCAGCTTCTTGGCATTGCCCGTCTGGGCGAAAAGGGCGAGACCCTTGCTGCGGAACGACCGGATCATGATTGTAAGGTGACGGCTTACGGGTCGTAAGTCAACGCCTTACATATTCGAACAATAGGGCTTGGCGGCGACCAACGATGAGCACACGCACTTTCTAGCTCTACCCGACGCTTGACGCTGCCGCGCGGGTATTGCGGAGAGCGCCGTCGTGTAATAGATTCCTCCCTTAGCACTGTAGGCGCTGTACTCTCCCGTCATGGGATCGATGTTGAGCCCCTGCGGAGACGGGTTAGCCGTTTTCTCCACTTTGTAGGCTGGTTCGGAAGATCGTCCACCACTGGTGGACTACTTCACCATCTTAGATTGCTTTGCGGAGCATCAGGGATACGCACTAGATGCGTACCCCTTGATAGAAAACGACGACCGGTTTGGGGCCGGTCGTCGCCAGAAGCGCGGTTGCCCGTCACTTCTTAATCGTCTCTACCACGTGGGTCTTGGGCTTGGACTTGGCCGTCTTCACCGTAGTGAAACGCCCATTCCCCGCGTTGCGTCCGATCTTCTGCGCCATTGAAATCACCTCCATTCCCGGGCAGTTGCCCGGCCGCAAAGGCATTCGCCGAGAACTCGGATCTCCCAACGGTCGCGAGGTCAGTACAAGCGTAGCTGGTCACGTAGTCAAGGTGCATCCATCACCGAGCTCACGTACCCAGCATGTCGTAGAGTTCTTTCGCAATCTCTGAGACGCTCTTCGTGCTGGAATTGAGGGCCACCTTATCGGCAAGGGTGGGGCTGTTTGCGGCGACCTCGTCTTTAGAAACTTTGTGCCAAATCGGCAGGATGCGAGACACGCCCTGAATCTCGCGCGCGACAAGCCCATCCAGCTCCCGCTGCGGCCACTCCTTCCGGAAAAAATGCTCGGAGAGAACGACAACGCCGAAGCGTGAACGGGCCAAGCCATCGTCGATCTTGCGGCGCAGGCTGTCCCCCACTCGCAGGGTTGCCTCGTCGTAAAAGATCTTCGCTCCTAGAGTCGTCAGCTCCTGGGCCAGCGAACGGACGAAGCTCTCCTTGTCCTCGCTCGCATGAGAAATGAAGAAGTCGAATCCCTCGGTGTTCGGGTCGGTCGCAGAGGTTGGGAATGAGATGGCGCGCCGATGAAGGTCTGAGCGGACCCGGCGATCATGGTCCTCTCGCTCGCGAATCATGCGCTTTTGCTCGTCAGCCATCTTCTTCTGTGTGTCAGCGGCTTTCTTGAGCGCAGATTGATCCTCCTTTGCCTGCTTCTCAAGATATGAGCGCAAGTCCTTACTCTTTGAGGCCATCTGGCTGCTCAGATCCGCCCTTTTCTTTTTAACGCTCGCAAGGTCATGAGAAGCACGCTCTGCGTCCTTAAGCTTTGAAGTCATTGTCGATGTACTGGAAGCGCGACCGGCAGCCTCCACGGCCTTGTAATGCTTTGATGTGAGATCGGCCTCCTTCTTAGCTTCGGTAGCATCCTGACGTTGGAGATCGACAATGCTCCGTTCCAGGCTGGAAATGTTGGACGTATAAGATGTCATCTGACCCCGCTCATGGTGTTGCCGTGTTGGCCGTCCCGGCGGCCGGTTTGGCCCTAGCAATTCTTTCGCTGCCGCAAGGCTACAGCATCATTGGTTCCCTTGAGAACCGGAACGATGATGAGGTGGAGCTGCTGGTGCGATCGGCGGATATCGGAGCCAGTGCGCCGCGGCTGAAGATCGAACTCATGGATGCGGGATCGACTCGTATTGTGCGTGTCGTGCCTCAAGTGCCAACGTCGTCGCAGGATGCACGATGACCGGCCTGACATTCTCCGGCGACGGGCTGCTCCAGCGTTTCTCGAACCAGCTGGGCGAACTCGGCGCCCGCGCGCCTGTCGCCCTGGCCCGCGCCCTCAACCACACCGGCGCCAAGGCCAAGACAGCGGTCATCCGCAGCCTCGTGATCCAGACCGGATTGAAGCGCTCGACCATCGTTCGGGCCGTGAAGGTCCAGGGCGCGCGTCACGGCAACGAGCAGTTCAAGGCCCGCAACACGGACCGGCTGACCTACACGCTGACGACCACCGGCGGCGACATCAGCCTCAAGTTCTTTGAGCCGAAGGAGACCAAGGCCGGCGTCTCGGCTGCGCCCCGCGGTCGCCGCCAGCTGTTCCACGGCACCTTCACCAAGGGCGGCCGCTTCCCCAACCGCAAAGGCCCGGTCATGGGCGGCCACGTGTTCACCAACGTGAGCATGGGCCACGCTTGGCGCGGCAAGGTGCGGCTGGAGAACTCGGGCGTCTACATCCCCGACGAGATGCTGCAGGGCGCCACTGCCGCCGCCTTCGACCGGATCATGGGCAGCGAGCTTGAGGCCCGCGTGACCCACGAGATCGGGCTGCTGATGAGCATGCCGGGACTATAAGCAGCTGGAGTGGCCCTATCTCGAAGCGGCCGAATGGGAGAGCCCCGCTCGGCGCGCTCAGGTCGATCAACGCTTATCCTGAGATCCTGAGCTCAACGCTCGGGGCGGGCGACGCAGACCTTATCGTAGAGATCCACAATCTTTCGAGCGACATCAGTGGCTTTCTCGCGCCCCATCGCACGGGCTGAAGCAGCAACTCGACCCTCATCCCCGACGGCAGGGGTGTCGGTCAGAGCCGCTTTGATCTCGGCCAGCAAGGGGCGGAGATCATCCGGCAAATCCCTTTCGGGCTCGATGTGCATCAAGCTGTCAACGTAAGCGGCAGCCACCCTCTCTTGGATGCTGTCAGGATTACTGGCCATCGACGTGACGGCCACCATCGTCTTTTCCCAAGCGTACCCGATACCCATAGCGCTCTCCTTTTCCGCAGGGCGACCATAGGGCGTCTTGCCGGCCAAGGCAGCTACGGACTGAGGACCGCATCTCGGACCTCCGACCCCACCCCGATGCGGCACCGCACCACCGCACCGCAGCAACGGGTCCTCCGGCCGATCTGACCTCACTGCGGGCAGAGTTGCTCCCGATTTCTCCCTCCCTGCAGGTCCAATTTTATAGGTGAACGAGAGAACGAAATGGCCGAACGCATCAGCCTGAGCGAGCTCGCTCGGCGCCTCGGCCGGGCCAAGTCGGGCCTCCACAAGCTCGTGGCCTCCGGGCAGATTCCGAAGGGGGCCGACGGCAAATTCGACGAGGCCGAAGTTCGCGCGGCCCTCGCCGCCAACACCGACCCTGCCCGACAGCCGGGTGCGTTCACGAGCGTTCACGGAACGGAGAACGGTGAACGCCCGGCCGCGCTGGTCGCCGCCACCGCTCAAGCCAATGTCGAGGCCCACCTGGCCCGGACGCGCATCCGCGAGATCCTCGCCGCTGAAGGCGTGGTGATCGCCGACGGCGAGGAGCTTTCCTTCAACCAGGCGCGGACGGCCGAGAAGATCGTCCAGACCTGGGAGCGCGACCGCGCGCACGCCGAGGCCGCCGGCCGGATGATCGATGCCGGCGCCGCTGAACGCCGCTGGGCCGACGAGATGGTCAAGCTCCGCGCTCGGCTTCTCGCCATCTCCGGCAAGGTCGCCATGAAGCTGACCCACCTCACGCCGCACGAAGTGCAGGAGATCGATCAGGTGGTGCGGGACGCAATGTCGGACGCGGCGGGAGACGATGTCGACGCTGCTTGACCGCACCGTCGCCAAAGCCCTCGACAAGGTCCGGCCGCCGCCACGCCTCCCCCTGTCGCAGTGGATCGAGGGCGGTAAGAAGAAAGGCCTGTGCCTGCCCGAGGGGCTGGTGGCCGATCCCGGTCCCGTCCGGCTCTGGGCCTTCCAGCGGGAGATCGCGGACGCCATCGGCGATCCGACCATCCCGCGGGTGACCGTCAAGAAGTGCGTCCGCGTCGGCTACACCACCATCCTGGTCGGTGCCATCGCGGGCCACGTCGTCAATGAGCCGGCGCCGATCATGGTGCTGCTGCCCGCCGATGACAGCTGCCGCGACTTCGTGGTGTCGGACCTCGAACCGATCTTCGATTCGAGCCCCGTCGTCGCCAAACTCCTTTCGACTGAGGCCGATGAGACCGGCCGCAACAACATGATGTACCGCCGCTTCCCTGGCGGCTCGCTTAAGATCAAGGCGGCCCGGTCGCCGCGCAACCTGCGCGCCCACACGGTGCGCGTCCTGCTCATCGATGAAGAGGACGCGATCGAGGTCACGGCCGAGGGCGACGCCCTCACGCTGGCGATCAACCGGACGCTGACCTTCCCCAACCGCAAGATCGTCCGCGGCTCGACGCCGAAGGACGAGGACACCTCGACGATCTGCCGGGAGTACGACGCCAGCGACCGCCGCATCTACGAGATGCGGTGCGTCGAGTGCGGCGAGTTCTCGGAGCCGAAATGGTCCCACATGGAGTGGGACAAGGAAAAGGATGCGCAGGGCAGAACTATCCGGCACCTGACCGAGACCGCGAAATGGGCCTGCCCGAAATGCGGGGTCTGCATCCCCGAGCGGCGCAAGGCCGAGATGGTCGCGAACGGCCGGTGGCGCGCCCTCCGGCCGGAGGTGAAGGGCCACGCGGGCTTCGCCCTGTCGGCGCTGATCTCGCCCCACGTCAACGCGTCCTGGGCCGAACTGGCGGCGGAGTACGTTGCGGCCTCCGGCCAGCCCGACCTGCTGCGCGCGTTCCACAACACGAAGCTCGGCGAGGGCTGGTCCGAGAGCGTCGACCAGACCACCGCTGACGCCCTGGCCGACCGGGTCGAGGCGTTCGGCCTCAACATCGAAGTGCCGGACCCGGACGCGCCGGGCGGCAAGCGGATGCTGACCATCCCCGAGGCGGTGCTGCTGCTGACGGCCGGCGTCGACGTCCAGCCGGACCGCCTGGAAATTTCGATCTACGGCTGGGACCGCGACAGCGTCGCCTACGCGCTCGGCCACTTCATCATCTGGGGCAACACCAACGAGGGGCACGCCTGGCGCGAGCTCTGGTCAGCCCCCATTGAAGTGGTCCGCTCTTTGGTATGGCTTTTGAGCCTGGAGGACGGACAAGATGGCAAAGCACCCGAAGCCCGAGGAGATCGTTGCCAAGCTACGGCAGG